>CAYXCA010000054.1:0-1139 GCA_964463545.1 uncultured Candidatus Saccharibacteria bacterium | reverse complement strand
TGTGACTTATAATTCTAAGTGCAACACCATAAGAGTAATAGAACAAAGGAGATACAATGCTAAAAGTAACATAAAAACTCATAGTTATGCAATAATATTATCAAGTTTTCAAATCAATAATATAAGGAATACAATAACTATGAGTTATCATCATTTTACCATAACAGACCGAATAACTATAAAAAGTTATCTTAGGCTTGGTATGTCGCAAACAGATATAGCAAACGCTATGGGCGTTAATAAAGGTTCCATCTCGCGAGAACTTGGCAGGAACATGCTTGGTACTGATTATGAGCCTATCCAGGCACATAATCAGTACCTTGAGAGAAAGAAGCATTGTCATAAACCATCCAAGATGACCACTAAAGTTAAACAGTATATAGAAGAAAGAATACTAGAATGCACTTGGTCACCAGAGCAAATAGTAGGAAGGAACGAGGAAAAACCGGCTAATTTTCCGGCTACGGCTGCGACAATCTATAACTGGATACATAAAGGCTATCTATTGGATGGCGATATGACCAAATTACGTCGTAAAGGTAACTTAACGAAAACTATCGAAGAGAAAAAGCGCTGTAAAATAGATATCGGCAAATCTATCAGAAAGCGTCCCAAATCGGTTTATGCTCGTCAAACCATAGGAGATTGGGAGGGTGATACCGTGCATGGTAAACAAGGTACAAAGGCTTGCTTTGTAACTTTGCTGGAACGCAAATCAAGGTACTATTTGGCAGAGTTACTACCAAATCGCAAGTCTGAGGTGGTAAGTGATAGTATTGTTAACTTGCTTAGCAATATACCCGACAAAGTCAGAAGAACAATTACTTTTGATCGAGGAAGGGAGTTTGCTGGATGGCGAACAATCGAAAGAAGATTAGGGTGCGAAACTTATTTTGCCGACCCTTTCTGTGCTTGGCAGAAAGGGTCGAATGAGAATACAAATGGTCTGCTGCGCGAATTCTTTCCCAAAGGCACCGATTTATCCCACGCTACATCAGAACAAGTGACACGAGCACTCCATTTGCTTAATAATCGCCCCCGAAAATGTCTAAACTACCAAACCCCAAACGAAGTATTCTATGGAGAAACTCCACAAAACCCAAAACGGTTATGAGTTGCACTTAGTTGACGAAATCACT
>CAYXCA010000053.1:0-1556 GCA_964463545.1 uncultured Candidatus Saccharibacteria bacterium | reverse complement strand
ACATCCTCACCTCTCCACTCTATATGTCTAATACAGTACTAAGGCAGCGGAGGGAATTGCCAAGATGACGGTTACTATCATCCGTTGTAAGCGAAACATTAGCGTCAAACTTTAAATCATACGCACGCTCAACAGAAGAGTAGGTACGTGAAGACCATAAATAGCCATTTATTCCAGCGGCTCCAAAAGTATTATTGGAAAGATATAGCCTTAAGTACCCGCTGCGCACGAAGTAAAGAGGCTCGGCTGCAATATTATACCCACCTGCACTCACAGCACTCTGCAGTCCATACTTCTCTAGCATGTAATAGAAACTACTTGATGTACTATTTTTATCTATAAGTCTATAGGTATGTTTTACATACTTATAGACAAAATAACCATAAGCGGAATGAGAATGCGCAACGCCTTCAAACAGGTCGAATCGCGCCCCAATGTCATCATTGTAGTACACTTTTATCGATTTTACAACTCCTAGCCATAAGGAGTATAATAGGCTCATGAAGAAGATTTTTATCGTTACTGGCGCCAATGGCTTCCTCGGTAACAACATTATCCGTCAACTTAATCAAAACCCCACTTACCAAGTACGCGCACTTGTTACCTCCGCTCAGCACGCCGACGCACTCAAAGGACTAAACTGCGAAATTTTTGCCGGAGATGTCACCAAGCCCGACACGCTCGTGCCCATCTTTGACGTACCTGGTTCCGCCGAAGTTTACGTCATCCACTGCGCCGCTATAGTTTACATCAAATCTCGCCCCAACCCCGCCGTCTACCAAGTCAACGTCCTCGGCACGCAAAACGTCGTTAATGCAACCTTAAAAATCGGCGCCAAACTCGTCTATGTCAATAGCGTGCACTCCCTTCCCGAATTGCCAAACCGTCAAACCATGTCCGAGATCACTCATTTTGACCCCAATGCCGTAGAAGGGGAATATGCCAAATCTAAGGCCGAAGCCGCCCGTTACGTCCTCGACGCCGTCAAAACGCGCGGACTCAACGCCTGCATCGTGCACCCATCCGGCATTATCGGCCCCTACGATTTCAAAATCAGCCACCTCACCCAACTCGTCATCGACGCTGCTACTAATCGCCTCAAAGCCGGCGTCAAAGGTGGTTACGATTTTGTCGACGTTCGCGACGTGGCTCAAGGTATCATTGCCGCCTGCGATGAGGGCAAGGCTGGCGAAACTTATATTTTGTCTGGTCACTATGTTTCTATTCCCGAACTCTTTTCACTCATCAGTCAAGCCAGCGGCAGCAAACCAATCACCACATTTTTACCCATGTGGCTTGCCAAGGTTACCGCACCTCTGTCCGAGATGTATTACAACGCCAAGCACCAACCGCCACTTTATACTAAATATTCACTCTATACTCTCACTTCTAACTCCAACTTTTCCCACGCCAAAGCCACCCGCGAACTCGGTTTTCAGCCTCGCCCGATCCAAGAAACTATCCAAGATACCGTAAATTGGCTCAAATCTGTCGGCAAAATCTAAGTGATTTCGTCAACTAAGTGCAACTCATAACCGTTTTGGGTTTTGTGGAGT
>CAYXCA010000052.1:0-1945 GCA_964463545.1 uncultured Candidatus Saccharibacteria bacterium | reverse complement strand
ATTATACGACTTCGTCTGCCAACGTACACTCCGGCTAAAGCCGGAGGTTTATAGGGACCAAATAAAAGTTGATAGTAACTATCAACTTTCGAACTTTTCTTTACTTCGCGCGCAGCGGTGGAGTAGGGTTGGGCAATGTTGCTGGTACCTTCGGAGGTGCAGGTGCCTTGGGCTATATGTGGCCGTTACGTACACACTCATCAGCTGCTTATGCATATTATTTAAAGATTGATTCCAACACTGTTACCCCCTCAAATTACGGCTCTCGTTATAATGGTTACCCCCTCCGCTGCCTTAGTACTGTATTAGACATATAGAGTGAGAGATGGAGTTAAACAGAGTTAGGTTTAACTGGGTGACGGATGACGGTTTTGAGATTTTCTGGTTTGACGCGACGAGGGTCGCTGAGATAAATTTCGTGATGATAACGTGGGTTTTGGATATCGAGTTGGTAGCCATTAGCATCAATAAAATCTGACATGAGTTGGATGGTGTCGGGTTCGTCATCATAACTACCAATGTGCAGACATTGCACGCAGAGCCCTTCGTCATAAGTGAAAAATTTTACTTTGGAAAAATCTTGGTGCTTCTTTTGCGTGGCTTCGGAAATTGCCCAGTCGAATTCGGCTTTGGTTACAAAATTTGGCAAACGGATAACGGAAATAAATTCCATATCATCTTTACGACTATAATCTAGACTATTTGAGCCTGCTTGCCACCAAAACCCTTCCAGTGGTGGCACGACGTAATCAAAATAGCCATTGATTTTATGATTGCCAAGTTTGCTCATTTTGATTGTAAAAGCGATGGCGTATAGTAGGCTGATGGACCGTTTGTATTCGCCATCTTCGGTGTTAGGGTTGCCATGACCGCGCACAGCAAGGTAATTTATTGATGGCACCGTGATAATGCTGGGTTGTGCCTTAGGGAGATAAAATTCTTTATATTCTTTTTTGAAATCAAATGCCATGACCCAATTATACCATGCCGGTGTGCTATAATGAGTGCAGGGTAGGAGTTGTTTAAGAAAGAGAGGTGTTGGATGTGTCAGAGAAACGTAGTTTGTTGGTGTGGCGAAATTATGCACTGCTTAAGAGTCAGAGTAAGATCATTCGTTCGGGTTTTGGTTTGACGGGAATTTATTATTACAACACCGACAATCCGGTTGAACCTGGACGTTCTGAGTCGGTGCTGGAGCATGTGATGGGTACACTGATTTTGGCTTCTTTAATTTCGGGGTAATACGCCGAAGTAATTCCAGTTACGGAATTACTTTACTATTTGCAACTCTTTATGAGTCATGAAATAGGAGAGAAAAAACTTGGTGATTTGCCGGATGATGGCCGGCGCGATGAAGAGGCTAAGAATCGTACGGAACTAGAGGCTATACGGGACTTTTGTCGAACTTTGCCGCCAGATTTAGGAAATAGACTATTGAACGATTTTATGGAGTTGCAGACCAGGAACTCTCGACGTGGGCAAATCGCTTTTTGTATAGATAAGAGTGAGGCGGTGCTTCAGAGCTTACTGTATGAAGCGGATGGTCGAGGTGGTAATTTGACTAACAAAGCAATAACTTCAAAAATCTCAGAACAAGATGCGTATTATATGCGAATGACAAAATCTTCTGCGTTGGTGGATAACTGGGCGGCGCACTTTTTGGATAAAGCAAAAGGTATGGAATGTTTGCCGGTTTTCGAGGAGATTCTGCGTGCGGCAGTTGAGAATGTACGTGGTAAATGGTTTGACTGGCGTTAAAAATTCACCTACCCTTGGACTCTGGAAGATTCCGGAGTCTTTTTTTCAAGGGAGTGTTTATGATGAGAGCAGGATAAATTTATGATTCTGGTTTTGTAGATAAAAGTAATGACCTAAGTAGAAACTCAGGCCATTACTTTGGTGCTGGAAGTAGGACTCGAACCTACGAAGGCCGAAGCCGAGAGAT
>CAYXCA010000051.1:0-2313 GCA_964463545.1 uncultured Candidatus Saccharibacteria bacterium | reverse complement strand
TAGTGGCCTTAAGGGTGATATTGCTAGGTAGATGGACAAACCCGCTGCGCACGAAGTAAAGCCTTTTATAATACTGAATCATTTTGATGTTTTGATTCAGTATTTCTACCACTCTACCCCTGTTGATAGTCTATGAAAACCGCATCAAAATGGCAAATTGATGCGGTTTCGTGCGCAGCGGACAATTCGTGCTTAGCAATACGAAGGGTGTTTTGAGATATAGTGGTAATAATGGGAATAACTGGTCATCCCATGCAGGCACTTATACTTCCGACACGATTGCCACTGCTTATTATTTACTTTTCCATACTGGCGTACTCCCGTCAAGCGGACCGCACAACCGTTGGGGTGGTTTCCCCCTCCGCTGCCTTAGTACTGTATAAGACATATAGAAAGAACTAAACAACTATACTTTTAACTACTCCCCCACAAACCCGCTATTCGTCGCCGTTTCCATACTATTCGCCACTTCGCTATCCTCAGTGGCTGCAACCGAAGTCAGGCGCGCCTTTTCCACCGCCAAGTCTTCCTTGCGTGCCTCAAGTTCCGCAATTTCATCATCAATCGCCGAAAGTTCATAGTCGTAATTCGTCGCCTGCGTCCCCTGTGCCACATAAATCAGCCCCACAATCAAGACCAGCATTCCTACAATCATCGTGTTCGAAATCGTCCCCAAAGATTTTGACTTATGCCGCACCGTGTTCTGATTGCGCGACCAACTCGTCGACATTGTCGTTCCACGCCGCGTCATGTAGGTTGCCTGTGATCTCATTTTGTTTTGTATTCCTCGCTGTTTTTTGTTTTAACTTTAATAATATTTAAAAATTTCAATCTTAGACCGGAGAGGAGCACCCGAGTTAGAGCAATAAGTAACTCAGCGACTCTCCGGGAAGGTCATGTATATTGGGTAAACACTTCACACTCTTGGTTAACTCTAAACCATTCTGGTGAGCCTTGCGGCCCATAACAGGTTTCAAAAGCATCAAAAATCTAGAAATTCCACCTGAAAATTTCTCCTAAATTCAATCTCCCCGCCCCGTTCATACATTTTCCAAAACGGCGAGTAAGGTCTTCGGTATGTTGTCCTACGGACTTATAGCATACCTCTAGACCTTAACCCTGTTTATGTTTTGAAAAACACATTGAACAGGTCCGTGTGCTCGCCCTTAGCGGAAGTGCACTTGCACTTTTTGTGCGCGTGACCGGTTGCTAGTTACAATGATTTGACGTGGCATAATTTTTGCCTCCTTTTTATGTTTTGTTTTTATTTTTATCTCACCTTACGGCTCGATAAAATTTCACATTCTCAGAAAACCTTGCAAGCAAGTTTTTCATTCAAATGTTCATTTTATCATTCCAAAAGTCCAGATCGTGAATTTCTCGCTTTCACTCATACCTCGCGATTTTTCACTTCGCTCCCCTGCTTCAGCCGGCAGAAATCGAATCTCCACACTCTACTTCTTTTTGGCTGCGCGCAGTTTAGCGCTCCTCGCTCTTGGGTTGATAAACAACTCCTCAGTTTCCGCAGTTATTGGCTTCTTCGTCAGTACTTCTAGCGGCGACTCCTCGCCCAGGGTACTTTCTTCCTTCAAAAAATCTTTCACTAACCGATCTTCTAGACTATGAAACGTAATCATGGCCACTCTACCACCCGGCTTCAAAAGTTTCGGGATCAAAGGCAAAGTCCGCTCAATCTCACCTAGTTCATCATTCACAGCAATTCGAATTGCCTGAAATGTTCGCGTTGCAGGATGCACTCGACCTCCTCGGCCAAATTTTGCCAATGTTTCACCCAACTGTTTGGTCGAAGTCCATGGTCGCCCATGCACAATCGTCCGCGCAATCAACTTGGCAAATCCCGGTTTTTCCTCGCCATATCGCTCTAGTATGTCTACGATTTCACTTTCTCGCCATTTGTTCACAATCACACTAGCATCCAAATCTTGCTCTTGATCCATCCGCATATCCAACGGACCATCTTTGGCAAAGGAAAACCCCCGCTCTCGGTTATCTAACTGCGGAGAAGAAACTCCAAAGTCCATCAATATCATATCAAAGCAGTTTCCACACTCAATTTCCTGTAGCACCGCACTATAAAAATCTTGATGTCGCAATCTCACCGGAGAATTCGCAAATTTCTCCTTGAGTACTTTTATTGCGTTCTCATCTCGGTCCACTAGGACCGCATCCTTATAATTCTGTGTTACATCCAAAATCTTACTTGCATGTCCTGCATACCCCGCCGTGAGATCCAAATATGATTCCCCGGGCTTCGGCTGCAAAACTTCAAGCACTTCCGATAATAATACAGGT
>CAYXCA010000050.1:0-2357 GCA_964463545.1 uncultured Candidatus Saccharibacteria bacterium | reverse complement strand
TCACCGTTGAGTTTTGTGCGTGATGTTTTACTAATGGTTGACTTCCTTTCGCTTATTTTGAACTGTTTTCATTATAACAAATCTTTTTAAAATGACAAGGGTTTTCGGTGGAGAATTGCGGAGGTGAAAGAGATTAGTATAATGAACTTATACGGTGTTTCTGTAATTTTTACAACAGTATTAAAAATGTGTGCAAACTCATAAAATTAGTGTTCAATTTGGCATTCTCGAAAGGAAAGTGCTTCAGAAATGTACTCAACTTCCACCTCTGTTGCTCCGCTTAAATCTGCGATGGTACGGGCCACTTTGATGATTTTGAAATAACTGCGAGCGGAGAGGTTAAAATGCTCGACTGCCTGACGGAGGAGGTCTTTGGCTGATTGAGGTAGTTTTATGTAACGGTTAACTTCTGCACTGGAGAGAGAACCATTATATTTTCCGCTCTGTTGGTAGCGTTGATTTTGCCTCTGGAATGCCTCTATTATGTTATTTTTGACAACATAATGTTCGGAGCGGGCTTTTATATCTGTTGAATTATTTTTAACAACATTAGTATCGAGTAATTCATCGGCCGAAATACGATTGACGTGTACGGTGAGATCAATACGGTCGTCAATTGGGCCAGAGAGGCGTTTTTGATAGTTTTGCAGTTGAGATAAGGTGCAGGTGCAAGCATGTGACGAATCGCCATAGTAACCGCAAGGACAGGGGTTCATAGTGGTAATGAGGATAAAATTGGCTGGGTAGGTGGCATGTTGATTGGCGCGAGAGATAGTGATAGTACCGTTTTCGAGTGGTTGCCGAAGTGATTCAAGTACGTCACGAGAATATTCTGGTAGTTCGTCTAGAAAGAGGATGCCGTGGTGGGCAAGCGATATCTCTCCTGGTTGGATGGGCATACTACCGCCAATGAGGGCAGTCTTGCTAGCAGTGTGGTGAGGCGCACGGAAAGGACGTTTGGAATAGTCATTTGGGGTGATGTTGCTAGAAAGGGAATGAAGTTTGGCGATTTCGATCTGTTCGGCTGGCGTGGGCGGAGGAAGGAGATTGAGTGCGGCTTGGGCAAGCAGAGATTTTCCGGTGCCAGGTGGTCCAGTTAGGAGTAGATTATGATGCCCGGCAATGGCTATAGCGAGAGCGCGCTTGGCAAAAGTTTGACCCTTGATGTCGTCAAGTAGAGGATAGATTACACTATCTGTCTGTGTATTTTTGACAACATTTTTTGCACTGGGAGGGGAAATGGCTTTTTGGCCTTTGAGATGTAAAAATAACTCTAACAGATTATTAACACCGTAGATTTTTATGCCTTTAACGAGCATTGCTTGGGGTAGATTGTCTTTGGGGAGATAGATTTCGGAATAGCCGGCTTGCTTGGCGGCCTCAACGATATTAATGATGCCTCGTACGGGCCGTATAAGCCCATCTAGGGCTAGTTCACCTACAAATAGCATGTTTGTTAAGTTTTGTGGTAAAAGTTGCTGTGATAGCACGAGAATGGCCAATGCGATGGGTAAATCAAGGTGAGAACCGTCCTTAGCCAACTCAGCAGGGGCAAGGCTAATGGTGACCTTGCGTGTGGGGAAACTAAAACCAGAGTTGGTAAGGGCAGCGCGTACGCGTTCGCGAGATTCAGAAATAGTCTTGTTGGCCATACCGACGATATTGAAGGCAGGTAGTCCTTGATTGGTGTCACCCTCTACTTCTACGATATGGCCATCGTAGCCTTGGGGTATGGCGGAATATATTTTTGCGATCATGGCGTTAGATTAGCACAGTTTGATTATTTTTTACAACAAAAAATGGAAGATAAATTTATTTTCTATTTTTGCCTCTGTAAATTATATCTTATGATGCTGCTTTGTATACAAAATTTATGTGATAGTGCTGTGGTTAAAAATTTTAATTGTAAGAATTACATATACAGATAAGCGTATCTGTATATGTATTTTTAACAATTTCACTAAAACCCTTGTGATTGGAGATGAAGTATGCTATATTGAGAGTAGTTGGGGCTGACAAAGCTTAGACGAATTATTAACAGGTATCAGGCATGTCGAATAATACACGTAAGTATCTAAATAAGTCAGAAAAATACGACTAAGCACGTGCTTTATGCACCTGCATTTGCTTAAGATTTAATTTAAGCTGGTCCAAAGTTGAGTTTCCGTAGACTGCGGATTATTAGATTACGGTAATAAGATGAGGGAAGTAATCGCCCCGAGTCCGACAATTTAGATTAGGGCGCTTGTAGTTTTGTTGCTTGCAACTACAGGATAGTGCCGACGAAACAAGCAACTAAGCATGTAGAATGGTATCATGGAGATTTTTCGGACCCGGAGGCAGTATCCGGCAGCTCC
>CAYXCA010000049.1:0-2750 GCA_964463545.1 uncultured Candidatus Saccharibacteria bacterium | reverse complement strand
TACTACGGCGTGGTTTTATTCTATATGTCTAATACAGTACTAAGGCAGCGGAGGGGGAAACCAGCCCAACGATTATCTGGTCCGCTTGTTGGATATGTTCCAGTTGCATTGAATTCAGACCAATATGCACTAAGAATATCAGCATTATCAAAGCGTGTAGGTGACATATGTGACGACCAATTATATCCACCAATACCGGCATACCAAAAGTCGCCAATACCTGGATAGAGATACCCGCTGCGCACGAAGAAGGCTTTTTATAATATCGAATCATTTTTACGTTTTGATGCGATATTTTTATTACTCCACCCCTGTTGATAACCTATGAAAACTGCATCAATTTGCCATTTTGATGCAGTTTCGTGCGCAGCGGGACTATGTATTTGCTTGGCATTAGTGGTGGTACTTTTGGAGTTGCTGGCAAAGATGACTACATTTGGTCGTCACGTAGTGGTACCGTTACTACTGCTTATGATTTTGCCCTTAATGCTGCTGATATCATTCCATCAAATGGTCCGTGGGACCGTTGGAATGGTCGTTCCCTCCGCTGCCTTAGTACTGTATTAGACATATAGAGTTGGAGATGTTGCCACCATCACGCGACAAATGGAGCAAAACCGCAAAAACAAAAACACACCATTTCCAGTGTATTGCATCAACGGTGCAACTGGAATCGGTGCTTCTAAAGAAGAATTTCTGAACCTTTTAAAAAGCCTGCCAGAACAGATAGAAAATGCCACAATCGCCGAAAAAGACTCAATTGCCCGAATTATGATTCTGAACCTCACAATTGACGAACAAAAAGGCCTCATTTCCTCCGGAAAGAGCCCTTTAAAACCCTGCTTGAACGCCAGGAACTCAATTCTGGTGCCCGCGACTGGACTTGTAGCCTTGGCGCCGGCTCTGCCGGTTCCAGTGATGCTACTTCGCCCCTGTTAGGGCTGTGGTGCCCGCGACTGGACTTGAACCAGCACGCCTTGCGGCATATGCTCCTAAGGCATACGTGTATACCAATTTCACCACACGGGCATGTCATCATTATAGCACATTTTGTGACTTCCGCCTACGGTTTGTAAATCTACCAGCCATTTCTTCTATGTTTATTAAATCTACATCTTAGATTATTCGCCACTTTTCTGGTAAATTGCAATTCCAGCGGCAGCATATTTGCGCGCCGTTAGCAACTCCGGGCCACCTAGTTCTGGCACACCCATAGCATAAGGGAATGACAGCGCCAAAATTCCATTTTTTCGCAATAATTTAGGCAATTTTGCTACCTCTGCGACGTTAAAGCCATCATATGGCGGATCCGCCAAAACCACATCAAAAACACCCTCCCACGCCCGATTTTCCGCAAAATTCCTTGCGCTAGAGGTAAAAATATCGTAAAATATGGCATTTTCGCCCAAATTTGTCCTATTTTCACTCAGAATCGCCCTATTTTCGCCAACCGCGCTACCATGGCTCTCCAGGGGTAAAGCCCCCAGAATCGCCTCTAAATGGCCTCTCTCGGCAATTTGTTGTACATTTTGTTTAATAACTTGGCTAATTTGTGGCGATTTCTCAACAAAAACTACGCTCTCCGCACCTCGGCTGAGCGCCTCGATTCCGAGTGCTCCCGAGCCAGCATAAATATCCAAGACTTTTGCGCCCTCCAGATAAGGCTGTAGCATGTTAAACAGGGCTATCTTCTCGCGTGAGCCCATCGGATGTGCCAGAGTCGACCTTGGCGAGTCTAATCGGATTCCCTTGAAACGCCCAGACAGTACTCGCAAATCACTTTTTTCGGGCATTTTTGGCTACCTTTTTGACATGTTCTGGTGTCTGAGGGTGCAAATCGTAGGCTTCCTCGGCCGCCGAATACCAAATCAATGCAATTGCGCGCACAATTTCTGGCAAAACTAGATTTTTTGTTTCTAGTGCCAACTCTGTCGTCCAGCCATCTTTGCGGAAATTATCATAAATTTTGTCCGGTCGTATTCGCGCCAGTGAATCAAACAGGGTTTGCCGAGCGTCCACATACTGAAATTCCGCTTTGCCCATAGTTGGCACAATTTGGCGTTGAGGCAACACCGCCGCAATGACCGCTACTCCATACTCATAGGCCAAATGCTTCGAAAAATATCCGCCAGCACCCCAATAAAGCCAATTATTGCGCGCTGTTTCTATCATAGTGCGACCATGCATAATGCCCTTAATTGGCTCACCAAAAATCTTCACAAACTCCTTATTGGACATCAATTCCTCCTTGGCTTCGGAGAGCGGAAAATGATGCGCCGGCGTGAGTGCGTCGGCCACCTTGTGCGCTAGCCAAGCCGCCTCAAATGCCGCCCGTACATCATTACGATCTTTCAGCGCTTGCACCAAATTATAATGATGGTCCAAAATCTGTTCAACTAACTGCTCGCCGTTTTCACCATCAAACATGTGCGACGGATCGTCTTCATCCGGGCTTTTACGCTTCAGCCCATCTGGCCCACGCGTGCCCTCAAAGTGCAGAATCTCCTTAGTGCTCGGGAAGTATTTACCATGGGGTAAATGTTTGGCCAATAACTTACGCGCCGCTTGATTCAATTGCTGATGTGTGCCCACCAGTTTGCCGGTGAGTTTGGTATTTTTGGCTAAAGTGGTGGTAGAATACATAATTAACCCTTATATTATACATGCTATAATAAGTTTATGCAACGCGAAGAATTGGTTCATTGTAACAAAAAGGAACAATCCTGTAGAATAGTAGTTGAGATACAAAC
>CAYXCA010000048.1:0-2904 GCA_964463545.1 uncultured Candidatus Saccharibacteria bacterium | reverse complement strand
AAAGGAGAGATGATGATGAGTGCACATAATACAGTACCAATATCCCCGCGGGGAGAAGTGGATAAAAAATTTATACAAAAATTCTTTTATAAATTTTGTGTTCAATTGGGTATTTTACCCCTGTTAAAATAGTTTCTTTATGCTTGTGCTTGTTAAAATTGAAAAAATTTTGTTACACTGACGCCATATTAAAATTAACGAGGAATATATCGTGAAGAAAACACCATTTTTGTTGTCGACCCTAGCGTTGGTAGCGGGAACAACTGGAACAATCAATACTGCTTTAAGCATGGCTACACCGGTTTCAGCAATAGAAGCCACGGCTGATACGGCGAAAAAACCGGATATTTATTTTGATGGTAGTGATCTTTATGCTATGAATGAATATTTTAGGATCGAAGAATTAAATTTTAAAGAGAATCGCATGACCTATAATGTAAATAAATATACCGTTGTAGGTGGGGTGCAGGCTCAACGGGCGCTAATTGTGGCGCGAAATCACGAAGCGGGAATTACTGAGGCGGAGGCTGATGAAAAATCGCATTCTTTGGGTGCAGATAATGATAATTCATGGTATAAGCCGGTGGTGGAGAGTCGGGTGGTGGCAGCGACAAATTATGAACCAAAGTTAAAAAATTACAATTTAAACGACAATTTGAGCGATATTTTGTATTTCGCGGTACGTTTTGGGGAGGTGGTGACAGATGCAAAGGGGAAGAAAACGCTAAAAAATGATTTTTGGGTGCGGGGTAAGTTTGATTATCGTAAATGTATTCACTCAGAATTATTTGATGCCGAAACAATGGTTTGTTCTACGATGATAGATTATCAGGCTAAAACGGCAACTATGGTTGCAATTGATGGTGATGGTAACTATCTGGTTTTTCCAGAGGATGAACGTGTGATGACCTGGGATGAGGAATGGGGAAAGGTATTGAAAGAGCGTTTGGCGGCACTGGATACTCAATTAACGCATATGAATACGCAGTTGCCAGCGGTAGAAACGACTCTAGCGCAAATGACGGCGATAATTAAAAATATTCAGGGGTTGATGGGAGAGTTGGGCGATACGCAAGAGGTAGAGCAGAGTTTACAACAGACGAAGAATTTGTCGCAACAAGTGCAAAGTACCTATGATTGGATGTTGGGCACGGAGCAACGAAAGATTATGGATAATTTGAGGGCGGCCTTGGATGATGCTCTGGCAGAGATCGAACGACTTAAACAGCAACAAACAGATAATGCGGATGAAATTTTGCAATATCAACAGGAAGTGGAAGGCTTAGAAAAGGAAATTTTGGTATTGCAGGCGGAATTGTCAAAAGTTAGTGCGCAGTTGCGTTTAGAAACGGTGGAACTTGCGAATACCAAGCAGGAATTGGCGCAAATTGAAGCAAAAATGCAGGAAATTTTGGCAGAAAAGGAGAAAATTATGCAAAAGGTACAGATTTTGGAAAGTGATAAAAGTATTTTGCAGGCGGAGAAAGATAAAATTGAACAGGATAAAGCGGCTTTGCAGGTAGAAAAAGACAAAGCCGAACGGGATAAAATGGACTTGCTGGCAAAAATTACAGAATTATCAGCGAAAAATTCTACGCTTATAGCAGAGAAAACGGAGTTGACGATGCAAAATGCGGCATTGAAGGAGCAAAATGAAACTTTGCAGACGAAAAACGAGGCTTTACAAGCAGAAAATGGAGTTTTGCGGGCGGAAAATGAGGTGCTGCAAACAGAGAAGCAGGAACTTGTGACGGGGAATGGGGTGTTGCAAACACAAAAACAGGCTCTAGTGGCAGAGAATGAGGCGCTGAATGCCAAAATTAAAGAATTAGAGGCGTCTTTGGCGAAAAAACCGACTTGTACGGTAATAACCGAATTACAGGCAGAAGATAAGACCGCGGCGGAGGGTATTAAGTCGACAGATGTTGAGATAATGGCGGAAACCCCTGATTCGACAGAGAAGACTGAGGTGGTTGATGTGCCAAATTTGGGTGAAGTTAAGACAAAAATGAACTTCTGGTGGGTGTTTGTTGGGCTCGTGGCGGCTCTAGGCGTATTAGGAGTATATTGCAAGAAACGCTTGAACCGAGGACGTTAATTTATAGATCAAGGGGCATGCTGTGGTATAATATGCTTATGGAAAAGACATGGTATGCCCTTTTGGCGTTTGTGATAGCGTGGTTAATAGCGCAGATTTTGAAAGTAATAATAGGGTTGATTAGTGGGTATAGATCGGCAGAGCCAATGAATTTGGCAAGTTTGATTGGATATGTGTCGCGTTCGGGTGGTATGCCTTCGGGTCATACAGCGAGTTTGACGGCGATGGTGGTGTGTTTGGGGCATATTTCTGGCTATAGTTCAGCGGCATTTGTGCTGGGTGTTGGTATGTGGTTGATTGTGATCTATGATGCGATTCACGTGCGTTATGCGGTGGGTGTACAGGGAAAGGCATTGAATAAGTTGCTAAAGGAGGCAAAGATGGTGACTTTGCCTGTGGTGGAAGGGCATACTGTGCCACAAGTGATCGTGGGAGCACTTATTGGAGTGATTATTGGTTTTAGTATGGGGTATTTGGCGTTTTTGTAGTCTGATTTGGCACTTTTTACCCTTGAAGTAACGAAAAAATGCAAAAAAGTCGAAAAATCTTCAAAAAAAGTGTTGACATGGTGGCGGTCTTGATATAAGATAGGGATAGCCTAAGAACTGCGAGGCATGTTACATTATCCTACAGAGTAGTTTCTTAGTGTTGATTAACAATTTAGTTGTGCAATTATGGTTTGTAATTTTATTACAGACTTATCATCGTCAGTCTTTTATATTGAACATTGGTTCAAACTGACTCATTAGAGTCACTTTAATGGAGAGTTTGATCCTGGCTCAGGATGAATGCTGGCGGCGTGCCTA
>CAYXCA010000047.1:0-2947 GCA_964463545.1 uncultured Candidatus Saccharibacteria bacterium | reverse complement strand
CCTGCGAATCGGAACTTTTAACAACGCAATAGCCCGAGAGAACGAGTCCTTACTCCACGTTCCGCATGGTGAGGGATAGTCGTCCCCGATCATCAATCGCCACCAACTTCACCTTCACCTTCTGCCCCACCTTCAAGACATCGCTCACGTTCTCCACGCGCTTATCAGAAATCTGGCTCACATGTAACATACCATCAATTCCCGGCAAAATCGTCACAAAAGCACCAAAGTCCTTAATCGTCGCCACCGTACCTTCATAAACTTTACCTACTTCCGGCTCTTCCACCAGGCCTTTGATCCAATTCAACGCCTTTTCGATTGCCTCATTTTCACCAGAAATCGTCACAAGGCCTGAGTCATCAATATCCACCATCGCACCAGTTTCGGTCGTAATTTTATTGATCATCTCGCCACCTTTACCTATGATCGCCCCAATCTTATCTGGACTCACCACCAGTTTCTCAATCTTCGGCGCATACTTAGAAATCTCTGGCCGTGGCTCCGGAATCACGCTCAGCATATGATCGAGGATAAACATCCGTCCATCATGGCTCTGTGCAATCGCCTTCTCCAAGATGTCCACCGGCAAACCATGCACTTTCATATCCATTTGCAAAGCCGTAATACCTTCTGTGGTACCCGTCACCTTAAAGTCCATATCACCAGCAAAATCTTCCGCATCCATCAAGTCTGTCAAAACATAAGCCTTGTCCACATCATCAGCAGTAATTTCCGTACCCATTGGCACATCCACCATCAAACCCATGGCCACACCACTTACTGGTCGCTTCAGTGGCACACCAGCGTCCATCAACGCCATACAGGACGAACAAGTTGCTGCCATCGAAGTCGAACCATTCTGGCTCATAATCTCCGTCACACTCCGAATTGCATATGGAAACTCCTCTTCGCTTGGTAACATCGGCAAAAGCGCCCGTTCTGCCAAATATCCGTGACCAATCTCCCGGCGCCCTGGTGAACCAATTCGACCAATCTCACCTACGGTATAAGATGGTGCATTATAGTGATGCATATAGCGTCGCTTGCCGTCGGTCACCTCCATTGTATCCACTACTTGCGCAAAACTCAGTGGCGCCAAAGTCACAACGTTAAGCGCTTGCGTCAACCCGCGCGTAAACAAACTCGAACCATGTACTCGCGGCAATACTCCTACTTGACTTGATAACGGTCGTACCTCAGTCAACTTTCGACCATCTGGACGTACACCATCTTCAATAATTCCCCGACGCACCTCATGGTTCACCGCGAGATCAAACGCCTGATCATATTCACCTTGCATTCGTTCGGTATAATCGGCAATTTTTTCTTCCTCAGTTTCACCTTCGCCTAGTTCCGGCGCCAATTCCGCATGCATTTGCTCACGCAACTCAGCCACCGCTTCTTGACGCTCCAGCACATTACCCCGTACTTTCTCACCGGCGTGTGCTTTGTACCAAGTTTCCACCCGCTCCTGAATTGCTTCATCCGGCAAAATCAACTCATATTCTTGTTCAACCACGCCAACTTTATCGGCCAATTCACGTTGCAAATCTAGTGCTGGCTGTACATTCTTCACCACCCAATGCATCGCTTCAATAATCATGGCTTCCGGCACCTCATTCGCGCCCGCTTCCACCATCATTACCTTGCCATCTTTGCAGGCCACCACCAGGTCCATAATGCTTTGTTCACGTTCATCAGCGTTCAAAAACGCCTTAAACTCACCATTAATTCGCCCAATTCTTAGCCCAGCCACTGGCCCATCAAACGGCACACCCGCCAACATCAAAGCACTCGACGCTGCAATCATCGCCACCATATCTGGCCGAAACTCTGAATCCATCGACAGCACCGTGGTCACCACCTGCACTTCTTGACGGTAGCCCTTCGGGAACAGCGGACGAATCGGTCGATCAATCAACCGCCCCACCAACACCGCTTCATCCGCCGGCTTACTTTCACGCTTAATAAACTTCGAACCAGAAATCTTCCCCGCAGCATAAAACTTCTCTTCGTAATCAATCGTCAGCGGAAAGAAATCTTGCACCACTGGGTTCTTGCTCACCACGACAGACCCCAACACCACGGTGTCGCCATAAGTTACCAGCACACTTGATGTACTCCGAAACCCTACGCGATTTACTTCTAATGTTAATTTACGGCCACACAGTTCGGTTTCTACTCGCACCAACTGCTTACCGCTCGGATTAATAATATCCATGCTTCCCTTTCTTGGGAAAACCTCAGAGAGAAACAATGATTATCGTGTGTCGATAGTCATACTCTTATTCGGGAATCTCCGGAGGCTACGGCCGAGGACGAAGATGCGCGACACCCGCAACGGCGGGCTGGCGCGACATCGTGTCCCGAAGAAGAGTAGGGCTAACGACATACAACAAACAATCATTTATTTCTCTCTGCCGTCTTCCCAATGTTAATTTTCTATCTCTCATTATACCACACTCCAACTTTTTACCACAAAAGTATTGACAAAAATTCTCATCTGTGCCATAATGTAAGTATGGGCTTATTTTGTGTTGCCCATCAAGTATTTTTTAAGGAGAATGAGGAATGAAATTGACAGAAACAGTAGAATCAGCAGAAGTAACAGAATTAACCGGTATCACCAGGAGGCTCCAAGAAGCCTTCACGCCACTTTTACAGCCCAACGTCCAACATTTTGCCACACAGTTCAATGGCAAAATCAAACCCACGCTGGAAATTGGCAAAAATCAGATCATCATCCGCAATCTGCCCAGCAGTCTAACGCGTGACGAAATTGATGCATCGTTCATTGGCATCCAATGTCACAGGGCTAAGCATCTTTATATCGACGGCGACTGCACAGGCAAAAGTTCCGTCTTTGTTAAATTAAAGAAGAACGAGCCGTTAGAAAATAATCGTATACGTATGTGTCTTACATACGTATACTTCCTGGACAGGAAGT
>CAYXCA010000046.1:0-3016 GCA_964463545.1 uncultured Candidatus Saccharibacteria bacterium | reverse complement strand
TGAGCTCATCAAGAAGCGAACCCAGCTTGAACAGACCGTCGGTGACGGCTTGCTCGGGCTGAATTGTTTTCTTCGATGCGTTCATATGCCCAATTCTACTCAGAGGGGTATGTACGCCAGCGTACACAGAGGTAGAGCATCAAAAAACGGCCTTCCAGCCGCCTAAATTCATCCTCAAAAATTCGACAAGTTAGAGTAACCTATGATTGACTGCAATACCAGCATTCACCGATACCAAAGCTTTATGTTCACCCAAACCAAACATTGCACCTAGTCGATAATTCAGCTGTCTCATTCGTTGCTTATAATCATCAATACATTTTCGTTGTTCAGCCTTGTTCAGCTCTATCCATCGCACGCTTGCGAACTGTGCAAATTCATAATTCTCGACACGTTCTTTTAATTTATTCTCGTCCAAATTTGTCCGTTCCTTAGCTTCAAGTCGTGCGACATTGTCGTTTGCTAAACTATTTGCACCACTCAAAGTCTCAAAAATTTCCTCATATGTTATCGTCTTTGTAAGGTCTCTCGGTTTGCCAAAAATAACCTCCGCAAGATTAGCTTCCTTAGTTGCTGTTTCACCATCGAATGGTACAACATACCCATCTAGCACTAGCCGCGGTTGCCCCTCACCGATGTACCGCAATCCATTGATGGAAGCCGGAAGCATCTTCTTGCCTCTAGATTGAAGTAAAAATGCCAGCTCTGCATCAGACAGCTCGCCCATTCGCTCTTTAGTCTGCCCATTCATAAATATCGTCAACAGGTTGCTAACTACAGCTTTCTCACCCGTAATAAGCTGACGATAAGTAAGGTCTGACATTAGGCTAGGCCGCCTAACTTTTTCTTCTACGATAGATGATTTTATCGTCTTAAGGTTTGAAAAATCTTTCGACTCGTATTTCGCCATTACATAAGAACCCTTGACACGAATTTCTCCGTGCACAAGCACAGAAAGGTCATAAAGTTCATCATATTCAGCTAAGCCACTTAGACACATACTAGATAGTCTAGTGGTAACTGCTTCTGCGCTCCGAACATAGCTGGCCAACTCCCGGCCAGATGTTTCATCAATCAAAACAATCCATATTTCGCCAAGATTTAATTCAAACTTAATTTTCAGTTTAGGTTTTGAGACACCATAATATTCTACCGCTTGCAACTCAGACAAGAACCATCTAAGAGCAGATTCTAGGTCATATAACTCAAAGCCATATCTAATTGGAATATCCCAATTAGTAACTGGGTTTACAATCATTTCATTTTGATGAGAAAAACTAGGAGTATAATCACCAAGGTGAATGGCATTAACATCTAATTTTCTCGGTATCTCCCACTCAGTTTCAAAAAAATGCTTAGGAATTTTCTTAGCGCTAATTGTGAGTAACTCAGTTTTTACATCTTCACTCATTAGTTACATCTTCATAATAAAAATTGAACCACCCCAAGTCATATCTTAGCTCCAATTATATTCTGTATTCAGCTAATTGTCAAATACGGCTTAACTCGTCAATAAATCAACAATTTTGAACGCTCCACCAAATTCCGAACTAGACTTGGGTTCTTATAGAAAATACCATCAACAAATGATATAATAAAATTGGAAAACAATATTCATTTTTATTCACTCCTCGTAAGGCGAGTAGTATGCGGTCATCTGCGTTTATCGCCTTATAGGAGATGAATATTGTTTTCCAACATAGCAGATGGCCGCTTCTATTGGTTTTCTGACCTAAGTAGCGACCTTAACTGAAAGGTTGGAAAACAATGAGCAATAAATCTCTTAGCGAGTGCAGCAAGGAAGAACTGCTTGAGATTATCAAATCACTCAAAAGACAGAAGAAGTTTGGCTTAGTTTGGGAAGATAAGCCTGAAAGAGTCGCAACGGAGTGCAAAGAGAAACTACCAGTAGTCAAAGAGGACTCAGCCAGAGCTATTGATGGCGTCGGAACTTCGGAGCCAACAAATCTCATTATCGAGGGGGATAATTATCACGCTCTGTCAGTTTTAAATTATACCCACACAGGGAAGATTGATGTAATTTACATTGACCCCCCATATAATACAGGAAATAAAGATTTCAAGTATAACGATAAGTTTGTCGATTCTGAAGATGCGTATCAGCATAGTAAATGGCTTTCGTTTATGTATAAACGCCTCATTTTAGCAAGAAATCTATTGGCTGATGACGGCGTAATTTTTATTTCCATAGACGATAATGAGTTCGCTCATCTGAAAATTGTCTGTGACGAGATATTCGGTAATCAGAATTTTGTGCAGGTTTTCATCTGGCATAAGAAAACGCAGCCGTCCTTCCTGTCCAAACAGGTGGCAAATGTCACAGAATACATATTGTGTTATCGCAAGCATCAGCAACTTCGCCTGAAAGGTGGTCTGACTGATGCTAACAAGGCCGTGGAGCTGCTAAACATATCTAATGCAAAGAGTGAACGAACCCTACCAGCGTCAAGGACCGTCATTAAGAATGAGACATTTTCTGGAAGAATTAACTCAGGCGTCTATGGAAATGGCGAATTAAAAGTAATATTAAAGAATGATGTGATTGTGAGGGGTGGTCGGCCAACATTAGATGTTATATTAGACGGCAGATTCAAATGGACGCAAGATAAGATAAACTCTGAAGTTGACGAGGGGGCTCTTATATTTATAAAATCTATTGCGACATTGCGTCCAACCCTTAAACGGAATAATGGGCAACAAAACGTAAAGCCACCCATCTCGTTACTATCCAAGTATCTCAATGATATCCCTACAAACACAGATGCAAGTAGCGAATTAAAGGAAATCTTTGGCGGCGTGTCTCCGATGGATTTTCCGAAGCCAAGCGGTTTAATTAAATTTTTAGTTCAGTCTAAAACTTTCGACAGCCCCAATGCGTCCATTCTTGACTTCTTCGCTGGCTCAGGCACTACTGGACAGGCTGTATTAGAGCTCAACAAGGAAGATGGCGGCCATAGACAATTCATTCTCTGCACTAATAATGAGAACAAAATCG
>CAYXCA010000045.1:0-3021 GCA_964463545.1 uncultured Candidatus Saccharibacteria bacterium | reverse complement strand
CGGCATCGCCGGCGCATCCAAAACCACCGGATCGAGTATCCGGTGGTCGGTTATTATTCGTGCGCAGCGGGTACGTTGAGTTGCCTACTTCTGCTGGTACTTTCACGAACGCTAGCGTCCGTGGCTACTATCGGTCGTCGCGGGCTTACTCCCCGGCTACCTACGCGTATGGCTTTGCCTTCGATGCTACTGGTGTGTACCCGTCGGGTGGCCTACTCAATCGTTGGTACGGTTTTCCCCTCCGCTGCCTTAGTACTGTATTATGACATATAGAGTAAAAATGAGCAACCAACACCATTTCGCATAGTAGTGATTACATAAAATAGTGGAGTATGATATAATCAAAACATAAGCATAAGATATTTCATTATGACAAAACCAAAATCTCCCGAGAACCACTCCTCCGAAAACACTTTCTGTAACTACATCCTCATATTCTTCACTTGCGCTTTAATTGGTTGGCTCTGGGAAGTCATCCTCTACTTTTTCATGACCGGCGGTCATTTTGTTAATCGCGGCGTCTTACATGGACCTTGGCTGCCAATTTACGGATTTGGCGGTCTTGGCATTGTTCTTCTGCTTCATAAGTTCAAAGAACATCCAATTATCGTATTTTTAGCCGCTATGATTGGTTGTGGTCTGCTAGAATACTTCACCGGCTGGTATCTCGAAACCTTCAAACATCTCAAATGGTGGGATTATAGTCAAGAATTTCTTAACCTTCATGGGCGTATCTGTATCGGCAGCGTCACAGCATTTGGTATCTGTGGGCTTGCCATGATTTATCTACTCTACCCTATTCTCATCAGAATCTTCGACCATATCCGGCTTCAGCCCAAAAAGATTCTTTGTTTTACTCTAGTCGTATTCTTTTGTGCTGATTTTGTCTATTCTTCAGACGTCCCTAACACCGGCGAGGGAATCACCAACGAAATCACATACATTGATCAAAATTAATTTTCACGGTTTACAATCTGGTTTTTTTGTGCTAAAATGATAAACATTATGGCAAAGAAGAATAATACTAAACGCAAATTGGTTGGTTTGGTATCCGAAGAATCTGGTATTCGTCAGTATTACACCAAAAAGAATACTATGAGCACTCCAGACAAACTAACTCTTCGCAAATACGATCCAGTTTTGCGCAAGCACGTTGTGTTCACCGAAACCAAAAAGAATCTCGGTCGCAACGAAGTCAAAGAGAAGAAGCGCTAAACAATTCACCTGCTAAGTTCTCCACATTCTTGGATGTGGAGAACTTTTTGCAAGCACTACCAACTCAAAGATATTTCGATTCGCCAAATTCGCACAATAATTATCATTACTCAATCACCAATCGCCGAATCACCTTGCGAATCTTTCGCGACTTCTCTGGCTTCACCTTCGGCTTGGCTGGCTTAACCTGCACCGGCACTTCAATTGTTTCCACCACCTCAGCCTCCACCGGAGCAACTTCCTCGCGTACAATCGGACTTTGCTCTGAAGCCTCATCGCCATCCTCTATCGCCAAAGCCACGCGCATCGACGACACCTGCGCTGGTTTTAGGTTTGGCTTTAAAACTGTTTTTGGTGCTGACTGCCCTACGCTACTTTTCTTACCAAAATTCACCTGCACCACAGTATTATCCACCGCTGGGCGCGTATCAATATCGCCACGGTCGCGCTTCTTGGTGTAAGCCCGAGAAATCTCCACTGCTTGCGCTTTCTTCGCCTTTTCTACCCGCATTTTCAAATCAGTCAAAATCGCCTGAAAATTCGCCTGTTCCATGCCCTCCAGGTAATCTACCGCAGTTAATCTGCGCCAATCTTCAATTATATGCTCGTCTTCGCTAGCCAGAATTTCTCGCCTCAAACTATATAGATTCTTTGACTGCTCCACTTGTTCCGCGCTACTCAACCACCGCGGCGGCAGGGCATCTGCCTCCGATTGCAATACCAACCCAGCCCCCTCTGACGCCTTTTTCTCAACATCAGCCACATCTTCTCGCCAACTCACCGATTCTTTTACTGACAACGCCATACTCGGAGTTTCCACCACACAAGCCTGCGCCGCTCCTACAAAGTGATTACCTCGAATCTCTAGCCAATTTGCCACCAGTTCGTCAAAAAAACTTATCACACCTTTACTGCGATGAGTCTGGAATATCCCCGCATCAAAATACAAATTTACCAAATTTCCACGCAACATTTCCAAATCTAAACATTTCTGAAACTTTTTCGCCGAAAGCATCAACTTTGTTTCCTCTGACTCTTCGGAAACCCGTTTTTCTGCCAACAACTCTGGATCAGCCTTAACCACCTTTTGCGACAACATTGTATTACAAAACAGTAATCGCAAATACCGGCACTCCATCGCCTCATAAACGTGATTTGGGCTATGCCAGCCCAGCACTTGCGGCGTTCCACCCACCAGCATCCCAGCAAAACCAAAATCTTCCGCCCATTTGCCCACTTGATCATTATAAATCAACTCCGGCAAGGCAAAGATTCGCCCTTCCACACCAAACAGTTTCTGAATCTTTTCGCGATACATCTGCACTTGTGTTGTCAGTTCTGCTTTATCATAGAAAAAAGCCAGGGAATGATGCAGCGGTTCTGCCACCAGTTCTACCTGGCCCAGTTTCACCAACTTGCGCAACCGCTCAATCAAACTGTTATCATAACGCTCCGCTAGTTCTAGCCACGACCCAGACACCAATAGCGAAAAATTAAACCCACGAAATTTCTGTGTATTACGCTCCAAGAAGGCAAACAACGGCTGATAAATTTCTGCATTCGCCTGTGCAAACTCCGCTTTACTTTCAAAATAGCCCGAGTCTGCCCCATCATCAACGAATTTTCGCAAACCAAACGGCTCATGCAGCCGAAAACACAAATGGACTACGCGCATAACACCTCACTTCCTGTCATTAGTATCATTATAACATAAACTGTATCGCATAGATGATTTTAACTCGCTTTTCCTCCTATATGTCTAATACAGTACTAAGGCAGCGGAGGGGGAAAGCGGAATGAGTTGTA
>CAYXCA010000044.1:0-3041 GCA_964463545.1 uncultured Candidatus Saccharibacteria bacterium | reverse complement strand
TTTCATTAGGGTTCGCAACCTTAAAGATGTCAGCGGCGTGCTGAAAGAGGTTAAGCAGATATTCCACAGTTACATAGTAGCCCTGGTCAATGTCGTCCAACCTTTGCTGTTGTTTTTCAATCTCAGCCAGCTCCTCAGTATAACGTAACATATTCTCGTCATAGAACTCTTGTGTAATACCCACAGCGTTCGTGCCATCATTGTCCATATATTTGTCAAACAAGTTACGTTGGCGGCGTTGGATTTGCTTCTTTGCCGTTTCCAGCTCAGCACGGCGAACTTCATAGTAGCGATTCTTCTTTGCGTGAGCCTCTGAAAGCATTTTGCGAAGTTCTATGATGCGTTCTTCGGGCGGGATAAGGTTTTTTAATAAATCTTCCATAATAGTATCAACTTTACGCTCCTCGATACTATGCACCGTATCTTGATGTTCATCCTTACCATTCGTGCAATGATAGTAGATGTAGTGATGCACATTACCGTTCTTCTGCTTTTTTGTCTTCGTGTCTGGAGTAACACTACATCCACAGACTGAACAGGTAATCAACCCCTTATAGGTCGCTCCGCTTCCGAAGTAGCGTTGACGACGGTGGCTATGCCCAGCTAGCACCGCTTGATTCCGCTCGTATAGCTCACGAGTAATCATTGGCTCGTAGATGTGAGGGTATTCGATGTCGGTCTGAGGGTCAACAAGCACGCCGTAATAAAATTTATTCGTAAGCACACGGTAAATCCCATCTTTTACCAGTTTCACCCCAAATTCATCTTCAATCTCTTTTGATAGCGATTTGACGGAATACATCCCTGTTGAATAACGCCGTAAGATTTCCTTAGCCACTTTGCCCTTAGTCGGATGCTCAATCACCGATTTTGTGCCGTCAGGCAATTTTGCGTGCATATATCCGAACGGAGCAGACCAGGGTAACTCGCCCTTCTGAAGTTTGGATAACTTCGAGTTCTGTCCATCCTCCTTTACTCGTTCAAGATACTGGCGAGCGATGAGGACTTTCATATCCCATTGCAAAATATCGTTACTTTTACTAGACTTATCCAAAATGAAATTATCGTCAATAAAGTGGATGCGTTTATCGTATTTTGACCGCAAATCATCCACGACCACAGCATCCTGAAAGTTACGAGTGATACGGTCAACCCGAAAGGCGATAACATCAGTTACACTTCGGTTCTTTTTGACGTAGTCAATCATTTCGCCAAACTTCTTGCGAATCTTGTATTGACCGCCAGTTTCGCTAACTGAAAATATTTTATCGATTTTCAATCCATTCTTCTTCGCATACTCCTCAGCCCGAGGAATCTGGATTTCCGTCAGTGATAGCCCTTCTTTTTCTTGCCGTGCCGTTGATACACGGGCAAACACTACGGCTTTTCGCGTCGTAGGGGCTACTGATTTTGCAGTTGATTTTACATTTAATTTGTTCGCAGATTTCGCATCTGCCATTACTTTTATTGCCATAATTATTCCTTTTATTATACCACTTCACCTCTGTAATCATCAAGGTTAAGTAGCTTAAATTGGTTAATTTGTCTTCGCATTTCTGCAAAGTAATTTACTTTCGATTTTGGCAAAATGTAACCGTTTATTCTTTTCTTTAAGTCACACCATTGCCGACTCGTGCAGCCCAATGCCTTCCTTGTAGCATTTACGCCAACCTTATCAGTTGCCATATGTTCACCAAGTAGCATTAGAGCATTTGCTGGAGTAATATCAGGATTTAATCTCTTTACCTCAGCGAGATACTCATCGGGAGGTTCTCTGCCACCAACCGATGATGGCATTGCCATTTCCAATTCCGTCAAATCACTCAACAGAATCGCTTTTGCAATGCTTAAGTCATACACGTCTTTTAGCCTTGGTCGGTCAGACACGTTGACTCCTAAGCTACGCAGCTCCTTGACGACTGTTTCCCGATTGAGCAATCTTGACTCGATGCGTAACACCTCAAACGGCTTTGGAGCAGTAGCAAGAAACTCTTTCACATAATTCTGTTGACACCAACTGTCTTTTTCAAGATTACCTTTTTCGGTTTTTCGTGCTTTTTCGAGTTCCTTCAGCTTATCATACACGCATAAACCACGGGAATTAGTGTAAATATGTAAGGCATCGCCCCCATTCAGATATTTGGTTTCACAGGTCTTTTTTTGCAAATTTATCTCAGTTTTCTTTAGATACGAAATCACACTAGTTGGTCTCGTTCCGTTGATAAAAACGACGTTTTTGGCATAGTGAACGGCTTTCATCTCAGCATAGCGCAACTGATTTGGTGATAAATACACGCCCTTTTTCGCCAGCGAGTCGCTCAGAATTTTACATAAGTTGCCATAATCTGATACCCCAATTTCCGCAAAGTTGTTGCCGTATAGAAGCTTTGGCGCAGAAAACTCAACATAAAGCAGACGACGGTACCCACCAGTAACACGTTGCACATACAAAGTAAGTCGTGGTGTGTAAGTACCAAGTTTCTTGTCCATTTTGGTCGTGTTAAGATGGTATGTCGCACTATTGCCGCTTATTTTTGCAAACGGTGGCACAAATGCACCCCTAAGTGATGGCGACCAATTGTCAAAGCTTGATTTAGCGATTATCTTTTGGAGTTTCGGGTCTCCGATTTCGATGGTTAGGATTAGTGTATCCAGCATACGAACTTCCTTTCGTTACTTCTTCATATTTTTTAATTACTTCTTCTTCAACAGCCGAACCAACCCTGTGGGTGATTGGATAGAAGATACTCATAGCCCGGTTACCAACTTTCTTTGTCGGATAAACAAGCCGATAACCGCCACTAGGTCGAGTCATAACCGCAACAGAGGAACAACGAAAAATGCCACACAATGTAAAACTAGCGAACGCCACGAGTCCATCCTTGGGCCGCACTGGCACAATCTCAATTTCGCTAAGCAACTTCATTGCTTTGCTCCTTCTTTCCATCCTCTTTCGTTGGAATTCCAACAACCTTATAGTGACGATTGAGCTCATCAAGAAGCGAACCCAGCTTGAACAGACCGTCGGTGACGGCTTGCTC
>CAYXCA010000043.1:0-3227 GCA_964463545.1 uncultured Candidatus Saccharibacteria bacterium | reverse complement strand
CGTAGGATATAAGCCTATTTTTGATGGTGGGCTTATATCCTACGGTGAACCGTAGAGATTTTTCTTTAGGAGGAAATAAAAATGAAAGTGAACAAGTATGTTTCTAAATGCATGCCGGAGTTGAACACCAAGATAATGCGCGCCATTGAAGACATGGTATGCGAAT
The DNA here is from genome assembly GCA_964463545.1 of uncultured Candidatus Saccharibacteria bacterium. Taxonomy (GTDB): domain Bacteria; phylum Patescibacteriota; class Saccharimonadia; order Saccharimonadales; family Saccharimonadaceae; genus Nanosyncoccus. The sequence goes on along the minus strand of CAYXCA010000043.1, from coordinate 3,061 downwards.
ATCGCGACAACCTGCCAAATGGCTGGCGTTGCTTGGTAGAGTTTCAGTGTAGCGCTGCTTACGAGGCTCCATATTATCAATTGGATATCGAAAGCAACATGGGCGGTGGAGCGTTTGCACCAATAAAGATGGAGATGCTGAAATTATGTCCCGATCTTTGCGCAACCGGTACTGCTAACCTTGATACAATCATTAGTGGCCTCACAACGACGCGCCTTACGACGGATGACGAAACCAAGAACAAACTTTTGTTCCACTACGTCAACCATCTGAGGTCCCTAAATGATGTGAGTAGCATTACGGATAGCATCTGGGATGAACTAAAACAGTTCGGTTTTACGCACTGGTATGGCGGTATTCGCATTCCCTACGATCTCCTGGTGACGGTTCACAACAAGGACGAGCAGTCTGTCCAGAATACTAAGGGTGAGATGCGGATATCTTTCAGTGGCGCAAAGGAATGGCAGGATACATTTTTCTGTTTTGAGTTGTTTCGGGTGATCCAGGTTGTGTGGAACGAGTTATGGGCTTGTGATCAGATTTGGTATAATCTGAGAGAACTCAGCAAGGATCCTGCCCTGAAATTCTGGATAACGGCAAAGGGCATACAGGAAACGCTGTCATCTTTAAGATGATCGCGAGATCACAGTGCAAGTAGGCAAACCCCCGGTTCAAAGTCAAACGACAGCGAACTGGGGAATTTTTCGCATAAATACACCTTTTGCTTGGGGCAAGTCTTTAGCCACTACGGAAAAGGTGTTTATGTGATGTATATAAAATTCTACCGCAATCATAATTTTTATGCTAAAATAGTCGCAAAAGGTCATTCAAAAAAACAAATATTTTTGTAGAAAAATGAAAAAACGTCGTCGTTTATCTAAAAAGATTATCCTAGAACGCAAGATTCTAGTGATGTTGGCGTTTTTTAGTACATCGGTGGGGCTGTGGGAGAATTTCCGTCAATTATGGCTGCAAGATAATGGTTTTAGTGCTACCGATGTTAGCATTGTAACAAGTATTGGGCTAATGTTGAGCGTGATAGGCGTGGTTTTTGTGGGATATCGCCTCAAAATGCGCCATCTCAAAGGTTTTATGACGGCAATTCTGGGAATCAAGTTGGTTGATTTATTGGTTCTGCGCGGGCTGGATGCGAGCGAGAACTTTTGGGCGATGGGGGTTTGTACGATAATTGATGTGATCACGAGTTATCTAATTGTGGCGAGTGTTTACCCGTTAATCACAACTGTAATCAAGAATAATGAGATTTATAGCAAGCGTAAACTCGTAGAATATTGGTTCCGCGATATTGGCGTGCTAGTTGGCGGGGTGTTGCTAGGGCAAACAGTGTTTGGCGGCCTGATTGATTATAATGCTTGTCTGATGATTTCGGTAATTTTTCTGAGTTTGGCGATTCTCGTGATGTCAAGTTTTAAGGTGGAACTGACCGAAAAGGAATCACCACGCAGTGATTCAATCTTGAAGTATGTTCTCAAAAGTAAATTACAGATTTGCTATATGATTTATGCATTTCTAGCGGCGATGTCGTTTGCAGCGGCGCTGGGGCTAAAAATGTTAGTGCTAACCAATTACCTTGATTTCTCGGCGGGCACGGCCACGAATTATCTCTTGATCGTGGGGATACTTTCGGATGTGGTGGGTGTGCTGGCACTGAAATATTTTACACCCAAGAACGATTATCTGACCTTGACGCTTAAATTTGGTATCCGTTTGCTGGCGTATATCATCGCAATTGTGGCGGAAGACCCGTTTGTTTCGATGATTGCAATTACGTGGTCGATTCTGATTTCTACGGCTTATGAAGATGTAACTGATGGCTGTTATATTAACTTGGTGGACAACCGGCATCAACTGAGTTATAGCACAATTAAGCATGTGATGAGTTTTGCCGGTGAAGCCGTGGGCGTGTTACTTTGTGGTGCGATGTATGATTTAGGTATTGGTTTTATTCTAGTGGCTTCGTCGGTTATCACGGCGGTACAAATCGGTGTGGCGTTTTATTTGGTCTATATGCGACACCATCGCCGACATGCGCGCCATTCAGCCTCGCGGATGCGCTATGATGAACGTATAGCGGATGAATAAAAAACTGCTCAACCCTGTGGCTGAACAGTTTGTGTGATGCCTACTCGAAAAATAAAGTCAGATCGCCGGACGCATTTGCTGGTTCGTGCCAAGTTTTCCATGTCTGCAGCGCTGAGAGCGAGCAGTCACAAAATAAGTCCTGTACCAGCGCGATAGCATTCTTCTCCAAATCTGTTGTCTGAGTATGAACGCGCTCAACTGACCACTGCAAAACTTTATCCTCCTTCCCTATTTGTGTGAAGGTTTCGGCCAGAGCCTGATACAAAACGGAGCCTCCATCGTGAAAATTTGTGGAACAGCCGAAGTTAGCATAAAAACTCATTAAGAAGCGACCGTAAGTGGTATTCAGGACTAAAACTTTCATCCGCTGCTGCTGATAGATATTGCTGGGGAGTTGGCCAAAAAATTTGGATTCGCCGTTGTAATTAAAATACAATACATCTGGCCAAGCCAAAGCGCGATTGATAGCACCCGCCGCAATCACATCACTATCGCTTTCTACTGGCTGATAAAAGCCATCTTCCAAATTGAAGCGTGTAATGCATTTGGCTTTTTCTCCCATTTTCTGTCCGTCTAAGATGAACGTTCCCTTGGTGGGGTATGTGTCAAAATTGGACAGCACCTGATCAATGATCGCCAAAACAACATCAACCTCCTGCGAGAAAAGCGTGGTTTCCGGTTCGGTGTGAATCTCAAGATTGGTAAATTTACCCATTTTTATTTCCTCCTTATGGATGTGTATTTTTGGGCAAATTTCGTCTTGCGATGAACTTTGCCCTCTATTTTCACTAGATTGGTTATCTCCTCCATTTAGTGAAAACGGAGGGCAAAGTTTCTCGAGTAGACTTTTAAACACTAAAGTTGGGGTATTTTTATACATTCGGTATAAAAATACTGGTACCAGTATTTTTATACATTCGGTATAAAAATACTGGTACCAGTAAAATGGTATTTTGTC
>CAYXCA010000042.1:0-4427 GCA_964463545.1 uncultured Candidatus Saccharibacteria bacterium | reverse complement strand
AACTGGGGTACGGTCAGGGTAAGAATCTGAGCAAGTCGGTTTCTGGCCACGTCAAAGCGGCTGGAGTCACGCCAAAAGTTCTGCGTGAGTTTCGCGTTGAGGAAACTCCAGAACTCAAAGTCGGCGACAAAGTCAGCGTCGAAAACTTTAAAATTGGGGACAAGGTCCAGGTCACTGGAATCTCCAAAGGTAAAGGCTACGCTGGTACTGTCAAACGCTGGAACTTTAACGAATCGCGCAATACGCACGGTTTTAAGGGCAATATTCGCCGTGTTGGTTCAATCGGCTCAATGTACCCACAAAAAGTTTTCAAAGGCAAAAAGATGCCAGGCCGCATGGGCCACGATCAGGTAACTGTCAAAAATTTGGTAGTTGCCTATATTGATGCCGAGAATAATCTTATCGGCTTGAAGGGCGCAGTACCTGGCCCGAAAAAAGGTATCGTAACTATCGAGGGAAAGGAGTAATATGGCTGATTTGAATAAAGACATTTTCGGTCTGGACGTTCAAAATCACGAACTCCTCAAGACCGCTTACGATGCGTATCTTGCCAACTCCCGCAGTTCCCACGCCAAAACTTTGAAGCGTGGCGAAGTCCGCGGTGGTGGCAAAAAACCATGGAAGCAAAAAGGTACCGGTCGTGCACGTTTTGGCTCGACTAGGAACCCGATCTGGCGTCATGGTGGTGTAGCCTTTGGTCGCACCGGTGAAGAAAACTTCACCAAAAAACTCAGCAAGAATACCAAGAAAACCGCTATTCGCCAGGCTCTCAGCCTCAAAAATGGCGACAAGGCTATCCTGATTGAAGGCATTGCTACGACTGGCAAAACCAAAGAAGTCGCCAAGAAATTGAAAGATCTTGGTTTGGCCGACAAAAATGTTTTGATGGTTGTTTCGGAAAAGGCTCCAGAAGTACTCCGCGCTACCAACAACATTGCCAACCTCAAGTTAGTCCGCGCCACTTATCTCAATGTCTTCGACATTTTGAATGCTGACGCCATCGTCTTTAGCGAAACTGCTTTGAAGGATACCGAAAACTGGCTACTAGATAAGGAGGAAGCATAATGATTGTTCCACGCGCTACTGAGAAAGCCTATGTCGCACAAACTCAGAACACTTATATCTTCTTTGTACCAAAAGAAGCCAGCAAGCAAACCATTGCTAAAGCAGTTGCCGAAGCCTTCAAAGTAACAGTTGTTGACGTCCGCACCACAGTGCGTAAAGGCAAACCAACTCGTTTCAGCCGCGGCAAACACGCTTATCCTGGTACCACTTTCCGCCAGGACCACAAAGTTGCTTACATCACCGTAAAAGAAGGTGACAAGATTCCAGTCTTCGAGGAAGTAAAAGCCGACGACAAGAAGGCCGATACCAAAGAAGAAAAAGTCGAGAAGAAAGCTGCTAAGAAAGCTGAGAAGAAGGTCGTAAAGGCAGAAACTAAGGCCAAAGAGGAGAAGAAATAATGAGTATTAAAGCCTATCGCCCAACTACTCCTGCTCAACGCCAAAAGACCACGCAAGATTTTGATCAAATTACAACCAAAAAACCGCTCAAGTCTTTGCTCGCGAGCAAAAAACAAATGGCCGGCAAAAACAACCAAGGTCGCATCACCGTTCGTCATCGCGGCGGCGGCGTCAAGCGTCATTATCGTATCGTTACTTACAATCTTCCAGTAGACAGCCAGTTTACCGTGATGGAAATCGAATATGATCCAAACCGCAGCGCTCGTATCGCCCGCGTCAAAGATCAAAACGATACTTATTATTATGTAATTGCCGACAACAACATGAAAAAAGGCATGACCTTTGCTACCGGCAAAGATGCTCCAGTTGAAACTTCCAACCGCATGCCACTCGAGAATATCCCAGTCGGTACTTTCGTTTACGCCATTGAACTTACTCCAGGTCGCGGTGCTCAAATTGCCCGCTCTGCCGGTACTAATGTTCAACTCATGGCTAAAGAGAATGGCTACGCCACCCTTAAAATGCCATCCGGCGAGATGCGCAAAGTTCTTATCAACTGCGAGGCCAGCATCGGCACCGTTGGCAACGAACAACACCAGAACATCAAAATCGGTGCCGCTGGTCGTCGTCGTCGCAAGGGTATTCGCCCAACCGTTCGCGGTGTTGTGATGAACGCTACCGACCACCCACACGGTGGTGGTGACGGTGGTCGCCACGGTACTGGTAAAGCACCACGTACTCCATGGGGCCAGCTCACACTTGGTTATCGTACCCGTCATAATAAGAAAACTAATAAAATGATCGTGCGCAGTCGCCACGAAGGAAAGAGGAAATAATGTCTCGGAGTCTGAAGAAAGGTCCATTCGTGGACTACAAACTCGCGAAGAAAGTTGCTGCCCTCTCTACCGAGGACCGCACCGTGATCAAGACTTGGGCTCGCCAATCAACCATTTCTCCAGAAATGGTTGGCCGCACCATCGCCGTACATAACGGCAAGGTTCACGTCCCAGTCTTTATCAGCGAGAACATGGTCGGGCACAAACTCGGTGAGTTCGCCCCGACTCGCAAATTTAAACGCCATGGCGGCAAAAAGGCTGCTGAAGCCGCGAAAGGAGCCAACTAGTTATGTCTACTCATTTTGCACATGCCGTTATCAAGGGCGTTGACAGCCAACCACGCAAAACTAGCGTTGTTGCTAGCCTTGCGCGCGACCGCTACGTCGCTGATGCTGTCGTTATTTTAGAAAACACCCCACGCCGCGCTGCTCGCGCTGTACGTAAGGCTATTGAATCTGCTGCCGCCAATTTACTCAATAACTCTGGCGTCAGCATCAATCCAAAGACCATCCGTATCGCCCGCATCAGCGTCACCGCTGGCACACGTATGCGTCGCTATGTCCCAGCCTCCCGTGGTCGCGCCTTGCCGTTTGAGAAAATTTCTAGCAACATCTTTGTCGAAGTTGCTGGCGAAGAAAAAGTTAAGAAAACTCCAGCCAAGGCAGAAAAAGAAGATGGAAAGGAGAATAAGTAATGGGTCAGAAAGTTAACCCGGTTTCTTATCGCCTCCAGATCAGCAAGGATTGGTCTTCCAAGTGGTTCACTCGCAAGGCCGACTTCCGCCACTGGCTGGTAGAAGATGCGAAAATTCGCGATATTATTGAGCAACGCTTTAGTAGTCGCCCAACCATCGCTCGCATCGACATTGAGCGTAGTGCCAATTTGACCACAATCACGATTCTTACCGCCAAGGCTGGTGCCGTCATCGGCAAGCAGGGCGCCGGAATCAACGAACTCAAGAAGGAACTCGAAAAAATCGTCAAAGGCCCAATTCGCATTAACGTCGAAGAAGTCAAGAAACCCGAAATGTCCGCCAAATTGGTGGCCGAGAATATCGGCTTCCAACTCGGCAAACGCATGAACTTCCGCCGTGCCGTCAAGATGGCTTGCCAGTCCACCATGAATGCTGGCGCCAAAGGTATCCGCGTTGAAGTTTCTGGACGTTTGAACGGTGCTGAGATGAGCCGCCGCGAAAAGTTCATCGAAGGTTCTGTACCTCTACACACTTTGCGCGCTGATGTAGATTTCTACGTTTGCCACGCTAAGACCGTAGCCGGCATCGTTGGTGTAAAAGTTTGGATTTATAAGGGGGAGAAATAAAATGGCAATTATGACACCGCGCCGTGAGGCGCACCGCAAAGTCCGCAAGGGCAAAAACGAGGGCACCGCTAGCCGCTGCAATTACGTTGCTTTCGGCGATTGGGGCTTGATGTCACTCGACAACGAGCGCATCACCAGCCGCCAGATCGAGGCTGCTCGTCAAGCAATCACACGCTACGTTAAACGTGGTGGTAAAATCTGGATTCGGATTTTCCCACACACACCAGTTACTAAGAAACCACTTGATGTCAAGATGGGTAGTGGTAAAGGTGAACCACAGTTCTACGTTGCCAAGGTTAAAGCTGGCACCGTGATGTTTGAAATCGCTGATGTTACTGAAGAACAGGCCAAAGAGGCATTCCGCTTGGCTGGCCACAAGTTACCAGTACGTACCAAAATTATTAAAAAAGAGGAGTTTTAAAATGGCTGGAGAATTGCAAGGAATTGTAAGTTCGGCAAAGCGTGATAAAACCATCACCGTTTCGATCGCCAGTCGCGAAACTCATCCACTTTATCGCAAGCAATATACCAAGACTCGCAAATATACCGCTCATGACGAGAAAAACGAGGCTGGTGTTGGCGACAAAGTCGAAATCGTTGCCTGCCGTCCAATTTCCAAGACCAAGAGTTACAAACTCGTCAAAGTCCTCGAGAAATCACATGGCACTATCGAACTAAAGGATGAAGTTTTGGGCCAAACCGAACAAGCCGAAGGGGAGGAGAAATAAATGATTCAACAGGAAACTAGATTAAAAGTCGCTGACAACAGTGGCGCCAAAGAACTTGGTGTAATCCGTGTCCTTGGTGG
>CAYXCA010000041.1:0-4684 GCA_964463545.1 uncultured Candidatus Saccharibacteria bacterium | reverse complement strand
ACTCCACAAAACCCAAAACGGTTATGAGTTGCACTTAGTTGACGAAATCACTATGATTATTGACGTGTTTTTGCAAGGAGTGCCCATTCTATACATGACATGGCGTCGGTTCGGAGCAAAAGAATGACAAGCCGGGACTTGTCATTCTTTTGCTCACTCACACTCCTATATGTCTAATACAGTACTAAGGCAGCGGAGGGGGTAAGCATGCCACGGGACCCATGGACCAGCCGACGGAAGAATATCAATAGCGTCAAAGTTAAACGAATAAACACTAAGGGTCGTTACGCCATCAGCACGAGTAGATGACATGCGCGATGTCCAATTGTAGCCGTCCTGACTAGCGTCCCAAGATTTACCATAATCTATGCCTACGAACCCGCTGCGCACGAAGTAAAGTGTTGTACTTTTTACAATAGGTATGATAAGATAAAATTAAGTAGGAGGCTAGACGTAACTTTTGGTCGATATCCAATAGTAGTTTTAAGGGTAAGGAAAGGTGAGTATGAAGAAAGTTGTTCTTGAGTATTCGGCAAATAACCGTAATACGCAGATTACCCACAAGGTAAAAATTACTCTCAGCGACAGCCAAGAGTAATTTCAATAAGTAAATATGCTCTTATTCTAACGCTAAAACCCTAAATCGTCAACCCTCCTGCTTTTTGGTGGAATTATTCTAGTACAGCCTTAATACGGCGGACACCAGCGCTAGAAGATTCTTCTTTAGTAATTTTGAACTTACCTAACTCGCCAGTGTGTGTGACGTGAGGCCCACCGCAAATTTCAATCGAGATGCAATTGTCCAGGACTTGCTGTTGCTCCGGAGTGGCGGGTGTCCGCGCTCCATCTGAAGATTCCACGCCGGATGGCCCCAGTTTGGTTAGCCACTCCGTAGCAGCATCCAAGCCCTCGCCAATCATATATACTGTCACTTTGTCCGGGTAGCGGTCACGGAAACTACCATGAGCATGGAGCTCGTCAAAAGCGTAATTTTTGTCATATTCAGCAAAAACTATGGGCAAATCGGCCTCAATCCACTGGTTGACACGTGCCCCAACCTTAGCTAACTCCTCCGGCGTCAGTTTATGGTCAATACTAAAGTCAAACCGCAAGCGCTCTGGGGTGAGGTTGCTTCCCTTTTGCTCAATACTCGGGTCGATTTCTTGCTGCAAAGCCGCGAGCAAAAGGTGGCAGGCCGTATGATATTTGATGGTTTGGTCGCTCGTGTCGGAAAGACCGCCCTTGAACATACCCTTGGAGGCAGTCTTACTGCGCTCGCGTTGCTCATTCAACGCTGCTTCAAACTCGTCTTGATAGCCGTCAGAGAGTTTCAGGCCAAGTTTGTAGGCTTCTTCCACACTGAGTTCAAGCGGGAAGCCGTAAGTATCCTGCAATTTGAAAAGTTCGGCGCCAGTGAGCAATTGATTTTGGCCTAGTTTTTGCAATTCTTTGACGCCTTTGTTGATAGTTTTGCGGAAGGCAGCTTCCTCTTTTGTCAATACCTCTAACACATTTTTGCGATTTGGCAAGATGTCATCGGATAGTTCAGTGTAATTCTCGGCAATCACGGGAATAATTTGTGCCAGAAATTCTTGGCCAATACCAAGATCCAAGGCCTTTAGTACAGCGCGACGCACCAAACGGCGCAAAGCATAACCTTGAGCCTTGTTGCTAGGTTGCAAACCTTGAGCGGCTAGGAGATAAGCCCCGCGCAAATGGTCGGCGATGATGCGCATTTCGTCGGTATTAGTATCGTAACTTTTGTGCGAAATTTCCTCGAGTTTGGCAATAATTGGCGCCATTAGAGAAATTTTGAATACATCAAAACTGCCCATCGCGGCCGCCGCCAGACGTTCCAAACCGCCGCCAAAGTCAACGTTTTTGTGTTCCAGTTCGGAGAAAGTGCCATCTTCGTTACGCTTGTACTGCATAAAGACCTGGTTGCCGATTTCCATAAACCGGGCGCCATCCGAAGCCGGGTGCGACTGACCATATTTGGCTATATCCTGCTTGTCTTCGCCAAAATCATAGAAAACTTCGGAATCGGGGCCACAAGGGTCACCCAGAGGGGTAGTTTCAATGCCACCGCCACGGCTCCACCAGTTTTCTTTGTCATCATAGAAGAAAATTCGCTCACCGGGCTTGATTCCCCGCTGGTCGCCGTTCGCCGCACTGCCGATTTCGGCAACTTTCGCTTCCACGCCAGCCTTTTTGAAGACTTCCTGCCAAATTTTGGCCGCTTCAGTGTCTTTGGGAATGCCGTATTTGTCATTGCCGATAAAACAAGTGACGTAGATTCGCTCAGGATCGAGGCCGATTTCTTTGGTGAGGAATTCAAAATAATTCTCGATTTGCTCCTTTTTGAAATAATCGCCCAAAGACCAGTTACCAAGCATTTCAAACACCGTGGTGTGACGCGGATCGCCCACGTCTTCGATATCTTGCAGACGCATAGAAGGCTGGCTATCGGTAAGGCGGGTGCCTTCGGGATGCGGCTGACCAAGCAGATATGGCAACAGTGGCTGCATACCAGAACCAGTAAACAGAGTGGTAGGGTCGTTTTCGAGCACGAGCGGAGCAGGCGGAATGACTTTGTGCCCGTGTTTAACTTGAAAATCTAAAAATTTTTGGCGAATTTCGTTTGCATTCATAGGGTATATTATAGCACAATTTACCTCAATAATAAAAATAGGGGACGCCAACAGATATGGCATCCCCAGGACTATCTAGATAGTCTGTTACAGGAAATAGAACTTTGCCAACAATAAAACTGCAACGCAGTATAATATCGGACTAACCTCTTTACGATGTTTAGTACACAGTGCAACTAATACATAAGAGATGATTCCGGCCGCCATGCCATTGGCGATATTATAACTCAAACAGGTGGCGGCAACACAAATGATACCCGGAAACAGTTCATACAAATGCTCTGCACTAAAGTCGATCTGCCGTAAAGCCGTAATCAGCATAGATGCTCCCACTACAACCAGTGCCGGACCAGTGGCAAAGCCGGGGACGCTGGTAAAAATCGAAGCAAAGAAAATCGCCAAGAAGAACCAAAGTCCAGTCACGACCGTCGACAAACCGGTACGAGCGCCAGATTCAATTGCCGCACCCGATTCAACAAAACTCGTGATGGTTGTACAACGAGCCAGCGCACCAACTATGGTGCCACCAGCGTCAACCGCAAGTGCTCGCTTGTTAGTATCTTCGCTTTCGATAACTTTAAGTTCCCTCTCCATCGTTACCACCGTAACGCGGTCTTCTGTATTACGTAACTCGGCGATCTCGGCCAACATCTGCGCCTTGATTTTCTCGATACAAGTCATGCAGGTACCGATCGTATCAAAGAAATCGCTATAGAAAAGCGTACAAGTAATAATAACTACATCTCCCAGCATGCTCCAAGTAAAAGCGACGTCATTAAACTGGATAAAAATATTACCGACCGCAAATGGATTAGTAAAACTAAACTGCGGATAAAGCGAATAATATCCCGCTTCGATGTCCGGAACGTAAATTCCTAACGCCTGGCACAGCATTCCCAGCCCCCAAGTCACGAGTATGCCAATAATAATAGCCGCCTTAGATTTACGAACCGTCAAGATAACTGTAATCATTAAGCCGATTACAGCAAGCATCGCCGTGATTCCCACAGTGGAGAAATTCTGACGAAATGACACCATAGTGGTTAAAGTGGAGTCGTCGTTGACGATGAAGTGTGTATTTTGCCAACCGATATACATCAAGAAAAAGCCAATGCCGCCGCCAATAAACATCTTTAGATTGTGAGGTAAGGCTACGGTCAACTTGGTACGGACGCCTGTGAAAGTCAGAACCATAAAGATTATGCCCTCAATGAGAGTGCACAGCATTACTAAGTCATAGGAATATCCCATGCCCAAACAAATGCTGAACACCGCAAAAGCGTTTAACCCCATACCCGTCGACAGAGAGATTGGCAAGTTGGCGATAAACCCCATCGCAATACTCGCCAAGCAGGTTACCAGCGCGATCGCAACCGCTGCAGCAGTTTGATTTACCTGTGCGGCAGCGTACATTGCAGTACTGACCGGAATGATGTAAACCATAGCCATAAAGGCCGCCGTACCACCGTTGAATTCTCTACCGATCGTAGAGTGACGCGCCGAAACATGAAACACCTGGTCTAACCAGTTTTGAAAAGTTGAACTTTTCAAAAGAATCACCTTCTTTCTTAAAAATAAAAGTACCATAGTTTGGGTTGACCTGTCCTGTAAGCAAGCCAACCAGTATCCTTTTTATTTTAACCTAGATTTGCTATTTTTGTCAACACCTCAAAATTATTACCTTAAAAAGGCTATGCTTTCATGATAGCACAGCATAAGTATTATGTCAATAGTTAATTTTACTTCGTGCGCAGCGGGTATTTAGACTTGCATTTTACTACTGGCCCCCTCAGAGGTACTGGTATTGACGGTCACTGGTGGTCGTCACGCATGTCGTCTACTCGCTTTGATGGGGCTACTAACCCTAGTAGTTACAACCTCGTATTTTACGCTTCCGCAGTACTCCCATCTGATGGCCCAAGCGAACGTTGGTCCAGTTACCCCCTCCGCTGCCTTAGTACTGTATAAGACATATAGACAATAACCGACCACCGGATACTCGATCCGGTGGTTTTGGATGCGCCGGCGATGCC
>CAYXCA010000040.1:0-4815 GCA_964463545.1 uncultured Candidatus Saccharibacteria bacterium | reverse complement strand
CGGTTACGCCGGTACTGTGTCAGGAAGTGATAATGAGGCTAAAATTTGGAATTATTTTGTTAGCGCTGGCATAGAGGGAGTTTCCAATAACCCGGCTGCAATTGCTGGAATTTTAGGAAATATGAATGTCGAAACTGGTGGTACATATAACCCTTTTATTGTTTCGCGCAATGGAATTTACCATGGTCTTTATCAAACTAATTCTACCTATATGATTGAAGCTATTAATTCTCAAATTGGCAACAATTATTGGAAGTCCACTAATGCTCCGGAGGATATTAACGATAAGGCCATTAAAATAGAGCTCGATGTGCTCGTTAATGATACTTTTATGGCACCTGAAAAAAGATTTGAAGCATATATTAAAAGTGCATTGAACAACAAAATAAGCAATAATGCAGAAGGGTCGAAAACATATGCGGAACTATTCCTAGTTGCGGTTGAACGTGGTGTCAATGGTACGCAGCCCTTACATTCTACTGAAGCTAAGCAGTTAGCGAATAGTCTTGGACTTGCACAATATGCTAATGGCTATTGGCAGGCAGTTGATAAACGCAGAGAGAGCGCCGCTAAAATTTACGACAAATATGCAAGTAGCACTATATCAGGTAACATAAGCCCAACTTATTCCGGTGTCTGTAATAGCCCATATACCGGTGAAGGTGTGCCACAATACTATCAGTGCGATAGTCGCTGGGATAAACTTATGTATGGCATTGGTGGTATTTATGGTAATCAGGGGACAGATATATGCGAATCGGGTTGTGGCCCAACTTCGTTCGCTATGATGGCGACAGTTTTATTGGGTCAAAATATTTTACCAAGTAGCACTGCTGATATTGCGGGAAGAGATGGTATGCATATAGCTGGTGCCGGTAGCGACCATCAAATTACACAACTTCTTGCCCAAAAATACAATTTACAATATAAGAATTTGGGAACATGTGATATTAATGTTATTAATCAATATCTTAATGAAGGTTGGATGATTCACACATCCGGTCAAAACAAAAATGATGCAGCACCTTTTTCAAGCGGCGGACATTATATAGGTATAACTGGTATAAATAGTAACGGAGAATGGTTTATTGCAGATTCGTCGGCACGAGGCAACAGATATTACTCACCAAATACAGTGATACAGGCTGGGATGAGGTGCAATAACGTAAGGGCAATTAAGAGATGAATAACTATAATTATCCTGATTCGACGAATTCAACTCGGAAAAAATCTTTTATGATGCAAGACTATTTTATGAAGCATCGTTTATTAGCTATTATTTTGTTTGTTGCTGTACTTGTTATCATAGGTGTGATACTTTATATTTTGTTTATAAAAATCATACCAAAACAACCCAGGCAAGAGCCAGAAGATGCCCCATATCTCACCTTCGAGAACATAGACTTAGTTGAAAACCCTTTTATTGGTGATAATCTAACTTTTTATCTTAGTCTTATTTTGCTTAGTTCGGATGAACTTAATTCCGCACCCATAGATACTAATAATAGAGAACTAATAGTTTCTATAATCAAAAACTCAGACGATATAAACCTAGGTTCAACCGGAAGCGTATCTACCGTAAATATTGATATCTCGGACGGTCGAAAATACATCTTTAAAACTCTCTTTAGCATAGGATATGACGAAGAACATGCTGTTGCAATATTAGATCGTATAGACAGTATAGATGCTAAAGATTATATTATCACATTTACAAATTACACAAATAACTATTATACAAATATTGGTACAAATGATCCAATCGAACCGTCACCGATTACTGATTATATTACGGGAGCCCCACTTAGACCACTTCCCAAATCAGCCATGGACTGGGTCGACTCACTTAATCTTAATACCCCTCAAACATTCAATACTACTATTTTGGGTATTCGCTAGGTAGCATCATTTGGAGCGCGTGCAGGAATTTGTTCAGCACTGAGATCATTATAAATGATAGTGTAATTATCAGGATTAATTCCTGCTTCTTTGAGTTTATTAAGTGCGGCATCGTGGTTTCCGCCAGTTTCGTCATTGATAATTACGGTTAATTTATTGTCTTTGACTTGGGAAATAATACTATATGCTACATAAACAGCGTAGTTATTTTCATAATAGGAAACATTTATGGGTAAAATCGAAATAATTGGATCGCCATAGACACCATTATTAGAAGAACCATCTATACAATTGAAGGGGGCATAAATTAGTTGTTCTGCAGCTGGGCAACTCGCAAGAACTGGATAACTAATATTTTTGAGATATTGGTTGTTTTCGTTGGACGACCATGAAACTTGAAAGACATAACTTTGCTGTAACTCTTCTATATCAACAATAAAACTATCGGTATAGATATTGGTATTTTTGTTATAACTACCATTAGTGCTTCCTTCGCGAATTTTGGCACCAGACTTTGGCATTTTTGTGTTGGGGTTATTGTTTGATGCTATATTATAAAGTGTATTAAAAACTGAATCTTTTATATTAGTGGGAAAGTCTTTGTAATATTGGTTAATATTGTTGATTTTAATTTGTTCACCGTACGGGTTGCCGCGGAAAATTTGTATTATAGCGATAATTAGCAGTATTACAGCAGTAATGATGAATAACAGTATAACAATATGAAGTGGTGTGATCTCTTTATTCTTCTGAGTGCTTGATTGTGGAATTATTTGATGGGGCGTATTAGACGTATCTGAGGCTGTTGTTGGTTGTATTTGCTGACTATTATTTTCCATAAATTTACCTTAGTTACCACGAACATTAATGATACCAATTGGACCTTTGAAGCTGGCTTCAAAGATATGTTGCTTAACTTTGGCGCTAAGCTGTCGGTCGTCGGAAAGTTCATGTATGTGGCCAGCAAGCACGGCCACAACATTTGTATTTTCGTTATAGAGATTAACATTAGCAAATTCTTTCATAGCTGCATTGCTACCATAATCCCATCTATATGAACCATTAGTCCAATAGTACACTTGATTATTATGTTTGGCCTTAACGGCGGATGCTAGATTACTGATTTGTGATTCAAAAGGAACGTGTGTGACCAATATGACCGGTTTACCAGCGTTTTTGATCTTATTAGTAATGGCGTTTAGTTCAGAACTACTGATGTTGGCATTGGCTGAGTTATTAAGGCCAACAAGCATGATTTCGCCTAAATCAATAACATCTCCAGAGCCGGCGGAGCTATCGCTAGTGAGACTGTTGGATGGTGTATCGTTGGTGCGACCTGAATATAAGTCGTGGTCATCGCCACCAGCGATGTAGAACCACGGCATAGTAAGTTTACTAAGGCCATTGCGAATGGTTTGATAATTAGCATTAGAATAATAGTCGGCAATATCACCACCAAAGACGACGGCATCAAAGTTGGACTGATTGAGATAGTTAATGATAGTTTCCCAATAATCAGCAGAGTGTACACCATTATTATTTACGAATGCATCATAGCGCTCTTGCCCGACATAAGTTGGACCATCAGCAATAATATGCATGTCGCTTACCCAGGCAATTTTATAATTACGCGTCAAACCTGGGATAGTAATCGTAGTAGTTTCACTATTTGCATTATAAGTAGCTATAGTGGTGTTTGAGTTATCAGTGTTGTTATTCGGCGGCGTAGATGTTGAGAAATTGAGACTATTCGGATAGGCATAATGATAGGCTGTGCTCATGTATTTGCTAAGTGATTCTTCTTTTGCTACAATACCAGCCTCACCTCTTCCACAAGCGGCTTGCCCGATGATAATGGTGTTTGTGTTAGTATTGACGCCGAGCACTACGCCGGTATGTCCACAGGGCTTACCATTACACATAGTACTCCCACTTGAAGTACTAAATATAGCATATGGACGAGGTGTATTGCCGCCGTCAGTGAAAGCGTAACCACCACTAAGCAAGCTATTAACTATATCGGCACCATTACCTAATCCAACTGTGATATGGTTAGTGATGTAATCGTTTGTAAACATATTAATGAAATAGCGTGAAAAAGAAACGCAGTTATAGGCAATACCACCAGCGCAGTTATTATCGGTCATACCGTAAAGACTCTTAAGATCAGCGGCGGAGCGGCCACGAACAGCATCCTTATAAGCCTCCATAAAGGCTTGAGCTTCGGCTAATGTCATACCATTAGCGCCAGCTACTAGACGTCCACCATCCGCACCTACAATATAGCATTCTGTGACTGATCCACCATTTATACCGCCTAGTGAAGTATAGATGGTATAAGCACCAGGACGTGATGTGGTTGCGGTGTCACTCCATCCCCTATCACTAGTGTACATACCTGGCCAATACGGGTTCATATTAGGACTGCTTGGGTCGCGCATGGCATCATATTTATTCATGACATAGGGTGAACCTTCGCCAGTGTTAGCGGCAGCCTCGTCAAATCCCATAGCAATAGCTTTATCTATGTATTTTTGAGATCTACCATTATATTTGAAAAAGAGAGTTTTGATACCGGCTGCAGTGTTAAGATCTAATCCGGCGCCATATTGGTTAGCAATCAGATAGGCTACGATATCCGTTTGGCGCTGAAATTCTTCATCGGAGATGGCGCCAGCTGGTACGAATGCGTTGGAATTTGTACCTCCGGCAGTATAACTATATAGTTGATATGCGCCTTGGCCGTTAGTAGGATTGGACCTTGATGCGCTGTGTTCCATAATGTGAATTGCAGCGATGATTCTCCAGTCAAAACCATATTTATCAGCGGAACTTTTGTAGAAAGCCTGGTTGGCTTGGATAGCACTAGTCATGGCTTGGCTTAAGACTTGAGCACCAGAATAGTCGGAATTGCTT
>CAYXCA010000039.1:0-5674 GCA_964463545.1 uncultured Candidatus Saccharibacteria bacterium | reverse complement strand
TCTATAATGTAGATAACTACTTATTCTATTGTTCTGGTTTGTTACACTAAGCCCGTCAAGCCCTGCTATCCTCAACCTTCGTGCGCAGCGGGAACCTACATCCGGGTAATGGTAAGTCTTGGGACGCTGGCCAGTGGGGCGTCTATTGGTCGTCGCGCGGCTCGAGTACACGATACGATGGTGCCGCTATCCCTAGCAGCTATCACTTCGATTTCAATAATTCTATAACCCGCCCATCGTCTGGCCCAGCAGATCGTTACTATGGTCTCCCCCTCCGCTGCCTTAGTACTGTATTAGACATATAGGAGGAAGCCATGCACTTCACTATTCGCTTATCGAATCTTCACACCCTGCTTTTCTAAATAGTTCAGAGTATCTCGCATAGCGTCATCGATCGTCAATTCGGTTTTCCAGCCCAAAACTTCTTCGGCGTGACTTGGGTCGGCACACAGTGCTGCCAAATCACCTGCCCGTCGCCCCACGATTTTGTGCGGTAACTCCATCCCGCTTGCTTTAGAGAATGCCTTCACTATTTCCATCACCGAAAGCCCGCGCCCAGTACCCAGATTGTACACCTGCACTTGCTCGTCGCCACCAATCTTCTCTACGGCTGCCACATGCCCCTTGGCCAAATCTACCACATGAATATAGTCGCGAATACAAGTACCATCTGGCGTATCATAATCATCGCCAAAAATCGAGAGTTCTGGTATCTCCCCTGCAGCCACTTTCATCACAATTGGCATCAAATTATTTGGCTTATCATTTGGGTCTTCGCCCAGCAAACCAGACGGATGTGCACCAATCGGGTTGAAATACCGCAAAATCGTTACTTTAAACTCCGGGTCACTCACTGCCACATCGCGCAAAATTTCCTCAATAAAATATTTTGTGCGCCCATACGGGTTGGCCAAATTTCGCCCCACTGGCAAACTTTCCACGCAGAGCGGGGAATCAGGCTCACCATACACCGTTGCCGATGACGAGAAAATAATCTTATGCACACCAAATTCTTGCATACACTCAAGCAAATTTATCGTTCCGCCAATATTTACTTCATAATACATCAACGGCTTTTCTACCGACTCCGCCACTGCCTTTAGTCCGGCAAAATGAATCACCGTATCAAACTTTCCCTCGGCAAACACTTTTTTCATTCCGTCAATATCGCGAATATCCACCTTGTGGAATTTCGGCCGCACCCCAGTAATCTTCTCGATATTATCCAGAGCCGTAATTTTACTATTGTATAGATTGTCCAATATCTCTACCTCATATCCAGCCTGGATTAACTCCACCGCAGTGTGCGAGCCAATAAAACCCGTTCCACCCGTCAACAAAACTTTATCTTTTTTCATGTATCCTCCAAAACTATAATCTTATTTTAGCATATAATCTGTTATATAATATAAAGTATGAAAAAGGACTTTGGGTTGATTTTTCGCATCTGCCTCATTTTGGGCGACGCTTTTGCGGTTTGCCTTTCCTTTTTGGTGGCATATTTGATGCGCACTCATCTCGATCAACGCCCGTTCTATTTTGAGTCTAACCCTTGGCATTTCGTGGCGTCGTTATTGCTATTATTGCCCATTTATATCATTATCCTAGCGGCCTTTGGTCTTTACCGGCGCAACATTTTTTTGAATCGCAACCGCTGGTCAGAAATTGGTCGTCTTTTCTTGGCTTCAGTCGTTGGTGTCATGGCCATCATCAGTTACGATTTCTTCCTCAACGCCGATCTCTTCCCGGTTCGCATCATGGCAATCTATACCATCGCTTCCTGCTTTTTGCTACTTTGCATTTTTCGTGGCTTGGTGCGTTTGGTGCGGAGTTCTATTCTCAAGAAAAAGCATGCTATTTTGCGCGCCGTCATCATCGGCAATACTAAAAACACCGAATATCTCTCCGATTACATCGCCGCTTTCCCAGAATCTGGCTATACTTTAGTAGGCGTCGTTGCTGGCGCTAAATTTATCCCCAAAGATCTGCGTCGCAAACAATATTCTTCTCTTAAAGAAGCCCTGCGCAAAGCCAAGCCTGACGTCATTTTCCAAACCGACGATCGCCGCACCGATTACGTTTATCGTCAAGCCATCGAGCGCCACCTATTGTATTATTTCGTCCCATCTAATTCCATGCTTACTTCACAGATGGGCGATTTGGAACTCGTGGGAGATACGCCAGCCATTCTAGTTAATATCACGCCACTTGCTGGTGGCGCCAAAGTCGTCAAGCGCATTTGTGATATTGTTTTTAGTATCATTGCTTTAATCATCGCCGCCATTCCTATGGGAATCATCTGGATCTTGCAAAAAATTGCCGACCCCAAAGCCCCGGCTTTTTATGCCGAAACTCGCCTTTCGCGTTACAACCGTCGTTTTAAAATCTACAAATTTCGTTCTATGAAGCCCGAATATTGCGGCCTTTCGCCCGAAGAAGCCTTCACTAAAATGGGTAAGCCTGGGTTAATCAAAAAATATCGTCAGAACGGCGACAAAATTCCCAACGACCCCCGTATCACCAAACTTGGCGCTTTTCTTCGTGCTACTTCGCTTGACGAACTCCCACAACTTTTCAATGTCCTTCGTGGCGACATTTCTCTAGTCGGCCCCCGCGCCCTCGTTCCTGGAGAACTGCATCACTATGGCGACCGCTCACTTCTGCTTTCGGTCAAATCTGGCCTTACTGGTCTGGCCCAAGTTTCTGGTCGGCGTGACATCTCCTTTGATGAGCGTCGTGCACTCGACCTTTATTATATTCAAAATTGGTCCCTCGGTATGGATTTTCGTATCATGTTCCGCACCGTGGGTGCTGTGCTATTTCGTAGAGGAGCCAAATGAAAGTTGCCCTCGTTTGTGACTGGCTCACCACTCCTGGCGGTGCCGAGAAGGTTATTCTCCAACTCCACCACATATATCCCAATGCACCAATTTATACTTCGCAGTATCGTCCCAAGGGAATCGACTGGTTCCAGGATGCTGACGTGCGCACTGGCTGGCTTAATCTGTTTCCAGTTTGTCTGCGCCGCTTTATTGGCGCCCTGCGTCAATTTTATTTTTCTCACCTCGATTTATCAGATTATGATCTTGTTATCTCTGTCACTGGCGCAGAAGCCAAGAGTGTCAAGACCAAAAAGACCCCATCTTCTAATCATAGCACACATAGTCCAAAAAGTCAAGAGAAGGCTGCCTTTCACCTCTGTTATTGCCATGTCCCCACGCAGTATTATTGGCAATTTTACGACAAATATCTAGAGAACCCCGGTTTTGGCATTTTAAACCCTTTGGCTCGCCTTGGCCTCAAACTCCTGGTCAAACCTCTGCGCAAGGCTGATTATCGTTCCGCTCAGCGTCCCGATCAATTTGTTACTATTTCTCATTATGCTGCCGAGCAAATCCAAAAATATTACCATCGCGATGCCGAAGTAGTTTTTCCACCAGTAGATGTGCAAAAATTTGCCCCCAAGCAGCCCCAAAAACGTTCCGGTTTTGTGATCTCTTGCCGCCAAGTCACCTGGAAACGGGTTGATCTCGCCATCCAGGCTTGCTTGCAGTCTGGCGAGCCGCTCACCGTTATTGGTGATGGTCCCGAGCATGCTAATCTTGTTCGCCTCGCGAGTGGCTCACCCTTGATCAAATTTATCCCTTGGATCAAGTCTGATCAACTTGCCAAGCATCTCCAATCTGCTAAAGCCTACATTTTTCCCAGTCTTGAGCCTTTCGGTATTGCGCCGGTCGAGGCTCTAGCTGCGGGCTGCCCAGTGATTGCCTACGCTGAAGGCGGTAGTCGTGATATTATTGTAACAGGGAAGAATGGCTTACTTTTTCCCGAGCAAACCGTCGACTCTCTTATTAAAGTTATGCAAAAGTTCAAACACACCAAATTTAATTCCGATATCGTCACCAAAACTTCCGCCAAATTTTCCACAGAGAAATTTACTCAGGGAATTACCGAAATCATTAACAAGAAAGGACGCTCATGAAATTCCTCCGCCGCGCTTACTTCACGCTATTATATGCTTTGCCAGCGGTTTTATTTTGTTCTTATTATCCCGTGATTCGCCTCGGCAGCAGCGCTTCCATGAACTTCGAACTCTCCCTCCCCCTCATCTGGCTCGTCCTCTTCGACCTCACCGCTTTTGTTCTCCTTATTGCTTCAGGGGGGGGGCCACTAGCATCTTTGAGAACAACCGCAGGTCACGACCGAGGACGAGGCGCGCGGCACCCGCAACGGCGGGCTGACGCGACGGCGTTTCGCAAAGATGCTAGTGGCTCCCCCGATGGCATTAGTGATCGCAAGTTTTTCCTCTTCGCTCTCTTTCCGCTCTATGCTACGTTGTCCATTTTCTGGTCAGGCAACACCACCCGTGCCATCCTCACTGCCGGCATTATTTGGCTAGTTTTCTTCGCTGTTTTCGCTATTATTTATCTCTCGCCGCGTTTTGGCTTACCATCCAAGTTCCGCTCCACTTTAATCAAAGTTTTCTTCATCTCCAGCATTCTTATCTGTGTAGTTTGCTGGGCGCAATGTATTTTGGATGTTTGCGGAATCACCAGGGAACACACTTTACTCTGCGCTGGCTGCATTTCTCAGTCTTTCGGCTTCCCACATCCTTCCGGCCTTGCCATCGAACCTCAGTTCATGGGCAATCTCCTCCTCGCTCCCACCTTCCTTTCGCTATGGATCTTAACAAAGCGAACACACCTCGAAAAAACACACAGAGTTTCCGTTGCAATTTTGGCTTTCTTATTCTCATCCACTCTTTTTCTCACTTTTTCCCGCGGCGCAATTTACGCTTTTGCTGTTGCTCTGGTTATTTTGCTGATTTTTGCTATCGTTCGACACAAGTTTCGCCCGGCGTTAATCGTTATTCCGGTTTTTGCCTTCATATTTACGCTCATAGCCCAGGGAACTTTCTCTGTTATTGGCCCCACGCACGAAACTTTTATCGCCGGCGTCACCAAATCTATCCATCAACTTTCGCTTGGTATTATCGACCTACGCCCACGAGAGATTACTGTCCGCGAAGAAGTCAACCAAGTTCTCCGTGAATATGCCGCCGAACATCCGTCTTCTCCAGCAGCGCAGCCAAAGGAGGAGTCTAAATTTGATGGTTATGTTGCCGAGTCTACCAATGTCCGGTTAGGGCTCAATTCCGTCGCCCTTCGCACTTGGCTGTCAGACCCGCTTTTTGGCGTTGGTCTTGGCGGCGCTGGCACTGCCATGCATGCCGCCTTTCCCGAGCAGATTACCACCCCCAAAGAAATCGTCCAAAACCAGCCCATTAGCCTCTTGCTCGAACTTGGCCTCGTTGGTGTTGTACTAATTATTTTCAGTCTTCTTCTTGCCTTTTGTCCACAGATTTTCCCAGCCAGGTTCGTCGACGGTCGTAGCGCCACCGCCACAAAACTCACCTCTACCTTCTGGCAACATCCCGCTCTGCCTCTTCTGCTGGCTCTGATTATTGCCTATGTTATCACGCTGCAATTTTTCTCTGGCCTTCCTAATGTCCTCCAAATCTACCTCATTCCGCCATTGTTATATCTGGTTTTTCAAAATTATAAGTCATAGCAAAAATCCCTATTGCATTATTCTGACAGTTGATGTATAATTAACTCGTATCGCGGGGTAGAGCAGCCTGGTAGCTCGTTTGGCTCATAACCAAAAGGTCGTT
>CAYXCA010000038.1:0-5754 GCA_964463545.1 uncultured Candidatus Saccharibacteria bacterium | reverse complement strand
GTATGCAAGTTTTCCAAACTTGAGATGAGAGTTCGATTCTCTCCACTCGCACCACAAAAAAGTCTGAGCCTTTGCTCGGAGTTTTTTGTGGTTTTGTGATGCGGAGAGAAAGAGAACTCGAAGAGTTCGTAGGCGGTAGGAGCGTGAGCGAACATCTGGAACAAGTTTCAGATGTTCCGAACCGACGCCCCGCCGCCGAGGGAGCGAAGCGACCGAGGTTTCTCTCCACTCGCACCAGATATTGACAATTTTAGTGATGTGTGATATAATGGAACTATGGGGGCGTTTTGGCCCGTTTTTTGTGCCTTATTGGAAGAAACAGAGGTAGGCGGCAGCACCGACTACGGCACCGAGGATGATAGTAAATAAAATCAAGAAGAAAAGTGGCACTTTGGAACGACGGCTAGCCGGCACAATCACCGTGGGGCGCTGTGGCATTTCCTGGTGAGCCTCGGACTTTGTCTTTTTCTTGGCATAAACATTTTTGCGCGAGGATTTGGTGGGTTTTTCCTCAACTACGGGACGCTCAATCCTGGTATATCCAGGGGCAGAATTATCCGAAAGCGGGCGTTTTTCCACATTAACCGACTTGAGGAAAGGTGACTGGCCACCCAAAGCGTAGCGGTTATTATCCGCAGGCTTTTTCTTGGAACTAAAACTGTAGTTTGAGGTATTGTCGGCCTTGATGGTGGGAGATTCTTGGAAAGTGGCTTGGCTGTTAAAATCAACCTCTGGCACATGATGATGTGACAGGTTGAGTTTGGGTGGAGTAGCCATTACATAAGAAGCGTCGGCAGGAACACCGCTAGGGGTGGCGCTAGCATAACCCTTGGGAGCCGAACGAAATTTGGGCTTGGGACTAAGGGCCGAAGCAGCAACCGCTGGCCAGAGAGGCGCAGCATTGGGCTTGGAAGCGCGGCGAGGAGCATTGCCACCCACCATCTGCGGATCACGCAGGGGGCCAGTTGGACGAGGAACACGAGCGGGCGCTGGCGCGGCGGGCACAGATTTGACTATTTTTGCGGGAGCCTTGGCAGGAATAGCCTGAGCGAGAAGGGACTTGTGGCTTGGCAAAATCTGAACTTCCAGCGCACCTTCATTACGAGTTGCTAACTGTTTGGCGCTTCCCGACAGGCGTTGAACATTGCGGCCTGGGTTGACAGAATTAGGTTGAATAATCTGTACATCGTTTGGACGACGCTGAATAATACCGGTTTTGGGGCGCAAACCGCCAACTGGGCGGGCGCTTTTGGCCATGCGGGCATTGGGTGGCAAAATTACTGGCGTGGGTTTAGGTTTGGCTGAGGAACCCAATTTGAGCGAAGTACGAATTACTGGAATTTCCTGCTTGTCGGCTGTCTTGGACGGCTTAACTGATGGAAGTCGCGACGCTAACGGATCGTAAGAATTGGCAGCACTGGTTTCCTCGGAAGAAGATTTGGGAGATTTGGCGCGCTGCAAAAGTGCCGCTGCCGAAGTTCTTGAAGTGTCGATGTCTTTTTGAATAGAACCGTGATGCAAATTAGCAGCCGACTTGGCATTGCGCCCAGCGCCTTGGCGAGCAAAAGCATTAACGGCTTCCCGGGCAGAGGGCGCCAAAACTGTTTCTGTTTTGCGTGCACGTTCGGCATACATGGCGTTGATAGCAGCCTTGGCTGAGGTTACTGGTACGGGTGGTTCTTTGTCTTTGACAGACGGCTCAGGCTGAGAAGTCTTGTTGGCAACAAAATCAATCTGGCGATGCTGGGTATTCTTCCCTACAGATTGATTTGATGTTGCCGGATCCATTAGTCCTGTACCTTCTTGGCGGTTTCAATAATATCAACAAATTGATCAGCAATTAGGCTGGCTCCACCTACAAGCAGACCATTTACGCCTGGCACAGTGAGATAAGCTCCAGCATTAGATGGGTTGACGCTGCCACCATAAAGCACGGGTATTTCTTTGGCAACATCCTCGCCGTAAGTTTCGGCTAACGTGCGGCGAATAAAACCGGTAATCTCGGAAATTTCGTCAGGTGAAGCAAGATGGGCGCCAGTCGTGGTGCTGATGGCCCAAATTGGCTCGTAGGCAATGATAACTTTGGAAATATCCTCGGATGACACTTCCGACAAACCGCCTAGGAGTTGGTCGCGTACGACGTCGTGGGTTTCACCAAAGGTGTGCTCGGTTTCGGTTTCGCCAATGCAGAGAATTGGCGTGATTTGGTTGCGCAAGGCGGCCGCAACGGAAGCACGAATGTCTTTGTCGCTAGCGTGGAAAAGTTGACGGCGCTCGGAATGCCCGATGATGCAATAATCAACAATTCCGCGGAGCTGCGTGAAAGACACCTCGCCAGTATAGGCGCCAAAATCGTGCGGATTGGCGGTTTGAGCAGAAAGGCGCAGTTTTTTGCGGTCAACTTGGAGCGACAGTGGCTGAAGCGCAATCAAGGACGGCGCCACAATCACCTCAATACTCCGGTATTGACGAATTTTTTGCTGCAGTTTATGAAGATAGACGGAAGATTCCCCGACCGAGAAGTTCATCTTCCAGTTGCCCACGATATATGATTTCATGTATTAATTATAGCACATTACAGCGTTCATTGAGGACTTTATAACATCTTCCTCGCATAAATACCCTGCGGAAAAGGTATTTATGCGGTTAATATGCTACAATAGAGGCAAAGGAGAATTTATGCGGGTTTTATTGAAACTAAGTGGTGAGGCCTTGGCGGGCGAGAAAAAGGTTGGCTTTGACGAAACCATTGTGCGTGGCGTTGCCAAGCAAGTGAAACAATTGGTGGATGATGGAGTACAGGTTGGCATTGTGATTGGCGGTGGTAATTTTTGGCGCGGACGCACTGGCAATGAGATTGACCGCACCAAGTCAGACCAACTTGGCATGTTGGCAACTGTGATGAGTTGTATTTATACATCGGAGATTTTTCGCGGTGAGGGGCTAAAAACTCAAATCTTCACACCGTTTATGTGTAGTAGTTTTACGGAATTATTTTCTAAAGATAAGGCAAATGACTGTTTTGCCAAGGGTATGGTAGTATTCTTTGCCGGTGGCACGGGACATCCCTATTTCTCAACTGATACCGGCGTGGTGCTTCGAGCCGTTGAGATGGAGGCCGACAAAATTCTTTTGGCAAAGTCGATTGATGGCATATACGATGACGACCCAGCTAAAAACCCGGACGCTAAGAAATACGATAAAATCTCAATTGATGAAGTAATTGCAAAGAATTTGCAGGTGATGGACTTGACAGCCTCGGTAATGGCAAGAGATAACAAGATGCCGCTATTAGTCTTCGAACTTGATGGCGAAAATAGCATTGTAGACGCTGTAAACGGCGATGCAGGCGGTACGGTAGTTACAGTAGATTAGAGGCATAAATACGCTTTTCCTCGGGACCGCTCCTGGCCGCTTAGGTCAAGTCTTTGGTTCCTGCGGAAAAGGTATTTGTGCAAGAATACTACTTTCAACAAGTGACGCCAAGGATGCCGCGCAGGGCGTAGGCAGTGTCTTCGTGCGAACGCACCGTAATCGTATCGATTCCCATCTGTACCACAGGATAGTCGTTCCCTCCCGGCTGAGTCATGTCGCCAAAATAGAGAACCTCAGATTTATCAACCTTCAACTCTTCTAAAAGATGCGTCATGCCAAACTCTTTGTTCATGCCTGGAGCGGCGACATTGATTGAGGTGGTACCACCGATTTCGTAAAGAAAACTGGGGAGAAGTTTTTGGCATTCCGCCACGATGGCTTCGCGTTTTTTGCAGTCGGGATCCCAGTCGTATTTCTCGGAAGTACCCATGGCCTGACCCAGCGCAGAAAAAGTGACCTGCGAGAGGCGGTTTTCGATAATCTGATCACCTGGGAGGAGTCGGTCTTCCTCCCAATAGCCCAGTTTCCTGGCGGCTTGCTCAAGTGTTGTTGTGATTTTTACAATATCTTCTTCGGTTAGTGGATAGTTATAAACTTGCTCCCAATCGTGCTGGCTAAGGTTGTAACGATAATATTGCGTGCCCTGCGCCACAAAGAGGTGCAGATGAGTAAGTTGCTCCTCGGTGACGCCGACTTTTTGGAGTTCGTCCACAATTTGGATGATAAATTGCTCAAATTTCTGGCCCGAAATCGGACAAATCTCGTAAAAATTAAGACAATTTACCAAGAGTTCAGCAATTTCGGGTGGAATTGGAGTTTTGGCAATGTTTAATGTCTGGTCAATATCAAATGCAAGTACTTTTTTCATGGTCTTAGTATAGCATAAAATATTCCGCTACCCTAAAGTAGCGGAATAGGCCACTGGCCTAAGATGACGAGAGTAGAGGGTTACCATCAGGACCATAACCAATTAAGGCATAAAGCCTGGCCTTATTATTGTTCCTAGCCTGCGCCAGCGCAACGCATCCATTGGTCGACGGGGTGGTGACGCCTTTCTTGGAGCGTACTTCCACTTCTTTTTCAAAAGTTTCATCGGCCTGGCGGAGGTTCTCCAGAATTGCGATACAGTAAAGCGCGTCACGCTCGCCGCAGTCAAAACTCAGCCGGATGCTCCCGCTAATCAGGAAATTGGCCTTGTAGTTACGGTGGTCCCACTCGTACCTCAGGCCCGGTATTTTGCCATAATTCAGCCAAATATCGCTGTAAAGTTGGCAGAAATAATTATGGAGCTCATCCATCTGCTCCTCTTTGATCATTTCTGCTTTTGTACAGACTTTATTAGTTTCGTCCATAAAAAGGCGAAGGTCCAAAAAAGTCAGTTCCCACGGGTTAAAATCGGCGTTCATGATGCGCAGCGCAATTTTGCTGCCATTTATTGCATCAAGTCCGGTTTCGGTTTGGCCAAGCAGAACGAGTCGCTGGTGCAGTTCCTCACTCTTATCTGCAATGTACTTCTGAATGAATTTTAATTTCATGCTATTACCCACCTCCGGTATATTTTTATGGTTTCAGAACCACCACATGCTTCCGTTTTATCACAGATTACTTGTTTTGTCAATGGCTTTAATGGTTATTGTTGTATTTTGGCAAGAATACTATGAGGTATAGCGCTAATATGTCTAATACAGTACTAAGGCAGCGGAGGGGGAAACCGTACCAACCATAATCAGGGCCCCACGATGGATGAATCTCTGTTGCAGTAAAGTATATGGCATAAGCACTAGGGGTGACAGCACCATTAGCATGGGTGGATGAAGCACGCGATGACCAAACATCGCCCCACTGGCCAGCGTACCTGAAAGTAGCACCACTATCACTACGCAGAAATACATGCCCGCTGCGCACGAAGTTGAACTTGTAACTGCGTTACAAGTTCAATATGCATCTATCTCTGTTAGCCCAAGTAAAATAACTTTTTATTAACGCTTGTGCTTGCTAATTTTTCTCGATTTATGCT
The DNA here is from genome assembly GCA_964463545.1 of uncultured Candidatus Saccharibacteria bacterium. Lineage (GTDB taxonomy): Bacteria > Patescibacteriota > Saccharimonadia > Saccharimonadales > Saccharimonadaceae > Nanosyncoccus. The sequence continues at coordinate 362 of CAYXCA010000038.1, read as the reverse complement.
AGTCTGAATACAGGAGCAAAGGGGCACCTAGATAAAATTTAAATGACAAGCATCTGAGCAAAATAAAAATGCTTGCATTTTTATTTTTGAAGATGCGCAGGTATTTCTAGTAAAATTAGAACAATTTGTAGAAAGGAGAGTTATATGTCGTTTACCTTCGGCCTTGGACGTTTACGTCTTAAGTTAGAAATTACCGTCACTAAGAAGCAACGGTAATTCCAAACGAACAATAACCCCATTCTACCACGCTTTGACGTCAATGTCTAGGTTTACATGCCCCTCTTGCTCCGAGAGGGTGTTTTTGTATTTCGTGCGCAGCGGGTACTTAAGGCTATATCTTTCCAATAATACTTTTGGAGCCG
>CAYXCA010000037.1:0-5810 GCA_964463545.1 uncultured Candidatus Saccharibacteria bacterium | reverse complement strand
GAGCGCTGGCATAGTTTCCCCCCTCCGCTGCCTTAGTACTGTATTAGACATATAGGAGTGGATAAATTGACATCATGGAGTGTGTATGATATAATGAGAAGATAAGGCTAGATTTTTGGGCCTGAAAGATCAAAAATAGTTGTTTTACAGTGAGAAGTTCTAAAGGATAGGAGGAAGTTTTATGAGTCAGATGAGTCAGAAATTGAGGCAGGGAGTTTTCGATGAGATAACGTTGAGAGTAAATCCAAAGTCAACAGATTCTTGTCGGCAGATTGTACCGGAAGATCCGAATAACGCATGTTACGTATCTGCCAATGGTGAATTCTATGAGGACAATACTTGGAAGGTACAATTACTAACGATGCCGGTTGCGTTTAACGGCCAGCAGCAGTATAGAGTACGGATAGACTATAAGGGTAAGAATGCTTACCCGGGGACGAGATGTTATGGTGGTGCGCAGAGTTTTGATACTGGGTTGATCAGTATATGCATTATGGATCACAGGCGCAAAGACGGTAGCGTGGAGTCAAAGATCGATGTCAAGAAATCTTCTTATGGCGATTTATTGAGCAATGATTTCGGAATTTGGGATGGTTATGTCTTTAGTTCGCCGAATGATTATTACATGGCTGAGGAAGAGGATGATTTTAGCGTGGCAATCGTGAGCGATGGTAAAGTAACTTGTTGGTTTGGTGATAAACGAGTAGAAGATCCGGATCTGAAGGAGTTGGCGGAAATTTTGCAGGCGGATGAATCGTATTATGAGGTGTCTGGGGCGACTTGGGCTGTGATGATTCAATGCGATAAAGATAGTAGGGCTGCTTCGAAGGTGGAACTGTATACAGAGGAAAATGATTTTGAGGAACTTCTTAAGGAGTTGGAGCAGTATTTGGATAAAATGGAACTGGGCAGGTTTGATGATATTGTGAATGAAATCTCAAAAGACGCTTGAACTTCTCTCGAAATTATTTGTAAACCCTGGGTGCTCCCCAGGGTTTAATTCTTGTCACTTGAACTCTTACGAGGGTCGTTGCGGTAACTGAACATAATCGGTGTGCCGACGAAAGGATATTTTTCGCGAATTTTGCGCTCAAGGAAGCGTTTGTAAGACCAGTGCAGAAGTCCAAGATCACGGCCGTGTACCACGAACCAAGGTGGACAAGTATCGGTTTGCACAATATATTTGAGTTTTGGGCGGGTGTTTTTGAGTCCGGCAGGCGGGTGTTCGACGACGGCTTCGCTGAGAATTTTGTTGAGTTCGGAAGTTTTAATTTCGAGATGACGGGTAGCGTCGATTTCGGTGGCGAGTTCAAAGAGTTTGGTGACATTTTGGCCGGTTTCGCTACTGGTGATGAGTACTGGTGCATAAGGCAAAAAGTTAAAATCGTATTCTAATTTATCGAGAATTTCGTCGGTATTTTCGACTAAGTCAGTCTTGGTGAGGACGACGATAATTCCCTTACCGGCTTCGATGATTTGACCGGCGAGAGTTTGGTCGAGTTTGGAATGTGGCTCGGTGGCATCAACGAGTAAGGCGCAGATGTCGGCTTCCTCGATTGCGGCGAGAGTGCGCAAGGCGGAGAATTTTTCGATGCCAACTTCACGTTTGCCGGGTTTGCGTAGGCCAGCGGTATCAAGAACCTCAAGTGTGCGACCATGAAAACGAACCTCAACGCGGTTGACATCACGGGTAGTTCCCTGGCGTGAACTGACAAGGGCTTGCTGTTTTTGACCTAAAGCATTGAACAGGCTACTTTTACCGACATTTGGGCGACCGATGAGGGCGATTTTGAGAATATTATTTGGGGCCGTCGACCAGTCCTTTTGCTTCTCCGAACCCGCTGCGTCGTCGCCCGTCGTTACGGGGACTCCTTGCTTCGACCGCTCCCCGTTGGTCGCGGAGAGTTCGGAGGAAGCAAAAAGCCTGTTTCCGGCCCCTAATCTACTCAAAATTGCGTCTTTGAGGTCTTTGATCCCTTGGCCGGTGGTGGCGGAGATACGGAAGGTTTCATTTGGTTTAACGCCGAGGCGCAAAAACTCCTCATTCGGCAGGCTTTCGCCGAGATCGGACTTATTCAAAAGTAAAAGTACAGGTTTGCGCGACCTCAGGGCGTTTTTGGCAATTTGTTTATCTTTATCATCGGGATATTTGGAACTGTCAAGAGTAAGCAAAATCAAATCAGCGCTTGCGATGGCGTCGGCAATTTGGTCTTGAATACCGGCCTCGAAATCGTCGTTGGGGTCTTTGAGTCCAGCGGTGTCGATTAGCAAAAAACGGTCGTCAATGCGCGCCATGACATTATCACGTGTAGTTCCCTCCTCGCGAGCGACGATGGCGATATTTTTGTGCGCAAAACGATTGAGCAGGCTAGATTTGCCGGCGTTGGTTTGACCGATGAGCGCTACGATGGGAAGTTTTTTCATAAAATATTATCCTATAATTCCATTATAGCACAGATTTGTCAAAAAGTCAAGAGTTTTGAGGCATTTCTGGCAAAGTTGTTATAAAAATATGGTATAATTATGCCATGACAGGTCAGAAGCACGAAAAGCGTAAGATTATTATTGATTTTAATAAGATTTTTAAGAAAAATTGGCAGTTTTTGGTGGTGCTGGTTTTTGGAGTGATTTTGACGGCGGGCGTATGGGGGAGGCCGTTGCAGGTGATGACGGGTGACGATTATGCCTTTCATGTGACGCGGCTAATGAGCGTATCGAAAGGATGGGCGAATGGGCAAATTATCCCACAGGTGGACCCGGATACTCTTGGTGGGTATGGTTATGCGTATAACTTGTTTTATGGTCCGCTTTTGGGGTATGTGGCGGCGGGTTTGCAGGCTCTGATTGGTTTTTGGCCAATCGCGATTAACTTGGTGCTTGTGGCGTGCCTGATTGGATCTGGTCTTACGATGTGCTATGCGATGACCAAAATTAGCAAAAATCAGGTGCTGGCGGTTTTGGTGTCGGTGTTTTATATGTCGATGCCGTATGTGTTAAATAACCTTTATGCACGGATGGCGCTGGGTGAGGTGGCGGCAGCGGTGGCGGCGCCGATTTTGTTGCTGGGTTTGTATCAGTTGACGGTGGGCGAGAAGCATGCAGCGCGCAGTATCGCGCTTTCGGCGGCGATGTTGGTGCTTTCGCATAGTTTGTCGGCAATGTTGTTTGCGCTGATGGCGGCAGTATATGTGATTTTGAATGTGCGCAAGGTGGTGAATTGGGAGAACATTTGGCGGATGGCGTTGGGTGTAATGGTGGCTTTGGGGCTGACGGCGTTTTTCACATTGCCACTCTTGGAAGCGAAGTTGGCGGATAATTATGGCGTGTTTGATGCCGGATATGCGGACGTTTATTTTGGGGCAAATGCGCGGAGCATGAACGACCATCGGGCTTGGCCGCAACAGTTGGTGGTGATGGACTATACTGGTAAGGTAAATGCAGAAGGCTTGGGTGGTGAATTTGGGGTAACTCTGGGTGTGATTGCGTTGGTGGGGTTGATTGGGTTTTGGTTTGTGCGGGGGCGAATTGAAGATGAGAATCAGCGCCGGTTTGTAACTTCGCTATATATTATAGCAGTACTAGCCATTCTGCTAGCACTGCCGGTTGTGAACTGGTATCATATGCCCAGTATTATGTGGCAAATGCAGTTTCCTTGGCGGTCGTTGATGGTATCGGCACTTTGCCTGTCGGTGGTAGCGGGGTACACGGTGTATGGTTTGCTGCGCGGTCTTTCTGATGAAAAGCAGCGTGTGGCGATGGTGATGGTTGGAATGGCGGCGATTTATTTGGTGATGCCGCTGATTTTGCCGCGTGAAGACAGACGTGTAGACTTGGAGAAAGTGGCGGAAGATCCGGTGCTGATTGGTTGGGAGGGTGAATATGCTCCGATGCAACTATTGTGCTCGCCGGACGTAAAAGAGGATGTGGCGCAAGGATATGCTTGTAGTTTGAGCCGAATTCGGGAACTTTTGGCAGAGCGAGGCGATGATGTGCGCGTGATCTCGGGTGACGTGATGTTGCAGCAGGCGAGCAAGAGTGGTTTGAATGTAAATTTGACTTTGATAAATTCTGGCGATGAGGATGCTGTGGTGGAATTGCCAATGATTTATTATCCTGGGTATCAGGCGGAGATGAACGGCGCGAATTTGCTGGTGGGGCCATCACATGATTATGGCTTGGTGGCAGTGACGGTGCCAGCCGGCGTAAAAGGTGAGATTAAGGTTACTTATGGGCTGAGTTTGGCAACGCAAATTGGTGGACTGATTTCTGTGACAACGGCTGGTTTGAGCATGGTTTGGGTGGTGATTTCTGGTGTAATTGACCATAATAAGCGTAAGAAACAAGCCGAGGCGGCACAGTTGATGGACTCGGTGCGAGAAGTTGTGGAAGACGATGTGTTGGAGGCGGAGTTCAACAGAGAGGCAGACAAAACGGAGATCTTGGTGAGTTTGGGTGAGCCAGAGGCGCCAGTGGTGCCGACGGTAGCGCCACCAGGTTTACCAATTCCGCAGCTAGCGGAAACAGGCGAAATGGCCGAGAAGGTGGAGAAGCCGAAACGTACGCGCACGACAAAGGTTGCGAAGACTAAGACGACGGGAGTGCGGGGCACTGCCAAGCGGGCGGGCTCTACAGCAAAGACTACTAAGGAAAAAGTTGCTAAGAAGACTACTAAGGCGGCAAAGCCAAAGAGTAGTACTCAGCGACGAACGACTACAACCCGCGTGCGAACGGTAAAAAGTGACGAACTGGAGGCTCGATGAAAAAGTTGATTTCGGTCGTAGTTCCTTGCTATAATGAAGAGTTGGCTTTGAAACCGTTTTATGCTGAGATTGACAAAGTAAGCCGTGAAATGTCGGAAGTAGATTTTGAGTTTGTATTTGTGGACGATGGCAGCCGTGATGGCACGATGCGTGGAATTGAAAGATTGCGCGCCAAAGATGAACGAGTGAAGTTTGTGAGTTTTTCGCGGAACTTTGGCAAAGAGGCGGCAATTTTGGCCGGTTTGGATTATGCTCGGGGCGACTATGTGGCAATAATGGATGCTGATTTACAGGATCCACCAGCACTTTTGCCAGCAATGTATGACGCAATAAAGACTGGTGACTATGATTGTGCGGCGACACGGCGAGTGAATCGTGATGGCGAACCACCAATTCGGAGTTTTTTTGCGCGGATGTTTTATCGCTTGATTAATAAAATGTCGAAGGTGGAGATGGTGGATGGAGCGCGCGATTATCGTTTGATGACACGCCAAATGGTGAATGCGATCACTTCGATGCGCGAATATAATCGTTATTCCAAGGGGCTATTTAGTTTTGTGGGCTTCAAGACGACGTGGATCGAGTACAAAAATGTGCAGCGCGTGGCGGGAGAAACGCACTGGTCGTTTTGGAAATTGTTTGTTTATGCAATTGATGGAATTTGTGCGTTTTCGACTGTGCCACTAGTGATGGCAGCAGTGCTGGGCTTGATTTTCTGTCTGGTGGCGTTTGTATTGATTATTGTAATTGTTATAAAAACTTTGGTTTATGGTGATCCGGTGAGTGGTTGGCCGAGTATGATTTGTATAATTTTGATGGTGGGTGGTTTGCAATTGTTGGCTCTGGGAATTATTGGTGAATATTTGGCTAAGACTTATCTTGAAACTAAACATCGTCCGATTTATATTGTGAAGCGGACCGAAAAAGACCAAAAAGATTTGAAATAATACAGCGATTTTCATAGTTTTTGGGAGTTTTGTGTTATAATAATAGTGTTGGTTCCGTCGTCTAGTGGTCTAGGACGTCTGGTTCTCATCCAGAAAATCGCGG
>CAYXCA010000036.1:0-6620 GCA_964463545.1 uncultured Candidatus Saccharibacteria bacterium | reverse complement strand
CTACGGTTCACCGTAGGATATAAGCCCACCATCAAAAATAGGCTTATATCCTACGGTTCACCGTAGGATATAAGCCCACCATCAAAAATAGGCTTATATCCTACGACGACTTATAAGATTCTAAGAAGAAAACGTCATTCAAGTAGGCTCTCAAGGTGCTAAATGGGGAATATTAAACCCCACACTTTCATTATAGCACACACAGTAAAATTTGTCAATAGTTCGGGCTCTCATTCGTGCATTTTGCAAGAGCCCCATTTCTCTATATGTCTAATACAGTACTAAGGCAGCGGAGGGGGAAACCAGCCCAACGATTATATAGACCAACCGATGAGTAGATGCCAGAGGGGCCGAAGCGGAGATTGTAGGCACTAGGGTCAGCAGTACCATCACTATGAGTAGATAATCCATAGGACGACCAAATATATCCACCCCAGCCAGCGTCCCAAGACTTACCATTATCCGGATCGAGGTACCCGCTGCGCACGAGGAACTAGGCTACTTCGTGCGCAGCGGGTGGATAAAGTTAACCACCACCACTGGAACATTGAGATATGCTGGCGGCAATATCTACAAGTGGTCATCACGTGCCGCTTCAACAGGAACGGAAGCCTACAACATTTACTATGACTCAATGGCCGTTATGCTGCACAAAGAATTTCGTTACGTTGGTCTTCCCCTCCGCTGCCTTAGTACTGTATTAGACATATGGGAGTGTGAGTGGACAACGAGAGGATTAGTCCTCTCGTTGTCCCGAACCGATGCCATGTCACATAGCAGGGCTATGTGACATATAGAAAGCAAAAGATCGGCACCCGCCGCGGCAAAATCAGAGCAGCGGAGGGGGAAACCGTTCCAGCGGTTGTCTGGACCCCACGACGGGTGAACCTCTGTTGCATTAAAGTTGAGGTCGTAGCCACCAGAGCCAGCAGAACCCCAAACATTACTGGCTCCGCGCGACGACCAGTTGTGGCCGTTGACGCCAGCGTTCCTGAGAGTACCAGCAGAGTTAGTGAGATTGAAGTTCCCGCTGCGCACGGCAACGGAATCGGTTAGTCAACGCAGACGACACGCAACGCTAGGTATAGAAGTTTACTTTTTATAGTCTTGGCCTTGGCCAGTATATTTCGAGCCTCCATACTTCTCTTAGAGTTTAGAAGGAAAACTTCACGATCTTTTTCTGGAGAACCTTCGGCTGGCGGAGGAGTGAACTCAGGCCGCCTTTGGTGCCCATGGACATTATCCACCAATGTATTTTAGCATAAGTTTTTGCTTAAATAGCAAAAACTAGCACAAAAGTATTGACAAAAATGAATATCTATGCTACAATGGAAGCATATAGTATGAAACAAGCATCAACAAAACCCGGGTTTAAGGCTCGGGTTTTTGATTTCGAATCTTGTGGTCAGGGTGATGAGATTTGAACTCACGACCTCGCAGTCCCGAACCGCGCGCGCTACCAGCTGCGCCACACCCTGATGATTTAATCTCGACTTGTCTATATTTTACCACAAAAGCTTGCTCGTGCTATAATAATATCCATGAACAAACGAACGGGAATTATTATAGCAATTATTATTTTGGCCTTTGGTGGGTTGATTGGGATTTCGATTTTTCAAAACCGACAAGGGCCTAAAGCTCCTGAAACTGAGGAAGAAGTCGAGATGGAAAACAACGCCTACGGCGTAACGATACCTACACTTGCCGCAATCGAAGCGTTAACCAATACAATTGATTATGGTAGTTATGATGTAGCTAGCATTATTCCAGCGAGTCAAGCTACTGGCAACTATTCCGAAAACATCAAGGGCAACCCTAAGGCACGTGTAATACTATATGAGTATGCGGACTATCAATGTGAACACTGTGCCGCAATGAATCCTTATCTCAATGCTATTATCGAGGAGTATGGTGACCAGGTAGCCTTGGTCTTTCGCACTTACATCATGCCCTATCATACGCACGGCGTAATTACTGCCGCCGCGGCGAATGCTGCTGCCAAGCAAGGCTACTGGGCAGATTTCAAAGACGTTGTTTTTGCCAATCAAAACGAATGGTTTTTTGCTAAAGAGTCCGAAATGCTGGACTACATAGACAAATATTTTACCACCGCTAGTGGTGGTAAGGGCGATCTTGAAAAGTTCCACCAAGATATGCAGAGTGAAGCTGTCAAGCAGAAAATTGCTTTTGATATGGGGATATCTGATAGGGCCAACTTGCAGTGGACGCCATCAATCTTTGTCGAAGATACTTTTATGAACCAAAAAGAAATTGGCGGGACTTATGGCGATTTCTTGCAGGCAATTCGTAACGAGATTGACGCACGACTCGGCAAAACTACTCAGTAGCGCCCCTGGTGCACCTGCTCAGGCTGTGCTATAATGAAGTAATGGATGCAATTCTAGGAGGTTTAAATCCGGCACAACGTGAGGCGGTTGAAACTTTGACTGGCCCAGTGTTAGTTTTGGCTGGCGCTGGCTCTGGCAAAACTAAAGTTCTCACGCATCGCATTGCTAATTTGATTGCGCATGGCACTAGACCGAACCAAATTTTAGCAGTTACCTTTACTAATAAGGCTGCTAACGAGATGCGCCGTCGCCTTTGGGGGCTGCTCGAACGTCAGCGTGAAGACGCCATCGGTCGCCAAGACTTGCAAGAAACTTATGAGCGGAACTATGGTAATATCCAAACTACTGCGAGGTCATCCGGAGGCCCGGCCGAGGAAAAGCGGCGCGACCCTGCAACGGCAGGCGTCGCGAACGCGGGCCGAACAATGGTCTTGGATGCCACCGTACCCAAGACTTTCATGCCTTATATGGGGACCTTCCATGGAATTTGTGTGCGGCTTCTCCATATCGAGCACGAGGCTGCTGGTATTGCGAGCAATTTTACGATTTATGATTCGGACGACCAACTTACCTTGATTCGCCGGCTGCTGCGCGAGATGAAACTCACCAAAGACAAAAGTTTCACTGCCAAAATGGTGCACGCTCAGATTTCCCACTGGCAGACTATTGGCATGACGCCCGCCGAAGCCCGCAAAGAAGCCTTTTATCCCAATCAAAAGCAAACTGCCGAAGTTTTTGCTCGCTACGAGCAAGAAAAACAGGCTGCCGACGCTCTAGATTTTGACGATCTTTTACTCAAAACCGCCAATTTGTTACAAACCAATATTGAAGTCCGCCAAAAATGGCAGCATAGATTTCGCCATATCTTGATCGACGAATATCAGGATACTAATGCCGTGCAATACCGCTTGATTAAATACCTTGTCAACGAGGAACGCAATATTTGTGTGGTGGGTGATGACTGGCAATCGATTTATTCTTGGCGCGGCGCCGATTTCACCAATATCCTTAACTTTGAGCGTGATTTTCCAGGCGCCAAAGTGGTGAAACTCGAGCAGAATTATCGTAGTACTGGCAACATTTTGGCCGCTTCGCAACAAATCATCAATCAAAACAAAACTCGCACCAGCAAAACTCTGTTTACAGAGGCGGGCAAAGGCGACCCAATTACGGTTGAAGGTTTGATGGACGAGGCTGGCGAGGCGAATTATGTTGCGCGCCAAATTATGCGCATGAAAACCCCGGAACGAGATTATAGTGATTTTGCGGTTCTCTATCGCACCAATGCTCAGTCGTATGCCTTTGAGAAGGCTTTTATGGCGCTGCGCATCCCGTATAAGATCATCGGCGGCGTGCGCTTCTATGACCGCAAAGAAGTAAAGGATGTGCTTGCTATTCTCAAACTTCTAGTAAACCCGCGCGACCGGGTAAGTTTGGAGAGAATTACTAAAAATATTTTATCGGGAGTTGGCCCGTCGTCAATTGAAAAAATCTTTAACTTTTTTGATACTAACCCAAACATGACTTTGCGCGAAGCGGCGGGAATTCTCAGCGCAAAAGCCAAGGTTTCACTGCTTCGCGTGGCGAATTTTATTGAGCAATACCAAGATCGCACCAGAGAAACAGATCTCGCCAACGTTTTGGGCGAAGCCGGCGCCGAGATTATGGCTGGCGCTACGGCTCTGGTTTCACCGGAAGAAATCGTTGAGCAGGCTGTCAAATACTTTGATTTTGCTCATCTGGTGCATAGCGAAACTCCTGATGGCGCCGAGCGTATGCAAAACCTGGAGGTTCTCGCCAGTAACGCCAGCGCCTATGCCTCAATTGACGAATTCTTGGCTGACGCCGCCCTGCTCAGTTCGGCTGACGAAAGCACGGACAAGAATTCCGTTTCGCTGATGACTTTGCATGCTGCCAAGGGTCTTGAATTCCCGGTAGTCTTTATCGTTGGCATGGAGGAGGGACTTTTTCCCAGTAGTCGCGCCAGCGAGTCTGAAGATGAGTTAGAAGAAGAGCGTCGGCTGGCTTATGTCGGTATGACACGCGCCATGAAAGACCTCTTCCTTACTTTTGCTAGTTCGCGCTACGCTTTTGGCGGTCGTACCTATAATGCCCCATCACAGTTTTTGCTTGAACTAGGTTACAACCCATATGGTTCAGGCGGTTTTGGTGAATCGGGTGCCTTTGATGTTGAGATTAGTAATGCTGATGCAGGCGCTCCAGGGGTGTTTGGTGGCGATCCGGATGGGGAATTTGGCGGGTTTAATAGTGATTTGGGCTCTGATTTTGACCCATTTCCCGATGATGTCCCAATCTTCGAGGGTTAGATAAGCATAAGACTATTGACATTTTAGCTTATCTTTGCTATAATAGAGATGCAATGATGAAATTGCAATCAAAATTTAGGAATTTTTGTTGCCTCGCAATGACTGTGGTGGCCGGCATGTTTTTGGTGGCCAGTTGCCTTTTTGGCGTAGGTGCTGCTTTTGCTGACAACGAAAATTCCAATGATGAGATGCATTTTGTCACAATCTATGACGATGGTTCTGAATTAACCATCAAAACTACTGCGCCCACCGTAAAAGACGTTCTTGAGCGTACCGAAATCGCCATAAGTGACTCAGATTTGGTGGAACCAGCCCTCGATTCTGAGATTGATAGTGATGATTATAATATCAATATTTACCGTGCGCGCCCAGCCTTGGTAATTGACGGTATGAATCGGCGCTATGTAATGACAGCCAGTCTTGACCCTAAATCTATCGCACGCGATGCTGGGTTGACCATATATGACGGGGACGAAATCACCCTGGAAGTTAACCGTAATTTTCTCGAAACTGGAGCGGTTTCAACGTATCGAGTGCAGCGCAATGGCGGTCGCACTTTGACGTTGGAGGAATCTATCCCTTACCACACCGAAACGCGATATGATTATAATTTAGCCAAAGGTGAGCGCCGGCTTGAGCAGGCCGGTACCGATGGCCGTCGCCTCAGTATTTATGAAGTAAAATTTGAGAATAATGTTGAGGTTTCGCGTGAATTGACCTCTGAGGAAGTGGTTTTGGAGCCGATACCAGAAATTGTCACTATTGGCGTTAAGGCTTCTATTCCGCCAGAGCGCGCAGAGTGTGCCAATTGGGCGCGTGAAGCCGGCGTAGCCGAAGAAGATTTGCAAGTGGCGCTGGATCTCATCTATCATGAGTCAGGTTGCCGGTATAATGCCAGAAATGCTGGCTCAGGTGCTTATGGTATTCCGCAGGCCTTACCGGGCAACAAAATGGCCACCAAGGGCGACGACTGGGAAACCAACCCCGTTACACAAATTCGCTGGATGATCGATTATATCAATGGTCGCTACGGCGGCTGGCAGCAGGCGATGAACTTTTGGCAGTGTATTGGCACCTGCACTTCTAAAAATGGTACGGTTAACAAAGTGACCTATTGGTATTAGGCGATGAAAAATAATAAGTCGCTCGGGCAACATTGGCTGAAAAATCGGGAAATTTTGGATGAGATTGCTGATTTGGCGAGTTCCGACTTAAATAAAGATACTATTTGTGTGGAAATTGGGCCAGGGCTAGGGACACTAACCTCTAGTTTGTTGCGTCGATTTTCGTCGGTGATCGCGGTGGAGTATGATGAAAATTTAGCCAAAAACTTGCCCAAATCTTTTCCTGGGAAAAAATTACAAGTCGTGCATGGTGACATTTTGCAAACCAATATAGCCGAGTTGACAAAAGACCAACCTTACGTTGCTGTAGGAAATATCCCGTATTATATTACTTCGCCGATTGTGCGCATGTTGCTAACTACGGCTCCTGCACCAGAGCGTATTGTGCTTTTGATGCAGAAAGAAGTGGCTGAACGTATTGCTGCAGAGCCAGGCAAGCATAGTCTGCTCTCACTTTTTGTGCAAAATCAAGCGGAAGTTGCACTTGGGTCAATCGTTAAGGCTGAGGAATTCACCCCGCCACCAAAAGTTGACAGTCAAGTTATTGTGCTTACGCCATTATCGGAGCCGCAAATTCCAGCATCGGCCTTGATATTGGCGAGTCGTGGTTTTTCTAATCCGCGCAAAAAACTTAGCGCCAATTTGGCAGATTCTGAGCGTTCCAAGTCTAATTGGGAGGATATTTTACAAAAATGCAGCATTAACCCTGCATCACGCGCACAGGATCTTGATTTGCGGGACTGGCAAGAACTCAGTGTTTTTGCGAGGTTCATTGTAACAAAAAGGAACAATCCTGTAGAATAGTAGTTGAGATACAAACT
>CAYXCA010000035.1:0-7393 GCA_964463545.1 uncultured Candidatus Saccharibacteria bacterium | reverse complement strand
CGTCGCCGATGATCTGGGTCATACCAATTTTGGTGCCGATGATGACTTGCATCCTGTTCCTTTCCCTTATGGACACACGAAACCTAGACTAATGAGTGGTTCCTTTGGCGAAATCGGCTCGGATGAGTGAAAATCGCGGCGAGGCCTGCCCTGTCGTCTAGTTTTGTATGTCCGTTTATTAAACTATACTCGCTGATTGTATCATACTTTTCTTGAGAACACAAGATGTTTTTAGAGAATTAGTGGAATTTTGCAGCAAGTATGTCACACTCCTGGCGAAAAGGCTTTGAGTTTGCGGCGGTGTTCTTTGAAACGTGGGTCGTGTTGTTCGACTTCGGCCCAAAATTCTGCGGAATGATCCATGTGATGCAAGTGTGCAAGTTCGTGCAAAATGACATAATCACGCAAAACTTCTGGCACCTGCATTAAGCCGATATTGAGTGAAATCGTGCCAGAACTTGAGCAACTGCCCCAGCGTGTGGCAGCATGACTAAGGCGACAACGTTCGTAATCGTATCCGTAGAGTTTAGCATAATATTCTAGGCGATATGGCAAATAGTCTTTAGCCTTTTTGGTGAGAAGTTTTTTCTTAGCGTCGCGAGCGCGTTGGGTTTTGGGGTCGCTCAAGGGGATTTTTTCGCGCACTAATGCACGGTTGACATTGAGAAAACGTTTCACTAAGAAATCACTGGTGTGTTGCGGTACCGACATTTGTAGCCTACCGGATGGCGCCACAGAGAAACGCACAGACCTTGATAAGGAGTTTTTACGCACGATAACTTCGCCGAATTCGGCATCTTGGATAATCATGAGGCGATAAACTAACGCTCTTGGAGTTGAGTCAAGACCTGTTTGAGTTGGGTATGATAGGTATGTTTACCGGATAACACAATTGGCATCTCGGCATCAGATGGACCTTCAAGGGCCTTAATACGAGCATCGTAGACAGTTTTGGCTTTTTCTACGCTCTTAAGACGGGTCTTGAGGCGAGCGCGAATGGTACTGACGTCAGTCTGAATCCAAATTAACGTAGGCGAATAGCCGGCCGATCGCAGAATCTCGGCTAGTTCGCGGCGATCTTTCTCGGTGTCGTTGCCACCTTCAAAGACGAGCGTGGCGCCAGTCCGAGCGATTTGCTCGACCAGCAAGAGAATAAATTGCCGGGACAAGTTATGCTCTTGCTTCAAAGCGTCGAGATCATAAAATGTAGCGTTAAATTGATCGGCAAATTGTTTGCCAAAAGTTGTTTTGCCGCTGCACGGCGCGCCAAAAACTAGGATTGCGCGTTGGCCGTTGCTGGGTGTCGTGTGTGATTTTTTACCTTCCATATTCTACCTCCATTGTAGCACAATTACCTTCCTTTACGCTATTTTATCATACTTTGAACTGTTTGACACTAGAATTTGTGAGGGATAATAGAAAAACCAGGCAAAAAAGTTGGCAGGGGCGTAGAGAAAGGCCGGAAACATGTGGTTTAGCGACAGGTATGACACGCCAGTGCAAGCATCGCAACAGGCAAATACTAAAAATCCTAGCAGAGCGCAGATGGCGCGTGGATTTTTGGTATTTTGGCGCCACCAGCGCCAACTAACATATATGTTAGTGATAATAGCAACGATGTAGAAGCCACTGATGAGATAAATCATGGGAATAATTGACCAAATTAGGTTGATAATCATGGAAACTGCGGCGAGCCCGGCGAAACTTACGACTTGCGTGAGGTAATTTTTGCCTTCGAGGCGAATAGTGTGGATGATTTGTGTAATCAAAAAGATTAAAATACCGATCTCAGCAGTGTTATTGATGGCGAGAATAATATCAGCGCAAAAAGTGAGTAAGAGTGCGAGTTGGAGCAGGCGGTCTTTGGGGAAAACTCGGAGCGCGTAGACAAAACATAGGAAGATTCCACCGATTTTGATAAAAGTTAAAGTGAAATTGGCGGGTGTGGCAATGCCTAAAACGGTGATGCTAACAAAAATCCATGCCCAGATTGCAGGCCAAGGCGCAGGAAAAGTTTGCGAACATGAATTCATAACAGTTATTGTAACATAACTTGCTTATAGATACATGATGTCAACATCGACATTTCCGGAAATTCCCTCGACTTTGCCGCTGTCGGTTTGCTGCCAGAGCCAGTAATCACCAGCATAAGTGGCGGTGTTGTAATATTGGGCGAGCCAAACTGGAGTGGTGGGCTGCCAAAAACGCTCAAGATAATATTTGCTGCCGTAGAGAGTGGCTTTGTGTCCGTGGCTGCTGGTGATGTCGAGAAAACTTTGGGCAATTTGATTGAGTGTGCGGAAACTGATGCCGTATTGGTTAAAGTCGGACCAATCTTCCCAGTCGAAGACGACGCCGAGTTCGGTAGTATAATCTTTGATTTGCTCGTGTACCCATTCGGCTTGTTGACGGGCTTCGTCGGTGCTGGCAGCGTAGGAATAGAAGTAAACTCCCACAGGTAGTCCGGCGGCAGTGGCGCCGGTGATGTTGGCTTGGAATTTTTGATCGAGAAAATACTGATTTTCGTAGCCATAACCCACGCGAATCAGGGCAAATTCAACGCCATTTTGCTTGACCGCATTCCAGTCGATGTCGCCTTGCCAACTGGAAACGTCGATGCCGATTTTGGTGTCTTGGGTTTTGTACTGCTGAATAATCTCGGCGAGAGGTGTACTGGGTGTGGACGTTGTGGGAGTGGGCGGGCTAGGGCTTTGGCTAGGCTCGACAACACTAAGGGTAAAAGGGTGGCTGGTGCTATTACCACTGGCGTCGGTAATGCGGTATTCGAGGTTGTAATTCCCTATCTTGTTGACATTGTAATCGCCGATGATTTCGCGTACGGGGTGGTTGTCGAGATCGTCACCGCTGAGCATGAGATTGGTGAGGTCGCCCTCGTAGCCGCGCGTAATTGTATAACTACTCTGACCATAGACCCGGGGTGGCGTGACGTCAGCCACGGTGATGGTAAAAGTACTTTTGCGTCGGCGATTTTTGATATTGATATATTCAAAAGTAACCTCCTGTGGGCCAAGAGTATGAGTATCGATTTCAAAATCATTGATCATGCTACCGCTGAGGTGCTCAAGAAAATCAGACACTTTGACGTTGGCATCAAATGGTATTGTGAGATAATCAGCATCTTTGAGCGTGACGGAGGTGGCGTCGAGGCGGCGATTTTCGGCGATGTCGTGCGCGATGAGAATGCCGGTAAAAATTCCGACAATAATAAGAATAACTGCACCGAGAATGATGACTTGACGGTGATTTTGTAGCCATGACCGAGGTTGCTTTAGCGTGGGTGATGTAGTGTCGATATTAACTCCTTTAGACTATTTTAGCATTTTTTGAGGATGATTTTGGATATTTTGAATAAAAAATAAGCCTTTTCTATTGACAGAAATGATAAAGTGTGGTACTATGGGAGTATAGGGTATTAAAAATTAAAAAATGAGGGTTGCTTGATGAATCATAAAAAATCGACTGATACAAAAAGAACTGGTTTGATGGTGCTGGTTGCATTGCTGGTCTGTGCGGCGGTGGGTACAGATTCGCAGGTGCGAACAGATAGTGATGCAGGTTCATGGAAGCATACGCAAAGTATTTTAGTTTCTAAAGATGAAGACGCAAAAGCCAATGATCTGACGGAACAAAGGTCAGAGGCTGAGCCAGAAAAAGAAACATACAGGGTGGTTTCGGTAGTGGATGGTGATACGATAAAGGTTGAATATGAAGGAAAAACCACTTCGGTGCGCTTGATTGGTGTGAATACGCCAGAAACCGTTGACCCACGAAAGGACGTGGAATGCTTTGGCAAGGAGGCGTCACAATTTTTGAAGGATAAACTTGAGGGCAAAACGGTTACGATGGAGGCAGATTCCACGCAGAGTGATCGTGATAAATATAGCCGTTTGTTGAGGTATATTTATCTGGATGGTGAAGATGTGAACTTGGCGTTGATTGAGAATGGTTATGGCTATGAATATACTTATAACGTGCCGTATGCAAAGCAGGAGCAGTATAAAGGTGCCCAGGCTGCGGCTTCGGATAACAAGCGTGGCTTGTGGGCGGATGGAGTTTGCGTGAAAAGTGATGATGTGGCTACGACCACTACTACTGAGGCTGAGTCTGCATCGGCAATCAACAAGACTTCGAGTGCTACAAATACAGCGAGTAAGCCCACAACAACCAAACCTCAACAACAGACGACGAATAGACCTCAGCAGTCAACGAGCAAGCCAGCGGCGACTTCTAAACCGCAACAGTCGACGAATCAGGCGGCGAACACGACTAAACCCAGCAATAATACTTCGTCGGCGCCTTCACGGGAATGCAATATTAAGGGCAATATCAATAGCAAAAAGGAAAAAATATATCATATGCCGGGTCAGCGTAATTATGATGACACGGTGATTGATACAAGCAAGGGCGAGCGGTGGTTTTGTACTGAGCAAGAAGCGGTGAACGCTGGTTGGCGCAAGGCAAAGCGATGATAGAGCGTCATGACAAAAGCATAAATAACATGAATGAAAAAATAAAGCAACCGTTATTTGAAAGGATTGATTGCATCCATATTCGAGTTTCTGATATTGATAGCGGGTTGGCTTTTTATCAAAAATCTCTTGGCTTAAAATTATTATGGCGAACTGAAAATGCTTGTGGTCTAGGCATGAAGGCTGACGAATCGGAAATTGTGATTTCCACTGAGGACTATTTAGCCGTAGATTTAAAGGTTGAGAATGTTGAGGAGGCCTTGAAGATTTTTATTCAGGCTGGCGGAAAAGTTGAAGAAGGTCCGTTTAATATTGATATTGGGAAATGTGCTGTCGTTTCTGATTTGTGGGGTAATAAATATTGCCTTTTAGATACAACGAACGGAACTTATGACACTAATGATGACGGCGTAGTATGTGGCGTATCGAAAAAAGTTGATTGAATAAAAATATCTTGACAAAATATATTTATATACTTTGTCAAGATATTGGCAGGGCTTCAAGGACTTAATCCTCAACCCCACTAAGTATATGGTAGCACTTGGCGAGTTTAATGTCGAGTGCGCGAGGTCGGTGTTGGAGAGACACGGAATTGCCTGCCCTGTAGTATAATTGTTCTATGATTATTATTCCAGAAAAATCAAAAGCTGACAAAACCGCTCTGTTCAACGAGAGCCGAGCATCTGTCGAACGAATTTATGCTGGACTAAAGGGACGGTTGATATTACGTAGTCTTTATCGGTTGTCACCGAATCATACCTTATTGCAAGGACAAAGTGGAATGGGTGGCGATAATTTTACTCCTATTGAACAGCTGGCGTGCGATGTTATTGTTTCGTCTGGTATCATAGCTGGTAAATCTATACGGCACGGTGAAACGAGCAAAAATGAGTGCGATATCGTAATCAATGAAGATAAACAGATTGAGGTAGTAACTGCAATGTTTGGTGGTGCTGGCTTAGAGGAAGGTATACTTCCTTGTTTAGCTTATGAAAAGGAAGTAACATTGCCAACTGGAGTACTGAAGAAATTTGATGAAAAGAACTACACTTCTAGTTTTTCAAAAGGACTTTGTATTGTTTATGGTGGCAATGCTAATAATGAAATGGCTTTGACGATAGCGATTAGGGACCATTTGTTCGACCATTATGGTATCCCATCCAAAAATTATTTTACTTCTGTTTATATGATTAGGTACAATATTGACTCAGGTACATATGAATTACTAGTCGTGACTGATGATGGTGGCACAGGCCGTTATACAGTGGCGTGTGATGGTTTGACTATTGTGCCACTGATTCATAAGAAGCAAGTTCTATTAGGGGAAGTTTTGAGTGACGAATTCTATTATTTAGATGTAGTTGCAGATGATGGGCAAATTCCACCGGTATTAGTGCTGAGAGGCTCGAAAGTGGCTGATGCTATGAGGTGCTATGGCATTGTTAATTGAAATTTAAACTAATACCCCCTTCCCCCATATTTCGATGACCACCCTAAGTTCCTACATTCATACTCTGCGAAAGATTTAGCTTTTTCTGGGTATATTTTTTGGTGAGTGAGGTTTTTCTTTTTGGTGATGTTACGCACTCGAGATATAGGGGTGAGATGCATTTTGTAAGAGGTATTTATTTTCCTAGGTTTTCTTAGGCATTTAGGGTTTCTGGCTAGAAAAACCCTCTTTGTCAATCTGCAGCATAAGTATAAGAAATAATGGAGTTGGGCAAGGATTTGATTGAGCTAGTGTTTAGTGAGTTTAGGCTTGCTAAAAAACGCTTTTACTCTTTGGCGCTAAGATTAAACCATATATGGCTCGACCTACCAAATACACACCAGAACTCGTGAGACGCGTTCGCCAGTATCTTGTTGACGGGCTAACCGTGCGTGATTGTTGTTACGGTGTGGGGATTAGTGAAGACACCTTTTGTCGTTGGCGCAGAGAAAAGCCCGAGTTTGCTAAATTAGTGCAAGAAGCAACAGAGGCTCAATGCTGGAGCAGTCTTGGTTTGGCGAGAACGAGCGAATACCGACGCTATCAGAGGCGGCTAAAACGCCACCAGACACAACCGGAAAGTCCAAAATGGTTAGATACTCACCTCGAAGCCGAGAATGCTCCAGAACAGGCTCTAAACGGCTTACAGAGCCGTTTTGTCAGAGGCAGCATAACTTCATCTGCCAATTCTAGTCCTAATTTTGGTCTTCAAACCAGAACTAGTCCACCAACTAATGATTTTGGTGAGCTAGTATGTTGTGAACCATATTACAACTCCGAGACAAATAAAGTGGAGTGGGTGGAGCGAGAGATGTATGGCAAACCAGTTCTCCATCGTTGTAATTTGGAGAAGTGGGAAGAGCTGGTGAGAGCTAGGGTTATGAGGTGAAATACCAAACGCAGATTGCGACAAAAACACCAAATAAAATGAGCGACAGAATAAAACAAACCACAATGACAGCAAAAGCTCCATTGCTAACCTTTTGGTTGGGGTGCTTGGCGACATCTTTGCCCATTTCGTAATACCACCAAGGGTCGAAGGGGCTACTCATTGTCGTTATAGCCCATTTCATCTAAGGTGTCGCCAAGCACATCTTCTACCTCGGCGATTCCAAACCTGGCACTGCTTAGGACTTCATCTTCGTCGATATTCTCACTTCCCGTTATGTCCATTGCGTCACCTAGTATATCTTCGAGCTCAGTAAAATCTCTTTCAGTATCTTGTGGCATAATGTTTCCCTCTATCTAGATTATAAGCCTATTCCAATCGCTTGGGTCGTATTTTGATTCGGGAAACTCTATATGTTCACCACGTAGTTGTGCCTGGGCCATTTCCTGGGTAACGGCGTTACCTTGTAGTTCAAAGTGGCCATCGGTAGCCATATTGACGATTCCGCCCCAAAGCCCCTTCATA
>CAYXCA010000034.1:0-8104 GCA_964463545.1 uncultured Candidatus Saccharibacteria bacterium | reverse complement strand
ACGAAACAAAAAATCGTAGGTCTCTTACTTTCGAACCTACGACTTTCTGGAAATTCGTTGAATTTCTCCCTTACGCAGCCATTTTCTAACCTTTTTTCTGGCGAAAATGGTTCCGTATGGCTGGGGATGAGGGATTCGAACCCCCGAATGCTGGGACCAGAACCCAGTGCCTTACCACTTGGCGAATCCCCAAGAATTAAACATAAAGAAAACCAGTTTTCTTTATCCGAACGACGCCGGGGATAGATCTTGCAAAGCAAAATTCTCCCAGGACATCCCCATTATACCATAAAATTACACAAAAAATTACAAAAACCGCAATAGGAAGCCATTTTTTAGCATAAAATATTGACAAAATGAGAGAAGTATTCTACAATAGAATTATGGAGTATCTAATAGCCCGCTTTTCCAAAATTTTCTTCCCAACTTTACATTTCTATGCTACAATACTATTGACAGTCTGGTAACAGACTATTTTTTATAGTTAGCCAGACGAGAGAAAGGAGCATCATGTCGAATAAGCCAAAAGTCAAAACCAACATTACCAAAATCACCGCTAGTTCCACTCCTAGAGCAGAAACCAATTCCGAAACAAAACCAGAAAACATCACTCAAACCAAAGCACCAGTTACCCAAAAGTCCAAAGACAAACCCGCCAAAACTTCAAAACATACCAAAAATACCACCGGTGAAAAACCTCTGAAGGAGGTCTTCATCCTCGCGCGACCATTCGTTGCCCTCGGGCGTTATCTCCGCGATTCTTGGCGCGAAATTCGCCAGGTCCGCTGGCCCAACCGCAAAGCCACCTGGAAAATGACTCTCGCCGTCTTCATTTATTGTGCGATTTTCATGGTCTTTATCCTCGTGCTCGACGCTCTTTTCACATTTATCTTTGATTTATTATTAGGAATTAACTAAAGGAGAAAAATATGGCAGTAAACCGTTATGACGACACTCGCGCTTGGTACACCATCAGTACCTACAGCGGTTACGAGGACAAAGTCGCCGAAAGCATTAACCAACGCGTTGGTAGCCCGGAGTTTGAGGGCAAAATTTTCGACGCCATCGTACCAAAAGAGAAACGCATCGAAATCAAAAACGGTAAGCGCAAAGTCGTTGACCGCAAAATTTTCCAAGGCTACGTCTTGGTCGAGATGTGTTTGTCGGATGAAACTTGGTACATTGTTCGCAACACCCCAGGCGTGACTGGGTTCATCGGCAACGGTACTCAGCCCACTCCAGTTTCCGAGAAAGAAATTGCCAAAATCAAAAAGCGCATGGGTGTGGAAGATCCCAAATATTCCGTCAATTACGAAATCGATGAAGTGGTTTCTATTATCGATGGCCCATTCAAAGGTTTCGAAGGTACCATTGCTGAAATCGACACCCAAAAAGGCAAACTCAAAGTCATGGTTTCCATGTTTGGCCGTGAAACTCCCGTCGAACTCGACGCTTTGCAAGTCAAACAATTGCAATAACAAAACTTCTAAAGGGCTAGTTTGCGCTAGCCCTTTTTTGATACAAAGCGCCAAAAAACTGTTATAATAAGCATTATGAACAACAATGCAAATAGCCTCAGAAACACTTCCGAACAATTCACTCAGGCCCAAACCGGATGGGATAATCTGAGCAGACAAAATATGACGGCTCAGCCCGAACAATCTGCTGAAACCGAACCAACGATTGACAAAGCCCGGCTCCGTGCCAACCTCGTCAACACAATTCTTCAACAAGCCGACGCGAACGATTCAAACGTCGTCGTCCCAAGAAACATCGTAGAAGACCCGAACGCAATTACCAGCGAAATGGTCGCGGAGGCTTTCAATGCCATTAGTGATTTTGACTATCACAAAGACCAAGAGAATCGCCGCAATCTTATCGGCAGCATGGCTCCAGCGCCAGCCAGGGAAGACCCCATTGACACTTTTAATTCAATTACCGAAAACAGACACTATTCTCGCATTTTTTCTATGACGCTAGGCGAACAACCAAATGATACCAACGCTATGATAAAGTTTCTACAGGCTTACCCAACGCCTGTAGAATTTGAAGCCGCTTCAAATTCGTTCATGAACAATATTATCTTGGCTGGCAATTCTCAAAACAAGATCAACGAATACGCCCGCGACATGTCCGACTTCAAACATACAGTCTATGGCGAACAACAAGACTATTTTGAAGCCTTGGAAGATCTCACCAAAGAATATTATACTTACGCTCAGGCTAAAGCCACCGCCGAAACGATGGCCGATCGAGCACGTCAAGCCACCGAACAAGCCGCCTATACTCGTGCAAATGCCGACGCTATCAACGCAATGTATCAGGCTAACGCCGTCAACAACCCTTATGCAGCGCCCGAAACCAGTAGTCAAATCGTACCGCCAGAACCCAAAAAGCCTAGTATCTTTGGCAAACTCTTTGGTCACAAAAAATAGCCCATTTCAAAAGGCGGTTCCGTATAGAGCCGCCTTTTTGTTAACAAATGAATCACCCCCTCCCTTTTTTTGATGCAACTACCATCATCCCACGCAAAGTTCCAACAGCCCTGCTTCGTATAATTTCAAATACTGTTCCCAGGGCTCTGTCCCCAAGCGGTAAATCGTCAACGTGTCCTCAGGCTGCTTACCACTTTCTATGGCTTCTCTTGATTGCTTCTCTAACGCCATGTAGTCATCCGCCTCAAAAGCATATACCACGCCTTCGTTGTCGGTCATCAGCATGAGATGATTTGTGTAATCTATCGTGGCAATATTATCAGCGATTTCTACAATACCGCAATAGCAATTATAACCTCTCAGTTCACCATTTTTTAATGATAACTGCATTACGGCATATTCGCCAACGCTGAAAATATCACCCGTCAAGCCATCAATCACAGTTTCCGTTTTGCCATCCGGCAACAAGCGCACAATCTCATCATCCGAAATTTGCACGTGCACTTCGCCAGCAAAAGCAGTTTGATCACTCTGACACCACAGAATCGGATTCGTTGTTGTCACTTCGCACGGCCAAGTTTCCAGCAGTACTCCCCGGCGATACAGTTCAATCTTATCCGACATAATCACATACATCCCAACTTCCGGCCCGGCATACTCCAAGTGCAACAAATTCTCAAAGCCATCCTTTCTGCCATTCGGCAAATCAAGATACACTTCCACAGTTGCCCTGTAGTATCTGCCTGTATATGCGCCTTCAAAGTCATAGTCGTATGTGTTAAAATCGTCAGCCTCAAACTCGCCATCCGCACCAAGCGGATCTTCTCCGGTTACCATAAAAGTTAACGGGTCATCATACTGTTCATACGCCAGATCTCTTTGGTCAAAGCCTTTCGCATATTCCAACGCCTCGTATTCATACTCCAGCGTCCCATAAAAACGATCAACTTTTACCATCGTGCCATAGCCGTACGAAAATGCCGGCACCGTGCCATCCCACAAACCGTGCTGATAGTCATAAAGCACGTTCGCCGGCTCTACATCAAGCATGATCTGCCCTACTGGATAAACCTTTACGCCGTCCGCCCACAGCCAATTGTCATGAATTTCATAACAACTACGGTAGTCTTCGGTATACAGAAAACTCGATCCGCCATAGTTGGAGTCCGCCCAGGGCAAAGTCTGATCTGCATAACTTTCGATCAAATCTTCTGCCAACCAAACCCCGCTGCAAGTTGCCTCTGGATAATACCGTCGCCTAGTTACGTGTTCATCACCAAGATAAACCGCTGCCACCAGACTATTCTCGAGCAGTTCATAATACTGCCCCAGATATTCCTGCCGACCGCTAAGGTAATCGTCGATGATCGCGTTCGGTGCCAAAGGCTCATCGCTCCAGTCCGCCTCGTTCAGAATATCCCCATACTGCGCCCGTGCCAAGCACTGCGCTTTGAGTTCTTCCTCGTCAACCAAGGCTTCTGTAGACTCGGCCAAAGTATCAACCACCTCAGTTGAACCACCTTTGCCGCCCTGAGCAGTTTTGTTGCTGCACCCCGACATCACAAGCGTCACCGTCACCATCGCCATCATTGTTGCGAAAACTTTTTTCTTCATTTGTTATATACCTCCAATTTTTTATTTTTTGGAGGAGATTTTAAGTTACGATTCTATAAAATCCCCTCATTTTTATATACCTACCATTCCATTATATCACACATTCCTCAAAAAGTCAATATCTAGACAGTATTTTGCCCTTGTGTTACAATAAAAACGTTACGCACGATTATCTAATTAAAAGGGAAAATTATGGCAGGAAAACAAGTTATTGGCAACCTCAAGTTGCGCATTCCTGGCGGTAAGGCTACGGCCGGACCTCCAGTTGGTTCTACTCTCGGTCAATGGGGACTCAATATGATGGACTTCATCAACCCATTCAACGAGGCCACCAAAGATTTTATGGGCAAAAACGTCATTGTCCACATCAAAGTTTACGATGACCGTAGTTTTGACTGGGTTTGCCTTGGTCAACCAGTCGATGATTTGATTCGCGAAAAGATCAAGATCGAAAAAGGCAGCGGCAAACCAAACCTCGAAAAAGTTGGCAAAATTTCTCGTGCCGACCTTGAAGATATTGCCAAAACCAAGATGGATCAACTCAACGCAATCGATCTTGATGGCGCTGTCAAGGTTGTCGCCGGCACCGCTCGCTCAATGGGCGTCCTCGTCGAAGACTAAATTTAAGAAAGCCCAGATCAGCTATCTGACAGAGCGGTTGATTGTCTATAATGCCGCTGTACTAGTTTAGCGTATCAATTTACTAGTCCAAGAATCACCCCGTATCAGAGGTGATTCTTTGCATTTTAGCAATTTATATCACAAAACTATTGACAAAACATAAAAAGTTTGATATAATGGAGGTACAGAACATAAATTATAGTCCTGCGAACCTTAAAACTGTTTTTACTACTTGGTTCGTTTGACTTTTCATCGAAATAGGAGGGAATTATGATGAAGAAGATGAGAAATAGTAACCCGTTGGCAATTATGTCAGGTGTAATCCTGATCATAATATTCATGCTGTTGGCACCCATCTGTGCCAAAGCTGCCGAAACGGAGGCGCGCATTCCGGTGTTGCTTGATGAAGACGGGCACTGGCTCGACCAAAATTCCGAGCCGATGCCCAATCCGAGCGCAAAATGGTTTTTGAAGCGTAACCCTAATTACGCCGTAGAAATCTTGCGTCTTAATGGCAATCCATATTATGCAACCAATTATCAAAACACGGAGCGCTCAAACCTAATCGATCAGCTCCACGCCGAAATATGGGACGACAACCGGGCAACTGATGCAAACGAGCAGCTTTACAAAGCCGTACTCGAAGATATCGTCACATCTGGGGCACCGTCAAATGAAGCCTTCGTCAAAATGCATATCCTTTTGCGGACGAACGGCGCTGCTTCAGATGTCGCTGAGCTCCAGGAGTGCTGTGCAGCCAGAGAAGTTAACAGCAATGCTGCCAACAACACGACAAAAACAGCGCGGTACCTTTTCTTCTCGGCGTTAGGAGTCAATCTCGACGCGAGTAAAGGCGCGTTTTCGCCTCAGGTACCAGTCATCCTGTCATCCGACGGCACCTGGCTCGACCAGAACGGAAACCCCATGATCGAAGAGGCCGCCAACTGGTTCCTGTATAACAATAAGGCTTATGCGATCAAGATCCTCTGCTTAAACAAAAACCCTTATTATCTGAGTACTTGGCAGAGTCCGGAGCGTCTTGCGTACATCAATGACATCCAGGAAGACGTACTCGACATACGGCGCATTAAGACCGGTTACGAGCTGGAGTCGGACGAGTACAGCTGGATTGTACAGGAAAACCTGCCCGACGTGTCTGTTGAAACTTTGCGTGAATGGCAAACCCAGCTTGGCAGCAACCTGGCCGCTGACAGAATTGAATGTCTGATAACGTACATCGGACAGGACGACTCAGCCGTTTTGCAGGGAGAAATGGCTGACTACATATTTTGGACAACGGTGTCCAAAATGACCGCAAGCGGTACGTACCAGTGGTAAACAGGGGACTCAGGAGACCGACAGTGGCCTCCTGTTTTTCTTGCCAAAACCTCAGATTTTTGCTATAATGTAAACAATATTAACCATGTTGGGAGAGTAAAACTCGTTATTACCACAGAAAGGAATTCTATGACAGAAGATAAATCTGCAGAAATCACCGAAAAAATTGACGAGATGGAGGCTGGCGCCAAAATTGAAGCCGCCGCTGAGGAAGCCGTCAACGAAGAAAAATTTGCCAAATCCGGCAAAAAATCAAAAAAACACATCGAGGAAGTTAAGGCTGAAGAAGAGCGTCAGGCTCGCAAAGCCGAAACCAAGGCCGCCGAAGAGGCCGGCGAGAAGCCTCGCGGTGCTGCTCCGGTCACCCGCCCCAAGATTGAGCGTCGTGGCAAGAAATATCAAGCCGCTGCCAAGCAAGTTGAGTCTGGCAAACTCTACACCCTCAAAGAAGCGCTTGAACTGGCTACCAAGACTAACCCAGCCAAATTTGATGCTACCGTCGAAGCGCACGTTCGCTTGGGCGTAGATCCACGCCAGGCTGATCAAAATATCCGTGCCACTGTAGTTTTGCCTCACGGTAATGGCAAAACTGTGCGCGTTGCTGTTTTTGCCCCACTCGATGAGGCCAAAAAAGCCGCTGCGGCTGGCGCCGACATCGCTGAGGATGAGGAATTCTTGAAGCGTCTGGAGAAGGGAACCATCGACTTTGATGTCTTGATTTCTACTCCGGCCTACATGCCAAAACTCGGTAAATTCGCCCGTCTGCTTGGTCCAAAAGGTTTGATGCCAAACCCCAAGGCTGGTACCGTAACTACCGACATTGAGAAAGCCGTCAAAGAGGCTAAGGCTGGTAAAGTTGAATATCGCGTCGATAAGCAAGCAATCATTCACATTGGTCTTGGCAAGACTGGTTTCGACCAGACTGACTTACTCGAAAATGCCGAAACTTTCTTTGAAAGCCTCAAGAGTCACCGCCCCGCTTCAATCAAAGGTAACTTTGTCAAGTCAATTTACATCACCACCACTATGGGTCCATCTATCGCGGTCGAGAATAATTATAACTAAACAAAGTCAAATGCTAGGTTGAGCCCTATCTGGGGCTCAATTTTTGCTATAATAGAATCAAAAGGAGTTATATGACCAAACAGACGGAGCAGATAGTGCAAAATCAAGCCTTCATCGATGGGCAAAATTTGCATATGAATACAAAATCTAATGGCTGGAAAGTTAATTTGGCTCGCCTCAGAGTATATCTTCGAGAAAAATATCAGGTAGAACGAGCATACTATTTTATCGGTGCAGCAGATGACAACCATCAAAATTTATATAAAATGATCCAGGAGGCTGGTTTTATTTTAATATTTCGCAAACACAGCCTAGAAATGACTGGCCACAAGAAAGGCAATGTTGATACTGACATCGTCTTTGAAGTTATGCGGAAACCTGCCGATCAAGAAGATTTTGATAAAGTTGTGCTAATTTCTGGCGATGGTGATTATTTCAAAATGGTAGATTATTTAATCAATAAAAATCGTTTGGAAAAATTATTAGCACCAAGTTATCGCAGTATGTCTTCTCTTTATAAACAATACATTGACCGAGCATATTATGCCTTTTTGGATGCTACTGGCACCAAGAAAAAGATTGCTCTTTCTGAAAAATAAATCACCAAAAAAGTGGCTTCGCCTTAGGTATCTCTCCGTTCGGCCCGGCCACCTCGGAATACACCCATTGTAGCAAACATATTACAAAATGTCAAGTACTTATAGCATTTTTATGCACGGTACTGTATTATGTGCACTCATCATCATCTCTCCTTTCATGCCTCCTTCACACACCTCATTGGCTTTCCATATCCCAAGCGCCCACTTTCCCTCATCACCCCAAATGTGCGGGACCTCACGGTCCCGCACACCTATCACATCCTCACCTCTCCACTCTATATGTCTAATACAGTACTAAGGCAGCGGAGGGAGAAACCGAGCCAGCGGTTATCCGGGCCAGCCGACGGGTCTACGCCAGTAGCATAGAAGTGGAGGTTGTAAGCGCTAGGGGTAGTCACGCCATCATACCGCGTACTCGAGCCACGCGACGAC
>CAYXCA010000033.1:0-8968 GCA_964463545.1 uncultured Candidatus Saccharibacteria bacterium | reverse complement strand
TATCTCCTTTGTTCTATTACTCTTATGGTGTTGCACTTAGAATTATAAGTCACACGGTGTTAAATCATTGACTTATACGCCAGGATGTGATAAAATTATACGGAAACTTGGCTATTTGGCCATTTTTTGTAACTTTCCAGATAGCCAAAATATTTTAAGGAGGTGCTTTTATGAAGAAAAGTACATTATTTTTATTCTCGTTTCTTATTTTACTATCCTTGTCGGGATGTGGACCCAAAGGCGTCGAAACTAAGGCTGATACAACACCTGAAGTGGCTGACGTAGAAAACGCGGACGATGAAACAACATCAGAAGATCATGCCGCCATCTCTCTTCAACTGGCTTGCATCCCCAACGAGAGCACCAAGGACAATAAACTCCAAAATGTTGTAGTAACCATTGGCGATTATTTGTCCGGTGAACTTACACCGATACCAAGTTATGACCTCAGCCTAACGAATGACTATCTTTTAGTGGCCGAAATCGCCATACCTGATTACTCAGAAGATGCAGAATACGATGGTCTTCTTCAAAGCGAGCGGCTCGGAATCAGAATAGGTAACGATTGCAGTTTTTCCGCAGATAGCCAAATTACCACATTCTCCTGCAACGCCTCATTGGTTTCGCTAAAAAAGGCCAATAGTTTTTCCAGCAACATTGGCGACTTACAAAAGGCACAGAAAGCCTCTGCGCTTTTCTGCGGCAATGACGATAATGTCTATACTATCGCCTATCTCTGTAGTGTATCTGTTACCGCTGACGGCGTATTTGAAAGTTTCATCGATTGCGATTATTTAAAAGGGAGTGGCTCCACCTCAAACGCCTTCTTTACACCAGATGCATTTAATGCGCCGGGCAAGATATTCGTTGTATACGAGGTTAAAAAAGTAGCGGACTACACCGAATCAGAAAACGACGATGTTACTACTACCGAAGAAAACTAAAGGCTATCTACATCACAAGGAGGGAATCACGCGTTACATATCTTATGTAGCGCGTTTTTTCATTTCCCCATAATTCCCCCCTAGATAACTTGCTTTACCCCTGTTAAATTACCGTACTTCCCTTATCTTAATTATATTTTTGCTATTTACTCACCACCCAGTCACCTAGCATATACAAACTTAACCACTTTGACGCAAACGAAACACAATAACACAACATAAACACATGCCATACCAACAACATAGCGACAGTCGGGGAATTACGCAAATTTTCACCAAAAACTCAGCAAAATTACCCAGAAAATCATATCAAAAGGCGCATGAATACTCGTCTTTTTAGCATAAACGTAATGTCGCACAATACATCTTTTGCGACAAACACAAGCGGTTTATACCTATAAAGCCAACCCGCCCAAGTCGCCAGCCCTCACAAGCCAACGCCCGTCCAACCACCGCCAATTTTTCATTTTTTCAAATTCCCTCACTTTTTTGCAAAATTTTCATCTAACAAAGACTGACATCGCAGCCGCCGAAAGCACCGCCACAAATCAACTTTTCATCATTCCCGTAACCAGAACAAAACCCGAACAAAAACAGAGAACTACCACATGAAAAAATGCCCTAGATTCTAGGACATTTTTCGCCAGGTCAAATACTGATATTACCGCTCCTCCCTCTTTACATTCATCAAATCGGTGCCCATCACCACATAGAAACTGTTATCCTCGGGTATTTCTTCGATTATTTCCCCACCCAACAACTGAGTAAAACTTGTGCGTTCCATACGTGGCTCCTCTGTGCCCTCCGTTGGCATTTCTATTACGGCCAGGTTCTTAAACCTCGAAGTTTCATCCTCATACCAAACCGACAGAGGCGCCGTAGGATAAGGTATCAGCACGCCATCATATTCAAGGACATCGCCAGTTATCGGTAATAAATTAAGTCCTTTCAAACTCGCCTCAGCATGACCGTAATTATCAGGAAATGCTGCCAATAAACTCACGCCTATACCACACCCAGGGACATTGGAATAGTTATACCACGTTAATGCTAAACCATATTGCTCAGCATATTCCCTGGCCCAGTCCGGCAAAGTCACTTCTACCACCAGATAAGCCGCACCGTCACTCGCCATCGATTCTCGTATAAAATAATCTTCACGCAAACAGTCATTCAGTGCCATCGCAGCCACCTCTTTCCCATTTACCCCGTTAGAAAACTGATGAGAAATTCCCTTGAGTTGCACATTAACTGGCTCTGCTTCGCGCATCACGGCGGCCTCTTGGTTAGCATTCAACGCTACACTGCGGAGATGATAACTCAAGATGTATTCATGCACCCCAAGCCGCTGGTTGACTGTTGTCACGTAGTCCAGCGTCTGCTCCTGCCAATCAGCATCCTCATTCCAAACTACATCGCCCGCATACAACTCCACATTTGCACTACTATTCCGTACAATGTGATACGTTTCCGGCACATAGTCCAGCCGCAGGTCTTCCGTCATAGAGGTGATTGAGAAATCATCCATCGTCGCTGCCACCGCATCGATAAAAACCATTGCGGTTAGATCAGATTTTTTGTCCTTTTCAACGACAGTTGGCAAAGTCAGCAAAAAGTCTAATTCCTGGCCAAGAACCAAATCGGAATTTGCCGACAGCAAGACTCTTGCCACAACTTCATATTCCTTGTCAGCCCCTAATTGCGAAATCGCGTCTTTCTGCTGATTTTCGGCGTTATCTTCAGTAACTTCATAGATTCCCAAGATATTCGCCTCCAATTCCACATCCGGAAGCTCAACTACCTCCTGCCGTTCCTCAACCGGCGCAGCCGATACTGTCAATGCCTCCATCAGATCATAAAATCCGATATCCGCATCATGCTCTGCAGAAAATTCCACATATCTGTCATCCCCTGCGCAACCCGTCGAAGCAATAGCCCAAAAGCACACCCAAAATACCATTTTCCACCATTTTTTCATTACAATTCCCTCCTTATTTTATATGGCTTCAGTATTTCCCTGTTAAGTTGCTAAAATGAGAGCATCAAAATCGAGCCCTCACTACCATTATAGCACACATGTTAGAAAAAGTCAATAGTAACCCTATTTATAATATGCTTTCCCTTCAACTCGCACATCTGCATAACTCGGATGCAAATCTTTTTCCTTCAGATAACGTGACATGCGATCAATGTCTTCCGCCGTCACCGCCGCATTACGGTCGATATCCACCTTAAAATACGCCTCTTGCCCATCTATATCTATATATAATGCTCGGCTCATGCCAGTTGGCAAAGTAACTCGTTTCAGCCGCAAACCCAACTCCTGCAAATCTTGCTCCAAACTTGCCACATACGCCTCTACCCGGCTAGAAATCTGCCCACGCCGGTCCTCATCTACAATCTCCGCTTTAATCTGATAATCAGTGCCACTACGGTCCGTTCCAATTTCTGGAGCGATTGCTAATTCCTTCATCCCCAAATAAAACGCTAGACCTAATATCAACAACATCAAGGCCACAATCAACACTGAGGTTGTTTGGCGCCGATGAGCCTTTTTTCGCGCTAGCATCCGCTCCGATTCAGATTCCACATACTCGCGCTCCGCCACAATTGTCTGGCCCAAACGCATGCTAGAATTCTTTTTACTCCTGTTTCTCATCCTCACCCACCTGTTCGTCCTTAGTCTTCTTAGTCGACTTGCCTTCTTCGCTAACACGCAAAAGTATCACTGCCAAACTCTTTGCCGCATCCATCTTTGCTTCAGCATGCAACTTTTTCGCTAACATTGCCCGCTCCTTTGGCGCTCGCACCAAATGGCGCACTTCCTCCAACAAAATTCCGGGCTGCTGTTGCATTCGCTCATCCATAATCATCACTACTGCACCCTTTTCCTGCAAGCGCTCAGCATTTTTTACCTGATGCCCGCCCGGCAAACGTTCAAACGGCACCAAAATTACTGCTTTGCCTAATGCCGCCAACTCCGCTATCGTAGTTGCCCCAGCACGACTCACTACCACATCGGCCGCCCCCATCAACTCATGCATTGCCGAGTTAAATTCCCACATCCGAAAGTTCGACTGCAATTTCGCCTTGTCCCATTCTTCATATTTTTTCAACTCCACCATGTCCTCATAATGCTTGCGCCCCGCCACTAGGCCCACACTGGTAAATTTCAGCATCTCCGGCAAAATCTCTTTTATTGCGTTATCAATATTTAGCGAACCTTGGCTACCACCAGTCACTACTACCAATGGCTGCTCTGGATCAAAACCAAAGGCTTTTTTCAGCGACTTTTGTTGTGTGTCACTCACAAGCCCAAACTCTGCGGCCACCGGAATTCCCACTTGCACATAATCTTTCGCGCCTTTTAGTTCGCTCCAACCCGTTGCGATCACTGCCGCATGCTTCATCAAGAGTCGATTTGCTAAACCTGGCACCGCGTCCGATTCATGCACCACATACGGAATTCTAAACAGCCTCGCCACCAAACCCACTGGCAGCCCCACAAAACCACCTTTCAGGAAGATTACATTTGGTCGCCTACCTGGCAACAATAACCGCCCAAAACTCTGCACCAACCCCGCCACGAAACCCACAAAACCCGTAATATTTCCCCACACTAAATCTTTCAAAGTTGTACCAAAATTTACAAAATAATCTTTGAAAGTCCAGCCCGCATATCGATGAAACTTCCCTGCCCATATTTTGCGTACCCGAATATACGGTTGACACCGACCCGACTCTTGCACACCTGAGCCCCAACTCACACCAATTTCTGTTGTAATTTTTACAACATTCTTATAATACTTTCTGTCCGTCCAAAATTCCACCCTCGCCCGCGGCTTAAGTTTTAGTATCTCTCGTACCACCGCCACTGCCGGCGTAATATGTCCACCCGAACCCCCACCTACTACCAAAACCTTCATCAATCTAACCTCCTACTCATGCCTCCCCGCCTTCGATTTACCGTTTCGACGCGTTTTGTCTGTTTTTCTGTTCTCGGTTCCCTACTAGTATAACACGAAAGTTGTAGCGCCAACCCCAACGCTATTGCCGTAAACATCATACTCGTACCACCATAACTCAAAAGCGGCAAAGTAATTCCCGTGAGCGGCAAAAGACCCGTCATCGCTGCAATATTCACCACTACATGTGCCGCGATCCACGCAAAAATGCCTACCACCACCAACTCTTGCTCGTCATCCGGCAAAAAGTTCGCTGTCCGAAGCAATCTTAGCAACAGCGCCGTAAAACACGCCACAATCGCCAAAAGCCCCACAAAACCAAAGGTTTCACCAATCACCGCAAATACTGAATCGTTAATCGACTCCGGCAAATATCCCGTTGCCTGTACGCTATTCCCCGGACCCACGCCTAACAAACCGCCACTGCCAATTGCAATCATTGCGTTCTCAATATGATAAGAATCGCTAGATTCTTCGCTACTAAACGTCATCAAACGCTCGACCCGATGCGGCGATGTCACAATTGCAAGAATTCCCGCTACCAAAACCACACCAAGTGTAAGCAAAAAATAGCGTAATTTTACTCCGCTCATAAAAAGCATGCCTAAAATAATCGCCATCAACGTCACACCGGTACCCAAGTCGCGCTGAATCACCACCACAAACATCAATGCCAACCCACAAACTATCGCAAATGGCAACCAGAAGTCCGACCAACTTTCCAACTTCCCTTCTTTCTTCCGTTCTGCCATCAAGCCAGCCAAATACAAAATCAAACCCAGTTTTAAGACTTCTGCCGGCTGAAAACTCAGCAAACTCCCCAAATTAAACCACCGACACGCACCCAACTCGCACTTCGCTAGTCCGCTTCCCATCATTGATAATACCGCCAATGCCCCACACATTACCAAGCCCACTACCAAAATCAGTTTACCAAACTTACGCACAAAACTATACGGCACCTTGAATGCCAGAATCAACGCCAGCAACGACACCAATACACAAGCCACTTGATGAAAGAAAAACGAGTTCTCCCCCACATCTGTACCATAGGCCGCGTTCACCACATTTGCCCGCATCGGTCCAATTGCATAAATCATAATCAGCCCCACCCCCAAAAGCACCACCGTCAGCGCACCAATAATTCTATCACTCTTGTGTCTACGCATTTCTCAGGCCCACCTAAATAATTCCCCCTTGCACCGCCAAAAACACACCAATCAAAGCAAACACCCCTGCAATTACCCAAAACCGCATCACAATCTTAGCCTCACCCCAGCCCTTTGCCTCCAGGTGATGATGAATCGGTGCAGAAATAAACAACTTTTTATGAAACACTTTTTTCCAAAAAATCTGAATCAAACTCGACCCTGCCTCTACCACAAACAAAAACCCAATAATCGGCAACAAGAAAAATGCATTTGTCATCATTGCCACCACGCCCAGCCCCGCACCAATTGCAAACGACCCCACATCCCCCATCATAAATCGCGCTGGCGGCACATTAAACCAAATATACGACAATAGCCATCCTACCACCGTCAAACAAAAGCCCGTCAACATCCACTGGCCTTGAAAAAGCGCAATTACCGCATAAGCCCCATACGCCAGCATCGCTAACCCTCCAGCCAAACCATCCAAACCATCCGAAATATTTACCGCATTCGACGTCGCCACCACTGCAAAGGTAAATATAATAATCATTCCAACCACGCCCACTTGCCAGTCTCCTACAAAAGGCACCTCAATACTCGTCCAACCTAGTTTCACCGCAAACCACCAACCCAGCCCCGCACCAATTGCCGTAATCATCGCAAACTTCACTGGCGCCCGAAGCCCAGCCGCACCCTTTCCGCTTCCAAAAACATTGATCAAATCATCTATCAGCCCCACAAAACTACCACCCACAAACCCCGCCAGCGGCAACCAAGTCTGTTCACGGTTCAAATTACAAATCCACGTCACCGTAAACACGGTAATTACACCAATAATTCCTGCTATTGTTGGAAAATGCCGCGCAAACTTCTTGGCATGTAACTTTGTCATCACTGGCAAAGCCTCACCAGTTAAAGTTGTTTTCTTTTGCTTTTTCCAAAACTTATATTTGTAAGCAAAATAAGTATAAATTGGCGTCAAAAAAGTCGCCAAGAAAAACGCTGCCAAAGCCAAAATCAACCCATAGAAAGTTTCGTTATTTAGCGTATCAGCCATACCATCATTATAGCATATTTCCCTTTTCTACTCTATATACACTAATTCCCTGCCGGTTTTATTTTTAGATAATCTTGCACATACGCATTCAGCACATTAAACACCGGCAAAGCCTGCGCTTCGCCCCCCGCCGTCTTACCATCTTCCCATACTCGCACAACAATAACATAGCCTGGTAATTCCCCCTCCGTGCCACCAAACCCAACATATGTTGCCACCGTTTCATCAAACGAATATTCACCGTCTTTAATCACCTGCGCCGTACCCGTCTTGCCGCCAACATAATATCCTGCTTTGTCCGTACCATTTGCTCGATATGCTCGCCGTGTATTATAAAGCATTTCGCGCATTGCTGCACTCGTTTCTGGCGTCACTGTCTTACGTACTACTTTTCGCGGCACCGTATCCACAATTTCTCCATCTTTCAACTTCCCTTTCACAATTGTTGGCGTATAAAAATCTCCTCCGTTCACCACCGACGCAAAAGCCGCCGCCACTTGTAACATCGTCACCTGCATATTCTGCCCAAAAGTCATGTTCGCATACGTCGAATCTACACCATATTCCACCTCATCTGGTGCATACACCAACCCGGTCACCTCATACAACTCAATTCCAGTCGCTTTTCCCAAACCAAAATGATTATGATAATAATCATACAGCCGCTCCCGTCCTTGCGCATTAATCTCTGTTTCACTTCCACCTAGCCACCTCAGCACTTGCGTAGATCCAGTGTTTAACGACCAGTTCAAAGCCGTCTGCATATCCACAGTCCCTAGCAATTCTGTGCGCTGAGTCGAATTTTTAATTGGCCAATTGTCCACATAAGTCACATTCTCGTTATTAAATGTCGAACTCGCCGTCATCACGCCGTATTCCATACCCGTCGCAAAAGCAAACGTTTTGCACACACTCGCCGGTTCATATGGATCCTCCACCACATGATTTACATAGTCCGCCGCACTCTCCACATTGCCAAAATCTGCCGGATCGTACCCCGGCACGTTAGCCATCGCCAAAATCTCACCATTATTTGGGTTCATCACCATCGCACTGATATTTTTATAACCCAAAGTTTTCGTCTGCTCAGTCAAAATCTTCTCCACCTGATATTGCATATTCCGGTCAATCGTCAGTACAATATCATCACCATCCTCTGCTGGAACCTTCACATTATCATCACCAATCGAAAGCGCAATGTTATTAACATCTTTTACTGTCTTCAACAAACCATCCTTCCCCGTCAACTCTTCATTTAGCGCTCCCTCCACACCGTACTGCCCCACACCATCTGCATTCACAAAACCCAGCACCGTCGCCGCCAAACTTCCTTCAGGATATACCCGCTTTGTATTAGCCTGTAGCCACACACCATCTAGATCAGCCTCAGCCACCTTTTCTGCTGCCTTCCGTTCTACATTCTTTCCCACAATATAATACCTAAGTGACCGGTTCGCAAACACATTATCCCACTCTGCCACGCGCTTGTCACCCAGAATCTCCGTCAATTTTGCCTTAGTTTCCTCCGCATCTGCCAGCATCGGATCTACAATCACCGTATAAACCGTGGCGTTCATCGCCACCGCCACCGGCTCATCACCATCCATCATATAAATCTCCCCTCGCTCTGCCCGCAAAGTATACTGCAAAGTATGCTGCGCTGCCGCTCGTTCCGTCCAATAATCGTGCTGCACAATCTGAATAAAAAACAGCCGCACTACAATCACGGCCATCACCGCGAGAAGCCCAAACTTGAGGAACTTATTCCTACTCATGCTTATAATTATAGCATAATATGTCTAATACAGTACTAAGGCAGCGGAGGGGGAAACCATAAGAACGCTCATC
>CAYXCA010000032.1:0-9871 GCA_964463545.1 uncultured Candidatus Saccharibacteria bacterium | reverse complement strand
TATATTATACACGCTTTGTTTGAGATCGTTCAACTAGAAATTTCCGCGTTTTTGTCTTTGCGTAAATTTTTTGTTTGTGAGTTACACTGTTATCTACTGTAAGTAGACGTGCCGAAGCACACCATATTTACAGCCGTTGAGAGACTTAAAGTGTAAAAGTGGGTTGGCCCTTATCTGAGATAAGAAACCATAGAGTTAATTGGGAGGTGTTTGTTTGGAGGTGCATATTGGATTCGGTGTCGCGTATCCCAAACGCGCGCAAAAACTCCTAGTTGGCCGATCTCAAACGCTGTTAAAATACTAATTTTTTTAAAATTTTTGTTTGTGGTACTTCCCCGCTTTTCACAGTTTGCTACGTTTTTGTTTTTTCTTTTGTAGTTTTAATCGTGTTTGTGTGGGTGTTCGTCCACTGATTTAAGTTTACCCGACTTTTCCAAAAAACGCAAGCGGTTTTTCATACAATTTTTATATTTTTTGTCCAAACGGCTATTTTTATCATCCAGTCCCCTGTTCCGTTTTCCACAATGTGGAAAAGTTCAATTTTTTGTACAAACTCTAAAACATAAATACCTTTTCCGCAGGACATAAGACTCGGGCAAGCACCCAGGAGCGGCCCAAGGAAAAGTGTATTTATGTGCTAAGGCTCATACTAAAAAATTAGGGCGCTACTCGACATATATGTCTTGTAGCACCCTTCTCCAAATTACTCATGTCTGCCAATGTCTGCCAACTTCCGCCGGATGCTGATCAATCATCATCATCTCCCAAAGGAGGCCTGCTATGCCTCCCCCTTTTGCCTAATGATGTTTTATGATTGTAGCCGTAGAGATTGTCTACGTAGCGGACAAGTTTTCCGCATACGCCCCACTCTCTCAGCGTTTCAATCAAAATATTCTGCCGCGGTGGGTCATAGACAACCCCATCGGTTGCTTTAAAGGCCTGCTTCTCTTTACGCAAAAGAAACGCCAGCGCCAAGTACACAACCCACACCGGTGCGCCCAGAAGCACGGCCATAAAAGCCACCATCAGTACAGCGATGATGAACAGACCCTTGCCTGTGAACGGTACCTTATAGCCGCTTACGTTCCTAATCACCATCTTGCCGCTATTTCTGGCCCTTTTCAGTAAATACATTAAATATGCTCCCCGGTAAAATGTCCTAGCCAACAATAAGAAAGTCACAACCGACCAGAAAACCCATGTCAAAAAACTCACACAAGTTTCTTTACTCCAGTCCCAAGTCTTAATGTTTATAATACTAGCAAGGATGCGGTTAGGGACAGACAACAGCCAACCAGACTCGTGCTTGATGTAATCACGAATTTCCTTCTCTGGATCCGCAATCGCATCATGCGCCTCTTTGTCGGTCATTCCTGCTGTATTAGGCGCAACATAGCCATCGGCTTCTGCGCTACCTATTTTTGCTGTGCTTATTGCCGACGCCAAACACAACATAAACAGCGGTATCAGTGCCAGATACCATATCTGGATTTTGGCGAGATAATAGTTGGTCCCGCCAACCGTGATATTCTCAAATTTCCGTACTAGACGGCTATCACCACCGGTGTCAACAACTATCTTTTGTTCATCTTCCCTTTGTTTCATATACAATTCCCTCCTATTTACAAAATAAACAAAAGCACCTATAACATGAGCAATTTGTTAAGGTGCTTTGGGGCCTGCAAAACTCGCCCCACTCTCAGTTACATGACTAGACAACATCTTGCTAAAATCAACATTTTGTTATCTCGTCACATCCCATTGTAGCACACTTTGCTAAAAAAGTCAATGCCAGCAACTATTTCTTCGCCAAAACGTCAATAATTCCCCATATTTTTTATCTATGCTATAATCAATCAAAAGCGAGGTAAAATTTTATGCAAGAACAAGATGAGTCTACACAGTCAAATATTAATCCCGAGCCAAATCCCACTCCCGATGCAAACCCGTCAGACACGAGCACGTCAGGCGCATCAGATGCGAATGCAGATGTAAATGTCGCTCCCGCCCCCAACAACACTTTTGACGTCTTCCACTGGGCCAACGAAGTAGACGAAATCAAAAACAATGTTTCTGTGGAACTCTTTTTGTTTAACAAAAATTACACACCCTACCGCGTGCGCTA
Organism: uncultured Candidatus Saccharibacteria bacterium; assembly: GCA_964463545.1. Classification (GTDB taxonomy): domain Bacteria; phylum Patescibacteriota; class Saccharimonadia; order Saccharimonadales; family Saccharimonadaceae; genus Nanosyncoccus. The sequence goes on along the minus strand of CAYXCA010000032.1, from coordinate 7,746 downwards.
TTCCGAAAGCCTCACCAACAGCGTCAAAGCCCTCTTTATGCAAGAAGCCACCGGCTACATTATCAAAGAGGCCGACAAAGGCCTTGAGTGCCGCGAATACGAAAAGTCCGACGGCGAAGACAAGGTTATTTATCGCACCAGCCTCAGTAACGTTGGCCGCGCTGAAACCCTAATTCACCTGATCGAGCATGAATATCGCGATATTGATTCTATGAGCGACCACCTCGACGAGTTCAAAAAAATCAAAGGCATCATTGCCCGCTTCACCTACCCTGGCGCCGAAGGTGGCACCAAAACTTTCTACATTGCCAAAGGCATTTCTGCCAGTTCCGCCCTCAAAGGTGGCTCATCTTGGGAACTCAATGGCGAAGGCTTTGAGCCTTTCTCTGCCGAAGTTGCTCTCAAGGTGCCAGACGATAATCAAGTCGCTATTATTGATGGCACTGTCGTCATTTTCAACCAAACCAAGTTCGAAAATCTCTTCCAGTACGATTATAAATCTCAAGTCATTGCCGACGCCAAGGCAAAAGAAATTACCGATAAATATAAACTTTCCTTTGCTGAAGGGCTTACTCTGAACAGTCTTTTGCAAGATAAGAAGCCTCTGGTCAAGAAATTGCAATCACTCGACATCGCCGAAGAAATGCCTCAAGACAAACTCATCGACTACGCTGATGATATGCAACTCGAACTCATGACCGACGACGACGGCTCAATTATCATCATGGACGACAAAGATCTTACGATGTTCGTGAATCTCCTTGCCGAAGATTACTATATTTCCCCCGTCAACGGTCGCCGCTACGAAATCAAGTCCAAAAAACTCCTCTCCGAGCCCGAAGGCGAACCACCACGAGGCTAGCGTGCCTGGATAAAGTGATTTTAACCTAAGCAGGATATTATTCCGGCTTTGGCAAATAATACGGCTGCAACACATCCCCCGCCAACAACTCTGCATAAGTCTGCATCATAAAGGTTTCCAAACCGAGCAAACTCAAAGTTTCAAACAACGTTATCCGCACCGCATTCACCGGCACAGTGTCGTCCGCCATCTCCACTTCCAATTTCAAAAACGCCCCGTCAATTCCTTCCACCGTATCCAGGTACAGAACCGTATGGCCATCCAGTTGTAAAGTCCGGCGCTGCCGACTCACATCTGCCGCCTCACGATATCCTAGTTGCTTGATTAGTTCAACTGTTTCTGTGTAGTCACCTATTGTTGTCATATGTACAAAATCGAGCCCGCTATCTTCAATATGCCGTTTCAGATATAAATAATATGTCGCCGGCTGATCCGTTTGTGCTACCTCTGTCCGCAAAATTAACCGCGCTTGGTTCATTCCTGCCTTAAAATCATTCGGCCAGTATATCCGCTCACTCTGCCACACCGCCGGAGAAAACTCCATGCCAATATTGGCCACTTTTTTCTCCAATTTCGCCTGGTCTGGCACCTGGCTTTTTAGCACAATCTTCTTCATAACCTAATTATAACACATTTTAATGGCCCGATAGTCAACTTACAACTATCGGGCCTTACGCTTTGCCACCGTGGCAAACTACTTTGTACCGGTAATTCTATCACCTGCATCACCCAACCCCGGAACAATATAATGTTTCTCGTTCAAGCACGCATCCACCACGCCCAAATACAAGTCCACGTCCGGATGCTGCTTCCGCAGCACATTGATCCCGTCCCATACTGAGATAATGCACATGAAATGGATCTTCTTGCAGCCGTAATTATCCTTCAGAATACTAATTACCCTCGCTGCCGAATAGCCCGTCGCCAGCATCGGATCCAACACAAAGGCCTCTCGCTTATCCATCTCAGATGGCATCTTATCATAATAGCAAGTCGGATGTGTAATGTCATCCTGATTACGATACATTCCGATGTTTCCTACCTTAGCCGAAGGCATCACACTGCTAACAATTGCATCTGCCATCGGCTCACCCGCTCGCCAAACTGGCACCAATACCGGTTTCTTCCCTGATAGTTCAGGGCCATACGTCTGCGCAACCGGCGTTTCCACGAATACTAACTGCCAAGGCAAATGCCACGTCATCTCGTAGAACCCCAACACCGCAATCTCTTTGACCAAACTCCGTACTTCAGCCTTACCCGTGTCCTTATTTCTAAGTCGTGTAATCTTATGCTGAATTACCGGATGCTCCAGCAGATGAATCATTGAATCACTCCGTACTTTACTCATCACCTCAGCCGAAGCCGGCATCTCGAAAGGGTTATTGTTCTGTGCCGTCAATACATAATTCTCGTCACCATAAAAATCATCCGCGCCCATGTTCTTACCTCCGCGTTCGCGCGCCCGCCTATATTCAGCAAGTGGTATGCTTACCAGTACATCTTAAGTTGCTACTTTCCCCACCACCCGTCTGTACACCTATTTTATCATAAAACACAAAAAATACCAAACCAAACTCAATCTAGCAGAGCCATATCCACATGTTATCACAGCATAAGCATTTTGTCAATACTTATGCTAATCACAATTTTTCACCTTGCCTTGCTCGATTCGCCCATTCATCGGCCAACTCATTCTCAGCCGTACCCACGTGCCCCCGCACCCACACCAATTCCACCGGGTTGTCTTGATATAGCGAATACAATTTTTGCACCAAATCTAAATTCGCAATTTCGCCAGACTTCTTGCGCCACCCATTACGCGCCCAAGCCGGCGCCCACTTCGTCAGCACATTTATCCAAAATTCCGAATCGCTATGAATCTCGCACGGCTCACCTTTTGCGTATTCAATCGCGGCAATCATCGCCCGACCTTCCATACGAATATTTGTTGTCTGTAGCTCTCGCCCCAAAGCCACCGGTTTACCTTTTTCCAACACCGCAAACCCGCCCGGCCCAGGGTTCGGACTTGCACTACCATCCGTCCACAAAACTTTCTTCATTCCCCAATTATAGCATAACGTCAACTCTTTATCGTATGATTTCTCTCCATACTCTATATGTCTAATACAGTACTAAGGCAGCGGAGGGGAAGACCGTACCAGCGGTTACTCGGGCCAGTCGACGGGTATACGCCAGTAGCATCGAAGGTGAGGTAGTAACCGCTAGGGGTAGTTACGCCATCCCAGCGCGTGCTCGATCCGCGCGACGACCACCAATAGCCGTTGAGGCCAGCGTCCCAAAACTTACCATTATCCGGACTGAGAATCCCGCTGCGCACGAAGTAGGTGGTACAATTTTTCATTTTTGTACCACCTTGGCAATAGAAATAACAGAGGTAGAAGTAAAACTATACTGGTACAATTTTGCAAATCTGTACCAGTCGTGCGCAGCGGGGATGTACGTACAGACTACGGCGTCCTAGAAACGCCAAGTATCGATGGCGCATACGTGTCTTCTAGGTCTGCTCAAATCGGATACAGATATAATTTGTCTATACGAGGCGCCTCAGTAAGTCCCTCAAATGGGCCTAGTTATCGCCTGCACGGTTACCCCCTCCGCTGCCTTAGTACTGTATTAGTACATATAGAAGTAGAAATACAGCCTTTCTCCTAGCAGCGAAAAAGAACAAACATCAAAATCTATCCTTCAATAATCTCATCGACAATGCCATATTTCAGGGCTTCTTCCGCACTCATCCAATTATCGCGGTCCATATCTTTTTCAACCTGCTTAATATCCTTGCCGGTCCTTTCCGCAAAAATCTCCGCCAGTCGCTTCTTCAAATAAACACCTTCTCTGAGAGCAATTTCCTGATCTGTAATCTTCCCTTCCGTCCCCGAACTCGGTTGATGAATCATCACCCGCGCATTCGGCAAAACAAACCGCTTCCCCTTTGCACCGCACGCAAGCAACATCGCCCCCATCGACGCTTGCAAACCAATGCCAATCGTCTGCACATCTGGCCCAATATAATTCATCGTGTCAATAATTGCCAAACCGTCATAGACCGAGCCACCAGGCGAGTTGATATATAACTTAATATCGCGCTTCGGGTCTTCGCTTGCCAAGAATAGCAACTGAGCCACCACCAAATTCGCCGTTTCTGGTGTTACTTGGTCACCCAGAAACACAATTCGCTCCTTGAGTAAACGCGAATAAATATCAAACGCCCGTTCACCCCGATTTGTTTCTTCAATTACGGTTGGTACTAGATAATTTTTCATAATTCTCCTTTACTTATTTTATCATTATATCGTTTCGACTAATTCAATATTTGAATTCATTGCATTGTTTAACTCCCCCAGTTGCATCTGGCGCTCACGATAACTCTGAATTCGCTGATTATTTTGCGTGATCTTCTCGTTTAATGATGCGCGAGTTTTTTCCAAATTCGCCCGTTCCATCAAAAGCGCCTGCCGTTGCCGCGCAAATTCTTCCTGGCTCACAAAACATCCTGCCGTTTCTGCACAAGTATTAAATCTATCAATCTTTTTGTCCAACTCCGCCAAATCTTGCAAGTATGTTTCTCGTCCCGACTCAACTTCACCGCTAATCTCACGAATCTGCTCAGCCAATTCTTCCATTTCTGTCTGCAAAGCCAAAAACGGCGCTTCGTAATCTTGGTAAAATTGCACAATTGCTGCCCGATTTTGGAAATATTCAGCATAATGTACTTCCAATTCATCTGGTAAATCTGCCAACTTTGTACCCGCCCGCGTATAAATTTCTTCTGTACGCTCCGCATCATCATAAATTTCTAGTTCATCTTCAAACCATTCTCGCTGATTCTGATACACTCGATCCAACCACTCCGACACCTGGTGACGCTCGCTTTCACTCATGCGCTCCCACGCTGCATGCAACAACTCATGCGCCGCCGTTACCTTGTTCACTGGAGCAATCTGCGCGAGCGTTATTTCATAAATATAGATCCGACCGTCGGTGTAGCAGCCCAGCAGCGAAATTTCTGCGTCATGACTGTCGCAATGCTCATTAAACTCCCGGCTACCCTCGACGGTCGGGCGGGTCGCCGCAAAAATGCGTCGCCCCTTATCCGTCAATTCCAAATCTGCCTCAATGGCCACCACCTTCTCCGTCGGCTCATAGCCCCAACCCTTCAAGGTATCCATCAGCCAAGTTGATTGCAAAGCGGCATACACCGCCAAACATAGCACCACCACCCCAGCCCACGCATATTTTTGCCAAAAACTCTTCGGCTTGTTATTCATGCACCACCTTAAAAGTCAACTTGCGCTCACCCGCCTTGTTGCTCTTGCTCAAACCAATTGCCGCAATATCACCCGGCTGCAAAGTTCCATCAATAATCTGCTCCGCAATTAACGACTCCACCTCATCCTCAATCACCCGCCGCAGCGGCCGCGCACCATTCTTTGGGTCATATCCCCGCTCGATTAAATATTTTTTCACCTCTGGCGTAATCTTCAGGCCCAACTTCTTTGCCGCCAAACGTTTGCGCAATTCCTCTAGCAAATTATCAAATATCCGCTCCACATTATCGTGCGTCAAAGGGTGAAACACCACAATACTATCCAACCGGTTAATCAATTCCGGCTTCATCACTTTCTTCAACTCACGCATCGCGGTTTCTTTGCTTGCTTCGTATTCTTCATTCAATTCACGCTTTTGCTTAATATCCTTTGCCACAAAGCCCAACTCACTCTCACGGTACATTTCGCCCGCACCCAAATTAGAAGTCAAAATCACCACGCTGTTATTAAACTTCACCTTATTTCCCTGACCATCCGTTAGTACACCATCTTCCAAAATTTGGAGCAACATATTAAATACATCTGGATGCGCTTTTTCAATCTCATCAAACAGAATCACACTATATGGCCGCCGTCGCACCGCTTCGGTCAACTTACCGCCATCTTCGTAGCCCACATAACCCGCCGGCGCTCCCACCAACCGCGAAACGTTATGCTTTTCGCCAAATTCACTCATGTCGATTTTGATCAAAGCATTCTCACCGCCAAACACCTCACGCGCAATCACTCGCGCTAGTTCTGTCTTACCTACACCCGTCGGACCCATAAACAAGAACGAACCTATTGGCCGATTTGGATTTGCAATTCCGCTCCGCCCCCGACGAATTGCTCGCGACACCACCGTCACCGCCTCGTTCTGGCCAATCACCGCCTTTTTTAGATGATCTTCCAGCTTGCTTAGCAACTGCAATTCCGAACCATGCACCTTTGACACCGGAATACCCGTCTTGAGTGACACTGCCAACGCCAAATCATCTTCTTTTAGCACTGGCATTTTTTCTTCAGTACTCTTTTTCTTAAACTTCTTCAACTCCACCTTGATTTGCTCTGCCTTAGTCTTACAGAGCGCCGCCGCCTCAAAATCTTCTTTCTCGGCCATTTCTGCCATTTTATCTTCGGCATCTTTGAGCTGTACTCGCAATTTTTTATATTCCGAACCACCGTTTTTATCTGCCGCCACTTTTGCAATTGCTGCCGCTTCATCAATCACATCAATCACCTTATCTGGCATAAAGCGGTCGTTGATATACCGCCCCGACATATTAATCGCCACCTCCAGCATCTCATCCGGAATTTCCACCCCATGATGTTTTTCGTAGTGACCTTTCACACCCTTCAGAATCTTAAACGTTACCTCTGGGCTCGGCTCCTCCACCATCACCGTCTGGAACCGCCGGCTCAAAGCCTTATCTTTCTCAATATTTTTGCGATATTCATCCAAAGTTGTCGCACCTATCAGTTGCAACTGCCCACGTGCCAAGGCTGGCTTGAGGATATTCGCCGCATCCATCGACCCCTCACCTGCACCAGCACCCGTCAAAAGATGCAATTCATCAATAAACAAGATCACATCGTCATTCTCGACCGCCTCATCAATCACCCCCTTGATACGCTCTTCAAATTCCCCCCGAAACTTCGTCCCCGCCACCATCGTCGAAAGATCTACTTGGATAATTCGCTTCCCAATCAGCACGCCTGGCACGTCGTTTTTTACCATGCGCTCTGCCAAGCCTTCCACGATTGCAGTCTTACCCACTCCGGCTTCACCGATCAACACTGGATTCGACTTGGTCCGTCGGCTCAACACCGTCACCACGCGCTCAATTTCCCGATCACGCCCAATTACCGTGTCCAACTTATCATCCTTGGCAAATTCCGTCAAATCTGTGCCAAACCGCTTCAACCACTTCAGTGGCGTCTTTTTGAACTCTTTTTTCTTTTTCTGGTTTTGTTCGCGCTGCATCCGCGTATCCATCTCGGCTTCTAGCGCCTTTATGATATCGTCATGCTCCACTCCCATCTTTGCAAGAAGCACCGCCCCACGCGAATTCTGCTGCGCCAACAACGCATATAATAGATACTCTGTACCGATCGCCGTTACGTTATGTTCCATTGCAAAATGTGCCGCCATCCGAATCGTAAGTACGGCCGACTCCGAGAGCGACATCATTGCCATTGGTGAATCAGTATTTACTTCGGCTGCCTCTTGCCCTAACGCTTTCTCAGCCTTATTCAGATCAACGCCAAACCGCTCCAACACTCGTGCGCCAGTTGACATATCTTGCGCTAAAATCCCCAACAAAATATGCTCCGTCCCCATATAACCACCGTTATATTTCTTACTAAACATATCAGCCTTTTGCAGAGCAAACCGCGCATTTTCCGACAATTTATTCATCAAATCACTAAAATCACTTTCCATAATACCTCCATTGTACTCGATTAGCACTCAAAAGTCAAGAGTGCCAGAATACTATCTATATGTCTAATACAGTACTAAGGCAGCGGAGGGGGGAAACTATGCCAGCGCTC
>CAYXCA010000031.1:0-11573 GCA_964463545.1 uncultured Candidatus Saccharibacteria bacterium | reverse complement strand
CCCCCGACCTCCTCGGTGTAAACGAGGCGCTCTAGCCAACTGAGCTAGCGACCCATGTGTTTATTATAGCATGAAATTAACAAACTGGTAGAAACTTCTTATTTGTTGTATGTGAAATTGGAATCGTAAATCCTGTAAAGTTCAACTTCGTGCGCAGCGGGTACGTAGCATTACCTGTCACTGCTGGTACTTTAAGGAATGCTGGCCACCACGCTGACTATTGGTCGTCACGCATGTCGTCTACTCGCGCCGATGGGGCGGCTGTCCCCAGTGCTTACAACTTCGGATTCTATACAGTAGTCTACCCGTCGGGTGGTCCGATTGACCGCTGGAGCGGTTTCCCCCTCCGCTGCCTTAGTACTGTATTAGATATATAATATAAAAATTAGGGCTACCTTGCGGTGGCCCTAGAAGGGGAACTTAATTGAAGTAGGTTTCCAGAGTCCTATTTTCAAAGAGAAACTCAAATTTGTGCGATGAGTTTTTGATGATTGCATAGAGACGTGAAACGGTCTTGAGATCGCGTAAACATAGATCTTGATATTGCACCGATTCTTGCTGAATAATCTTTTGATATAGAGATTCATTGCCGGTGTCGTCCAGGGTAATCTCTGTATTGTCCAGCGCTTCAATGCGGCCGTCAGCATATACGCAGATTGGTATAGTTTCTAGACGCTGAATTTGAGCACGGATATTCTGCAAGGCTATTAATTCCTCATGGCGGCGTTCAGTGATGCCGTTAATTTGATCAACTAAACGATTATTGTCGACCATGAGCTTTTCATATTGGGAATTGATCTCTTCAAACTGACGTTTGATTGCACTCATGCGTTCATAAAAGTTGCGTAACTCGGCGATGTTAGAACGATGTTTGCGCACCAAAGTCTTATGTTGTGATTCCAGCTGAATGATAACATTGCTCAGGGTGGCTTCTTTGGCTTTCAGCTGTTCCAGAGGGGAAGGGCTGATTTGTTCTTTACACTCCTCCTGAGGAGTGAGATGCGATTCTTCAAGTACTCGCATCTCCTGCTTACTTTTAGTAGTTTTCCTGATGGCCTTATTAATGTTTTTGGTATTCTGATAAATATCTTTGATGATTTTATCTGCATTTCGGCCTTCGTAGAGATTGTGAATTGCTTTCTCTAATTCATCTTTGGAACATTGATATTTGGCGCAGATTTGTTCAAAGCCTAAATTACGTTTGATACAGATTTTAATATCGTGCTGGGTCATTTTTAACATGGGGTTGCCTCCTCGGATTGAAAATTTTCTTGGGTTTCGATGTAGTATTCAATACTGGTGAGCGTTTGGTCGAACTTGATTAAAATTTCCTGAATGTGATTTTGGTAATCGGTCAGATTGGCTTTGGCAAAGACCTGATAGTCATCGCGACGACTATATCCCTGATGTGGGCTATGCGGCCTTTGCAGGAGAGATTCGCGAGAAACTCCCGCTGCGGTTGCGATTTCGCCCAAGCAACGATAAACTGTGCCTGGAGTCAGATCAAATTTGGCAGCAATTTCTTCAATGCTAGAACCTTGTTTGTGCAGTTCAATAAAGTTCTGCTTCATTTTTAAGGTTCGTTCGCTTAGTTGACATTTTGCCACGTAAAACACCTCCTTTAGTATGATCTTGGCAAAAAAACAAAGCTTATCCTTCTATTGTATCACAGATTTGTGATTATGTCAATACTTTGGAGTATAATTTGCGGTAAGAAAACATAGATTGTGCTATTTTTGCGGTATAATAATGGTTATGGTTATCACATGGGCGTATATTTGGTCGCAGATTTTTACGGTTATTGAGTATGCTCTGCTCGGGGCGACTTATTTTGCTAAAAAGCGTAAATTGGTGGTGGTTTTGGATACCTTCTCGATGGCGGCGGGAATTATAGCATATATCCTCTTGGGTGCAGATCTGGGTTTGGCGATGTCGGTGGTGATTTTGTTGGCGAATTTTTATTATATATGGGACGAGCAGCACGAAAAGATGGAGGCAAGGCGGCAGAGGAAACGCAAAATGATTTTTGGTCACCAGATACGTGATTATGTGGCTTTGGTGGTGGTTTTGGCGGCGATTGCGGTGTTGGCAGTGTGGACTTATGATGGGCTGGCGAGTTTGCTTTCGGTGGCGGCTACGGTGCTTTATGAGATTTCGATTTGGCAAAATAATACTAAAGTGTATAAATTTTTGGGCATTCCGGTGGCGTTGTGCTGGATGTTATATAATACATTCATTTTTTCGGTGGCGGGAATTTTCTCGGAAGGCTTTATTTTCTTGACGGCGGTGGTAGGATATTGGCGTGCTTTGCATCTAGAGAAGAAAAAATTGCGGAAACGACAAAAGTAGTCTAGAACATGCTATAATTATATAGATAAAATAATCTTAAGAAAGGATAAAGCCATGGATGCTTCAAGTGAACAGACTGAAAAAATGCGCCATACGCTTAGCCATGTGATGGCTGCGGCGGTACGGGAGCTTTATCCCACAACAATTTTTGGAGTTGGTCCGGCAATCGAGAAGGGTTTCTATTATGATATTGATTTTGGTGATGTCAAGGTATCGGATGCGGATCTAGCCAAGATAGAGAAAAAAATGCGGGGAATTATTGCGCGCGGGTGTGAAATGTGTCGGCGTGAGGTTTCGCGTGCGGAGGCGTTGGCCTGGGCGAAGGAGAATGGTCAGAAGTATAAAGAAGAACTAATCATGGAGTTGCCTGAGGGCAAGGCGATTACGTTTTACGATTTGATTGACCCGAAGTCTGGCGAGGTTTTGTTTGCCGACCTTTGCAAAGGCCCACATGTGGAGAATTTGCAGGAGATTGGTGCTTGGAAGTTGGAACGAATAGCAGGGGCCTATTGGCGGGGTGATGAGAAGCGTGAGATGCTCACGCGGTTGTATGGTTTGGCGTTTGCTACGCAGGAAGAGTTAGATGCATATTTGGCGCAGCAAGAAGAGGCCAAGAAGCGTGATCACCGTAAACTAGGTAAAGAGTTAGATTTGTTCTGTTTTTCGGATTTGGTGGGTTCAGGGTTACCGTTGTTTACGCCGCGGGGCACGATTTTGCGCAATATGTTGGCCGATTTTGCCAATGGTTATCGTGAAAGGTGCGGTTATCGTAAAGTTTGTATTCCGCATATAGCGAACGTTGAACTCTACAAAGTTTCTGGACATTATCAGAAGTTCCCAGAGTTATTGCAGTTTGTAAGTCAAGAATCAGGCGATAATTTGGCGGTAAAGCCAGTGAGTTGTCCGCATCATACGCAGATTTTTGCGAGTGCGCCACGTTCGTATAAAGAATTGCCAGTGAAATACCTGGAAACGACGATGGTGTATCGCGATGAGCGTAAGGGGGAACTAGGCGGGCTAAGCCGAGTACGGGCGATTACGCAAGACGATTCACACGTGTTTTGTACGGAAGATCAGGTTGAGCAAGTGTTTGGCGAGTTGATTGAGAGCGCCAAAGATTTGTACAAAAAAGTTAATATGAAATTGACTTTGAGGCTGAGTTTCCGGGATGACAAAGACGCTTATATTGGTGATCCAGAGATGTGGGAGAAGGCACAGGCGGCAATTGAGCGCATGGCCAAGAAGTTTGAGATGGAATATTTCATTGGTATTGGTGAGGCGGCGATGTATGGGCCAAAAATGGACTTTATGGCGACGGATGCTTTGGGACGTGAGTGGCAGTTGGCTACGGTGCAACTAGATTATGCGATGCCACAGCGGTTTGGTCTGGAATATACTGATGCGGATGGCACGAAGAAGACGCCGGTAATGATTCATTGCGCTTTGATTGGTTCGATTGAGCGATTTATGAGTGTATATATTGAACATACGGCGGGTTGGTTCCCGTTGTGGTGCGCACCAGAGATGGTTCGAGTGTTGACGGTAAATGATAAGGCCGAAGATTATGTGAAAGAAGTGGAACAGGTGCTGCGTGGCGTAGTGCTGGAAGAGCCAGTGCCGAATAACCAATTGCGCTATGAGATTGACTGGAGCGATGATAGCCTGGGCAAGAAGATTAAACGCGCCACGGAGATGAAAATTCCGGTAGTGTTGATTGTAGGTGAGAAAGATGCTGCGGATAAGGTAGTGAGTGTACGTACGCGCGACAGGGAAGAAAAGGTGAAGTTGACTGAATTAGCGGCGTGGTTAAAGGATTTTGGTGCAGTTTGATAAAACTATCGTAATCTTGGGTCCGACGGCTTCGGGCAAGACGGGGGTTTCGATTGAAATTGCTAAGAAAATTGGTGGGGAGGTGATTTCGGCTGATTCGCGGGCAATTTATCGAGGAATGGAACTAGGTACGGCGGCACCATCGCTAGAGGAGCAAGTAGGGGTGCCGCACTATGGCATTGGTATAGTGGAGCCAGGCGAGCGTTTTACGGTGGCGGATTGGAAGTATTTTGCTGAGGAGAAAATTCGGGAAATTCGGGCTCGGGGCAAGATTCCAATGGTGGTAGGTGGCACGGGCTTATATATTGATGCCTTGATTTATGATTATGGTTTCTCGGAGCAGAAAAAACTTGATCAAAGTGATCGCAAAGAAATGTGTGCAAATTATTTAACCATAGGCATTAAGTGGACACCTGAACAATTGCGTGAGCGAATAACGCAGCGGGCAGATAAATTATTTGTACAAGAATTGTACGATGAAACTAAAAAATTAGTAAGTCAGTACAATTGGGATACTCAGGCGATGAAAAGTAATATTTATCAGTTTGCTTGGGGTTATTTGCAAGGTGAATACAATTTGGAAGAAGCCAAAAAATTATTTATTCTGGATGACTGGCATTTGGCTAAGCGGCAGTTAACTTGGTTCAAACGGAATAAAAAAATTGTATGGCTACCACTTGCTGAAGTTGAACCTTATGTGCTAAAATGTATACAGGATGAGCAAAGAAGATAGTGCACCGATTGAAAAATTATTTGGCTCGAAAACTCGGGCAAAATTGTTAGAACTCTTCTTCACTAATACTTCTAAGTCATATTATGTGCGGGAAATCACGCGAGTGATTGAAGAGCAGATTAACTCGGTCAGACGCGAATTGATAAACCTAGAGAATATCGGTATCGTCAAGAGTGACACTTATGATAACAAGGTATATTATTCGGCCAATATGAAGAGTCCGTACGCGCATGCGTTTCAGGAGATTTTTTCGCCACACCATGTGGCTGGTTCGGCCAACGGTGGTATTGAGGTGCATCGAGTACTCAGGCGCATGGGTAATTGGGAAGAGATGATTCGTCCCGTGGAGAAGCAGTTGAAGGCCTTGATTGTGATTAACCGTTTTCCAGGACAAGATGGCCTAGATATGCTGATTGTGGGTGATGATAGCGCAAAGAAGTTGTCGAGGTGGGCGGAGATAGTGGAAAAGCGCCAGGGGCGTCCAATGAACTATGTAATTATGAGTCGCGACGATTATTTATATCGGCGGAGTGTGCGGGATAAGTTTCTTGCTGAGGTTTTGGACATGGAAATTGCAGAATTATATGATCCAGAGAAACTGGTACGTCCAGAATAATATATACTAAGGAGGAATATGTTTGAGATTGAAAGCAAAGATCAGGATACAATTGTAATTAGTACCAAGACAAGATCAATTAAATTTGATTTAGCGAATGAAACGATTGATGCCGATTTGGAAGTGGGCAAAATTGTTGGTCCAGGTGAGTTTGAAATTGGCGAAGTGGCAATTCGGGGAATTGCTGTGGGGGGAGATAAGACAATTTATGATGCGGTAGTGAATAATGTGCATGTGGGAATAATTGGTGGCGTTGAAGATGCTACGGCTCTGGATGAACTTGGTATATCGGATATTCTGTGCACGTCGTCAGTGCGGGCAGTGCGTGAGATTGAACCAAAGTTGGTTGTGGCAATGGGGAATATTGATGGTATGGTGATGGATCTCAAAGTGTCGGCACGGACGGAGAAGAAGTTAAAGGTGAAGAGCCTGGAATCGCTTCCAGCCACGTTGGAAGTGGTGGCTTTGGCCTAGTGTAATACATTGTATGTGATTTGTATGGACAATGTATACACAATGTTAATACAAAGGAGATAAAATGGGATATTTTGTAACGATTTTGATAGCCTTTGTGGTAATTTTGTTCTCAATGATGCTGCACGAGTTAGCCCACGGCTTGGTGGCATATAAGTTAGGTGATGGCACGGCTAAATCTGAAGGAAGGTTGACGCTGAATCCTTTTAAACACCTTGATCCGGTATTATCAATTGCAATGCCGCTTTTGCTGTTTCTTTCCGGTGGACCAATTTTTGGTGGAGCCAAGCCGGTGCCGGTAGATTCGCGGCGACTTAAGCACGGGGTATGGGGAATGGCGATGGTGGCGATTGCTGGGCCGCTAACGAATTTTATTTTGGCATTTGTGGCGTTTTTGTTGGGGCATTTTACGGGCGGGTTGTATGCTAGTGGTTTTATGGGTGAGATTTTCTCAGATTTTTTGTTTATTAACCTTGGTTTCGGCATATTTAATTTGATCCCAATTCCGCCTTTGGATGGTTCGCGCGTGCTCTATGCGATTGCGCCGGATGGTGTGCGCGAAGTGATGTCGAGGATGGAGAACTGGGGAATTATTCTGGTAATGATTCTGGTGGTTGTGGCTCCTGGTTTTTTGTCTACGGTGATGGGCGGGGCGATGAATGGAATTTTGCAGGCGTTTTATTGGCTGGTGGGTGTGCGGTAGCCAGATATTTTGGTAAAATTGGGCTTGTTTTTAGCATAAGTGTGGTATAATAGAGATGTCTAAACCTTTACGAGCCTAATTTTGGTTAGTAATTTCAATTTGAACGCGTAAAAACGTTAGAAGCGGCACCGCTTTAGAATGCGTTTTTGCGTGGTTCGAAAAGGTTTAGACACCCTGCGGTGTCGCTTTTTGTGGCGGCAGTAGTTCCTTCTCGCGGCCAAACATGACCTTAAACGTTTGGTAAGTAGATTGCACCTGCAAGTGAAGCGACATCCGGGGTGTCATAAAACGCATCTTTTTTGATGCCAAAAAAACGGAGGTAACAATGGGGAAGCAAAAAATTTATAAACGCTTAGTACTGGGGACTCTTGGCTTTACGGTTGGAGGGCTTGGTTTGATAGCTTTGGCTTGCCCGAGTACGGACCACGTCTATGCCGACGATTTGACTACGACAAAAGAAGCTCAGACTGTTACTCAAGTACTTGTGCGGCCAGTGTTGGCAGTAGCGTTGAGCCCGGTGGTAACTATTGACCTCGCGCCAAAGTCTAGCGGTGCTTATAGTAGTAGTGTTGCTGAATTAAAAGTAGCTACGAATAGCCGCAATGGTTTTGCGGTCTTGATGAATGGCGTCAATGGAACTGATTTGTCTCCGGTTCATGGGGAAAAGGGCAAGATTAGTTCAATTAGTAAAGCGAGCACTTTAGCCAATTTTCCGGCGAATACCTGGGGTTATTACATCGGTGAACAAGCTCCTACGGAATCTAGTCAGTTTAGTGCTATTCCAGCTGTTTCTACGGAAATAAAAAGCACGACGACTTCAACCGATAATCAGACTTACAAGGTAGCCTTTGGTACGAAGATTGATACTAATTTGGAAGTGGGCCTATATAGTAACGAAGTGGTGATTTCTGTGGTAGCCAATCCTGTTGAGGTGAGAGGGCTGCAAGATCTCTACTATATGCAAGATATTACTCCGGAAATCTGTGCTGCCACGACGGAGTTAGAGGTTTCTAAAGAATTAGTTGATATTCGCGACGACAAAACTTACAAGGTTGCCAAGCTCAAGGACGGAAATTGTTGGATGCAGGAGAATCTGGCGCTTAATTTGACGACTAAGATGACTCTAACTCCGGCGGATAGTGATGTGGCGAATAATTGGACGCCAACAGAAAATACGCAGAATGCGGCACCAGATAATACCGCCCAACCAAACGCCACTGCATCTTACCACCCGAATGCTTATTGGTATTATCAATTTAATGCAGCTACTGCTGGAACTGGAAATGTGGCTTTTGCGAATGGCCAAGGTGAGGCGAGTGGTAGTATATGTCCTAAAGGCTGGAAATTGCCTTATGCTGATAGTAATAACAGTAAAAGCGGTAGTTTTGCAAAGTTATTTTCATCCTATGGCATTACGTCTGGAAAGGATGCGAAAATTAAGCAACTTCCACTTAATTTTGTAATGGCTGGAGGATTTGTGCATGGGTTGGAAATGGTAAATGTGCGAGGATACTATTGGAGTCGAAATATTGTGTTGCCCGTTGATAATCTTCGTTCGACGAAATACCTTGATATTCGTACCGATAGTGGTTTACTGCTTACTTCGACGACTAACCCTGCAAATTGCGCCTTTAGCGTGCGTTGTGTGACGATTAGTAAATAAAGTAGGTTAGGAATATTCAGGGTAGAGATAGTGGATAAAAAATGATGGAATGGGATGGAATTTGTGGAAATGGGGTGATGTATGTTACAATGGGGGTAACCCTGGTGGCGGCATGATTTTCCTGAATAATCATGTTTAAGGGATTTCGTGGTCTGTTTCTGTGGAAATAGGCATAAGATTTTACCCACCTTGTATATAATACAGGGAAAACATCGCTCCAGGGTTTTAAAGACATTCTTAATAACTATTACGGCGTCGAGGTTTCTGTTACTCCCTCACCGTACTTGTAGTACGGCTCGGTCCGTTACTCAACCTCTCCTTGTACTAGTCATTAATAATGTCTTTAAAAAGTCGAAATTGAGTTGAAAAGGTGGAGGTATGAAACAGCGAATTCGGGTAGTCGGAATAATACAGAACGAGCGTGATGTTTTGATTATGAAAAAAGCCCAAGGTCGGGTGGATGGAATGCCGACTTGGGAGTTGCCTACGGGCAAAATTAAATTTGGTGAACAACCCGAAGAGGCAATCGAGCGAACTTTGGAGGAATATTTGGGGGTGGAGGTGACCAAGCAGACCAAGTTGCACGATGTGGTGACTTTCATGGCGCCGCAAGGTTCGAGTCAGTTGAGTAATTTATATATTGTTTATTTTATTACTTTGGGCCCTGAAGCAAAATTGCAGCCGCGGGAGCGTTATTCAGCGTATAAATATATTAAGCCAGAAGAGGTGGGGAATTATCGTTTGGACGAAGCGAGTATGACGGTGCTCGAGATGGAGGGACGTGGCCAGGTACGTGCAAATTATAAGGAAGTGGCAAATAGTGCTACGGTTTATGTGGATGGTAGTAGCCGCGGCAATCCGGGTCCATCGGGGATCGGTTATAAGGTTGTGGGAGTGAATGGTGAAATTTTGGCACAGGGCGGGGAATTTATTGGTTTTGCAACTTCGCGTGTGGCGGAATATTATGCGATGAAAGAGGGCTGCGAGCAGGCGATTGAGTTGGGGCTGAAGTCGGTGCGTTTTGTGAGCGATAATTTGATGTTGGTGAATCAGTTGAATGGAATTTATAAGGTTAAAAACCGTGATATTTTGCCGATTTATGATGATGTCCGGCGTTTAGCGGAGAATTTTGAGGCTTGTGCTTTTGTGCACGTGGCGCGTGAGCAGAATGCGGATGCTGATGCGGAGGCAAATGCGGCAATCGACCGGCATTTTGCAAATTAGTTTGAGTTTTTTGATTTTTTGTTCTGGACGTATATAAATGATTATGTTAGAATAATAACGAGTCTGAAAGGCAGCCGCTTGGTTTACCAAGAGGAAAGTCCGGGCAGCGCAGGGTACGGTAGTCGCTAACAGCGACCGTCCGCGAGGATAGGGAAAGTACCACAGAAACCAAACTTCCCGACGCCCTATAATCGTCAATCTCGCAGTTTTTTCTCTCTTGCTCGCCGATGAAGGCGCGCTGCGAGAGAAGAAAACTACAATCTTGGCGATTCTAGGGTGCCGGGTAAAGGTGAAAAGAGTGGGGTAAGAGCCCACAGTAACTCATGGTGACATGGGTTGGAGGCAAACCCTACCGGCTGCAAGGAGTGCTAGATACCTTGACCCGAGGATGCACGCTCACCGCTGGAACTGGAGAGCAATTTCCAGTCTAGATAGATGGTTGCCGGTTTGCTCGCGAGGGCAGGCTACAAAACCCGGCTTATTGATGACTCACTAAAAATACCACCAGTCCTGGTGGTATTTTTACGATCTTAGAAAATTATTTGATCAACCCTTTTTTCTTGAGGGTGCGGAGGGTAGAAGTAGCCACATTGACTTTGACTTTTTTGCCATCCACGATCAAAGTTTTCTTTTGAACATTTGGTTTGAACACTTTGCGAGTTTTATGCTGAGAGAAGGACACATTGTGACCATACATCTTGCCTTTACCGCTGATTTCACAAACTGCCATTATTTAATCTCCTTTACGGTCTTAACGATGGCTTCAAAGGCTTTTGGTTGGTTGACGGCGAGTTCGGCTAGCATTTTGCGGTCAATAACATTGCCATTTTTCTTGAGCCCAGCCATGAGTTGAGAGTAAGAAAGGCCGAGTTCGCGAGAAGCATTGTTGATGCGAGTGATCCATAATGCGCGCAAATCGCGTTTGCGGTTGCGGCGGTCGCGGTAACTGTAGCGCAATGACTTGATGACACCTTGTTTGGCAAGGCGGAAACTGCGGGTGCGGTAATGTTGCATCCCCTTGGCAGCATTTAAGATTTTCTTATGTTTTGCCCGTGCAGGCACACCACGTTTAACTCTCATGACTAAACTCCCAATGCCGTTTTAACGTTTTTCTTGATTTTACCATTCACAAAAGCAGCGGTTTTCATGTTGCGCTTGCGAGCCTTGGATTTTTTGGCTAGGATGTGGTTGCCGTAGGCACGTTCACGAGCCAATTTACCAGAGCCGGTAATCTTGACGCGCTTGGCAGTGCCTTTGTGCGTTTTTAGTTTTGGCATAATTTTCCTTTGCTTATTTTAGCACTTGTATGATTAGAGTGCTAATGGTTAATATTACGTTGAGGTGCGACTAGTAGGCCATGGAAGTAGGAAATACTTCTTCTGTACCGGTGCTAGTAAGTTCTATTATCAAATCGGGAAAGTACCTTTTTGTGCAGGTTACTTTCGGCGAATACTAATAGACAAATTACGTCCTGCAAACTGGGGTTTTCCTTCGGTAGCGATTTCGGTTTCTTCAGAAATGAGTTTGATGATTTTGTCTATCATCTCTTGACCAATCTCTTTGTGAGCCATTTCGCGGCCACGGAAGATAACCATGATTTTAACTCGGTCGCCATCTTCAAGGAAACTACGAATTTTGCGGATCTTGATGTTAAGGTCGTTGTCAGATATCTTGAGGCCAATTTTCATGGTTTTGAGTTCAGACTGTTTTTCACGAGCCTTTTTGCGATTTTTTGCCTCTTCTTTCACCTTTTGGTACTGATATTTGCCCCAATCGATGACTTTGACAACGGGTGGATCGGCGGTAGCAGCAATTTCTACTAAATCTACGCCTTGTTCTCGAGCGATGGCTTGAGCGTCACGGCTAGACATAATGCCGAGTTGCTCTCCATTAGCACCAATTACGCGGACAGAAGGATAACGGATCTCACCGTTGAGTTTTGTGCGTGATGTTTTACTAATGGTTGACTTCCTTTCGCTTA
>CAYXCA010000030.1:0-12277 GCA_964463545.1 uncultured Candidatus Saccharibacteria bacterium | reverse complement strand
CGCTGGCTGGTTGGCAGTAGACTGGTCCTCTCGAGCCGCTGATGCCTCTGGGGCTTATCGTTTGGCTATCTATGCTACTGTTTACCCTTCTGGCGACACTACAGACGACCGCTACTACGCAAGTGTGAGTGAGCAAATGGTAAGACGGCTAACCGTTTGCTCCGAATCGACGCCATGCCACATATCACGACTATGTGGCATATAGAGTGGAGATGTTGCAGGTAGAGATTAGAATTTTAGTTGTTCGGCAAGTTCATTGATGAGGGCTTTCTCGACGGAACTGACGGCCACCATAGCGTCAATGTTAGTTGTGATAAATTCGCGCGCAATGTTTACAATGCTTTCTTTGGTAATTTCGCGGATGAGAGTTGGCATGCGGTCGTATTTTTCGAGTGCACCATTCACAAAATAGCCGTCAGCGTAATAGTCGGAGATTTGGTTGACGGTTTGTGCGCCCATTTGGTAGCGACCAGTAGCATAAGATTTGGCGGCCTCGATATCTTCATTTTTGATATTTCCGTCAAGAATCTTTTGCAGTTCACGATGAATAAGTTTGAAAAGTTTTTCGGCACTTTCGGCATTGACTTCGCCATCAAAGTCCCAGGAAGCGTTATTCCATCCGTTACTAAGGCTACTCCCCATACCATAAACTAGACCATTTTTGCGGGCTTGGCCAAAGATGCGGCTGCTCATAGTGCCATTGAGGATATGATTAAGACAATTCATGGCGTAAGTTTCGTTTGGTTCTAGTTTGCGCGGCACCATCCACGAAAAAGCAAAAGTGATATTAGTAGCATCTTTGCGTCGGATAAGGACCGGTGCGGCGGAATGTAGGTCATCGTTGGGAATCTCAAAACGCTCGCCTGGTTTCAGACCCCAGCGATTAAGTTCTTTGATGATTTTGTGTTTGCGGTGACGCAGATTACCGGCGATAATGAAACGCATATTGTGCGCAGTATGCGTGCGTCGGTAGTGTTCACGGATGTCTTTTAATTCGATATTAGCGATTGTTTTGAGGCGTTCCGACAAAACTGGCACTTGTTCGCCCATGATTTGCTGCAGCCTAGGCCAAAGTAGTCGACCATAGTCATTCATATAGCCAGTCAGTTCGGCCTTAACGTTCCCTTTTTCACTTTGCAACTCTTCGTCATTAAATTTGGGCTGCGTGATGGCGACTTGTTGCAGTGCAAGGATGCGTTCCCATTCAAAATCGGCGCATTCACTTTCGTAGCAAACGGAAAAATCGGATGTCCAGGCATTATGGTAGGCGCCATTTTTGGTAAAATCGGCCTCAAAAGCTTGCTCGCTAGTGTATTTTGCGTTGGCGCCAAAAGCCAAGTGCTCTACGATGTGAGCAATTTCATAGACTTCGGGGCTTTTGGCATAGCGCATGCCGGCGCGAAACTGAAACTTAGTGTTCATAACACTAGCATCAGGAACGTCGATGAGCAGACCTTTTGCACCCGAAGCCAAAACGATTTCTTCGGCAGAGTGTTTTATCGCTGTTTTCCTTTCTTCTTGTTTTGGCGTTGCTTTTTCTTGTTTTTGCGGGCAAGATTACGCTGATAATTACCGCCGTTGGCCATGTTGGTTGAGGCTTTTTCTGTGTCGTCTTTAAATTCTTTATCGAGATTTTTCTCGCCAGCAGAAATTTCGTTGACGCCTTTTTCGGTAGCACCTTCAGCCATCTTGGTGAGTTCGGTATCATATTCTTCGCCGTCGGTTACGCCTTCGTTATGCGCTTCTTGTGGTGTGATGCTGAGTAAGATACGTAAGACCTCTTCGCGTAAGTTCTTTTCTAGGCCATCAAAGAGTTTTTGCGATTCGCTGCGATACTCAACCAACGGGTCGCGTTGACCAATACTGCGCCAATGGATACCCTCACGCAAATGTTGCATATTTTCGAGATGTTGCATCCAGAGCATATCGAGGACCTTAAGATAGACTTCGCGTTCAATTTTACGCATAACTTCGGGCGTGAACTTTTCTTCTTGGGTAGCATACCTATGCTCCAGTTCTTCAAGTGCGGCTTTGAAACGGTCTTGCTCTTTGCGCATTTTGCCAATTTTATCCACTAATTCTGGATCAAAATCAAAGACGGCAGTAAAATCTTCGTTGAAATTCTTATTAACGCGGGCGCTATCCTTGGTGAGATCTTCGATGGCGGTTTTCATTAGACGTTTGATTTCGTCGTGGATGTCGGCGCCATCAAGAATCTTGCGGCGCATGCCATAAACGACTTTGCGGTGACGATTAATGACGTTGTCGTATTGCACTACATTTTTGCGCGAGTCAAAGTTGAAACCTTCAATACGTTTCTGGGCAGATTCGAGAGTTTTAGTAATCATGCGATTTTGCAATGGTGCGTCTGGGCCTTCAATGGCTTCTAGTCTACTCATGAGCATAGCGATACGGTCGCCCTGGAAGATACGCATCAAATCGTCTTCGCAACTGACAAAGAACTGAGTGGTGCCGGGATCACCTTGACGTCCGCCGCGACCACGGAGTTGGTTATCAACTCGTCGGCTATCATGACGTTCGGAACCGATTACCACAAGGCCACCGAGTTCCTTGACGCCTTCGCCGAGTTTAATATCGGTACCACGGCCAGCCAAGTTAGTTGCCAAGGTGACGGCACCCTTTTCCCCAGCTTTGGCGACAATAGCGGCTTCACGCTCATTATTTTTGGCGTTTAAAAGTTCATATTTGATACCCTGACTATCAAGGTATTTGGCTAGTAATTCGTTTTTGGCAATGCTGGCTGAGCCAACCAAAACCGGTTGACCACGGTCGTGATATTTTTTAATTTCGGCAGCGATAGCCTTGAACTTAGCGGCTTCGGTGCGATAGATCAAATCGTCTTTATCAATGCGCTGAATTGGCTTATTTGGTGGAATTTGGATTACATCGAGGGCGTAGATTTGCTGGAATTCCTCGGCTTCAGTAAATGCAGTACCGGTCATACCGGACAACTTATTATACAAGCGGAAGAAATTCTGGAAAGAAATCGTAGCCAGTGTCATAGACTCTTGCTTGACCGCCACACCCTCCTTGGCTTCAATGGCTTGATGTAGGCCTTCATTATACCTTCGCCCCTGCATCAGACGCCCGGTGTGCTCATCGACAATTACCACGTCGCCGCTATTGGTAACAACATAGTCTTTATCACGCTGAAATACTACTTGTGCGCGCAGGGCTTGCTCTAGGTGATAAACTAAACGAGTGTGCTTGATAGAATAAAGATTTTTTACGCCCAAAAGTTCTTGAACTTTCTCCACGCCTTTGTCGGTCAGTGTTACGCTGCGACGTTTTTCATCAAAGATGTAATCTTCTGGCGTGAGTTGTGCGGTAATTTTGGCAAATTGGTAATATGCATCTGGGTTATCGCCGGCTGGAGCGGAAATAATTAGCGGTGTGCGGGCTTCGTCAATCAAAATTGAGTCAACTTCATCCACGATGGCAAAGTTGAGCCCGCGCTGACGGAGATACTGCGGTTCACTTACCATGTTGTCGCGCAGATAGTCAAAACCGAATTCATTATTGGTGCCATAAGTCACGTCGGCGGCATAGGCTTCCTTGCGTGTGGCTGGACGTAGATGACGGAAGCGCTCGTCTTCGTGTTCTTCGTTTTCGTACTTTGGATCATAAACGTAAGATGCTTGGTTGATAATCACGCCAACGCTAATACCAAGAAAATGATAAACAGGAGCGTTCCAACCGGCGTCGCGTTGTGCTAGATAATCGTTGACTGTCACAACATGTACACCTTTGCCGGTCAAGGCGTTGAGATAGGCCGGAAGCATAGCAACCAAAGTTTTGCCTTCACCAGTTTTCATCTCGGCAACACAACCTTCGTGGAGCACCATACCGCCGATTAACTGCACATCATATGGACGCATGCCGAGAATGCGTTTGCTGGCTTCGCGTGCCACAGCAAAGGCGTCAGCCAAAATACCATCCAAGGCTTTTTGATTGGCATCTGGACCAATTTTCTCCTTAAAAACTGTAGTTTGTTTGGCTAGTTCTTCATCAGACATTGCCTCGTACTTAGGTTCGAGTTTGCCAATTTCTTGAGCCTTTTTGTATAAACGTTTGAGGACTTTTTTCTGAGCATCGCCAAAAACCCCTTGCAAAAACCGTGTGAGCGCGGTGCGGTCAGCCAATTTGTCAGTTGGCTTTTTCTCTTTTGGGGTTTTAACTGATTTTTTTGCAGTTTTTGGCAATTTTTCACCATGTTCGGCCATATTATAAAATCTCCACAATTCTAGAATTAACTCTTTTAATTATACTCTAGGAGCGTTTGATAAACAAGTTTTTGAGGCCTTTTTTGGTCAGATGTGGGGTAGATTCAAGTTTGTATCTTCGGATCTGGCCTTTGAGTTTGGCTTCGATAATGTCGATGCCGGCAAAAACGTTGGAACATTCGTCTTTGGCGGTAATAACTTTGCCGCCAGGAATTTCCATTGCAACGGAGATCTCATATTTATTATTATGAGCGCGATCAACTTCGCTTACTACAATTTTGGCGATGATGTCTTTTTTGCTACCGCGAGGCAAGAAGCGGTCAAGTTTGCCAATGCGCTTGATGGCATACTTCTTAAAACTGTCGGATATTTTATAATTGTGGCCGCTTAAGTCGAGTTTGTCTATCACGGTTTCTCCTCTCTACAAACCTAGATTACTTAAATTACCCATAAGGGGCTTCATTCTGTCGGTAGCAATTTCTTGAGCTTTGGCGTAGCCATCGCGCATACAGTCTTCGATCCAATGTTCAAGTTCTTCAATGTCGTCAAGGTCAACTTTTTCTGGGTCGATTTTGACACTTTTAATTTTAAGTTCGCCGGTGATCTGCACAGTTACTGCACCATCTCCGGCTTCAACTTCAACAATCTCATTTTTGAGTGATTTTTGCGCTTTGCGTAACTGATTGAGAACCTTCATTTGGTCCATAGTTGCACCCATTTATAACTCCTCTCCATTCTGTATAGTAGTATATATGTATATTCTATCAGAATTATGCGATTTTGGCGAGGTGATTATGCGTTCGATCTCGCCAGGGGTATCTTCGTGATGGCCGAGTGTGGCAAAGGTGCTAGGCAGTTCTGTAGCATCTGCTGGGAGGTTATTGGCGACGTGAAATTCACCTTGATGCTCCAGGATGGCGTAAAAATTGTAGGCGATTTCGTCGTCGACAACATAAATTGTGCTATCAGCCGCTAAATTTTTATCTATCAAAACGAGGTCATTGTTGAATTTGTCGGCTACCATTGGCACGTAGCGGTAACCAAAGATAAAGTGGTTAATTCCGCCAATAATCATGATTCCAAGAAAGAGCCCAATTGGAAAAATCGCAGAAATGCGAGCGTAAGGGTTGTCGGGAAAGAGATCGTACCATTTGGCGAGAACATAGCGCAAGCCATGGGCGATGAGAATTGCCATTGGTAGCAAGATGAGAATGGCCGATTCGGGGGTGAAGCCAGAGAGGATAACGGTGAAGATAATTAGGCAGGTTGCAATGGAGTTGCGCGAGGCGAAAAAGCCTTTGGTAGTAGAAAGCATGCCGATGACTGCCAAAGTAACTGAGGCCAAGCCGATAAATGGCGAGAGGAAGGTGCTGTCTAGTGCTGTGTTCCAGGCAAAGAAAGGCAAAAAGGCGGTTTGGATGTTGGTGATAAATTGTTCAAATGAGAAATTTGGTGCAAAGAGTAGTTCGGCGATGATAGGTGGGTTGATGAAAGCCGCCATCACTAATGCCGCCAACCCAGTAATAATGATGAAGACTGTGAGCACAAGTGGTATAATGGGCAAATTTTTGATGGTAAAACGCAGATGCGGGTGCAAGAAGGCAAAAAGCACAATAAATAATGCTAAATATACCAAATGTGGTGTAAAAATTGAGGCTAGCAGAGCAAAAGCAAAGGCAAAACAATAGAGCGGCTTGGGTTTGGTGACACCTTGAATTTTGGAACCGAGCCAGAGTAATAGTGTGGGCCAAAAAACTAGCATAATGAGCGGAGTACCAGAACCGGCCAGATAAAGGAAGGAGGCTGAAAGCACGGCTAAAATTGAGGCAAGGAGTGCGACGTTATTCTTGAACCAGCGGTTGAGTAGCAAAATTAACAGACATCCTAGTATAGCGCCAATGATGATGCTAGGAAGTTTGACAGAATAAGCCGTTAGGCCAAAAGTTACAATGGAAAGTTTTTGTAAAGCGCGATAAGGCAGGTTGACAATATCACCTCGGAATACTGAATCAAATTCTAGTGCATAAGATTGGGCGGCAGACTCCATTTCGAGTTCGGAGAGCCCGCCTGGTGAAAGTAGTGGCAAACCAAAAAGTAGGCCAATATAGGCGGCACCGAGTACAATAAAACCAATTGCAAAACGATGACGATAGAGGAAGAGTTTGGAAATAACGAGTTTCTTCACATAAGAATTATAGCACAATTTTTAGGCGGTGCCTATACCGTTGCTGTAATTCATATAGTAGAGTTACTATTCATGTTCTTTGTCCAAAGACATAAAGCGTAAGAGTTCTGGGTGGAAGTAAAGTTCGATTTTGCCTACTGGCCCATGGCGATGCTTAGCCAAGATGAGTTCGGTGATATTAGTAGGCACAAAGTCGTCATTGTTTTGCTTGTAATAATCAGGACGGTGCAAGAACATCACGAGGTCGGCATCCTGCTCAATGGAGCCCGATTCACGAAGGTCGGACAGAACTGGACGCGGATCGTCACGACCGGTAACACCACGCGAAAGTTGCGCCAAGGCAATCACGGGAATTTCTAGTTCCCTAGCCATAGTTTTAAGGCCGCGCGAGATTTCCGTAACCTCTTGCACGCGGTTACCGGCGTAGCGGTCAGAACCTTGCAAAAGTTGCAAATAGTCTACGATTACCATACTGATATTATGGTCATGTGCGGCGCGGCGGGCTTTGTTGCGCAGTTCAAGAATAGTCATCGAACTGGTATCGTCGATATAGAGCGGCACTTCGTTCATGTCGCCAAGCGCATCACCAATTTTGGCAAAATCTTCGTCAGTCACGTTGCCGGTACGAATTTTCCAGTTGTCAATGCCGGAAATATCCGAAATCATGCGGTCAACGATCTCTTGGTTGGCCATCTCCATCGAGAAGAAAAGAACGCCGCTCTGCGTGCCATTGCGGGTAGCGACGTTATAAGCCAGGTTTTGGGCAAAAGTAGTCTTGCCCATGGCTGGGCGAGCGCCAATGATGATAAGATCGCCTTTTTGGAAACCAGCGGTTTTATTATCGAGATCACGAAAGCCGGTTTTGAGCCCGCGGAGGGCGCCCTTGTTGCGGTGTAATTCCTCAATACGGTCGTAGGCGTCAACCAAGAGGTCTTCTAGGGCAACATATTCAGATTTTACGGTTTTATCGGAAACTTCGAAGAGATTTTTCTCGGCTTTTCCAACCAAATCTTCGATTTTGGTACCGCTATCATAGGCAGCACTAGCAATATCAGTGCCGGCACGAATTAGGCGCCTTCGCAAAGCGGCTTGTGCCACCAAATCGGCATAAGCGTCAACGTGTGAGGCGGTTGGCACAAAATTAGTGAGTTCGGTCAAATACGGTGCACCACCGATGTTTTTGATGGTTCCCTGAGCCTTGAGTTCGGCCGCTAGAGTCATGAGGTCAATTGGGCGGTGATGCTCATAGAGAGCCGTCATTCCCTTGAATACATCAATGTGGCGCGGGTCATAAAAATCTTCGGCTTTCAAAATTTCTAGGACATTCGGAAAAGCCGCATCGGACAACAAAAGTGCCCCAAGTAGAGATTTTTCGGCCTCTAAATCTTGTGGCGGAACTCGTCCGCCATCCTGTGCGTGGGATGCTTCCACGATACCTCCTTATTACGAGGTGCCCACTCTAGAAGGGTAAATCTCCTTTCACCTCTCTTACTCCTCCCATTATAGCAGATATTTGTGAAATTTGGCTATCTTCAGGAGTCATGCGTTCGTCGGGCTCATGGATAACTAAGGCTATGCCACCGAGGTATTGCGCCATAATTTGGCGGTTTCCGGGTTTATCGAGGATGCTTTTGGTGAATTTTTTGTCAGGATAAAGATGTATAGTGTTGCCGTCATATTCGTAATCGACCTTACAGAGTTGGTTATAGACGGCGTCATTGACTTGGTGTACGGCCTCAATAAAGCCTTCCCAGTCAAAGGCTCCGGGTGCTGAATTTGGTGTGGTTTTGGGGACTGAAACAGGAGCGGAATTGCTCTCAGGGGCTCCAGGAGGCGTTTCTGAGGCTTTTACTACTGGAGTAGGGTGTGATGGCGCTACGAATTTTGGTGTGCTTTCTGGGGCTTCGTGGCCTTCAAGCAGCGCTAATAGTAGTTTTGCCTCGGGAAAAGGCGGCTGGACATCGGGCAAATGCGCCAAAAGTGGTAAAACGGCTGAATTCGGCACGGCAACAATAGCAGAAATGAGTTCGCTAGCGATAGTTTCGGGTTTGAGGCCAGTATTGATTAAATCTTGCAAAATTTGGTGAATTTTGGCCTGATCGTGAGCGGTATAAGCCGTTAAAATATCAGAAATTGCTTGTTCTGCAGGCAGGCCAAGCGCTTGGATAAGCATATCGGTAGTGATTTCGCTTTTACCGTCGGATAAACTGGCGATTTGGTCAAGCAGGCTAAGCGAATCGCGGAACGATCCGCCTCCGCGACGCACTACGATTTTGAGCGCGTCATCATTGATTTTGATTCCCTCGGCATCAGCAATTTTGCGCAGGTGCGCTTGCATCACCTCGGGGCTGGCCAACTTAAAGGTGTGGACTTGAGTGCGCGAAGAAATAGTGATTGGCACCTTGTAGGCATCGGTGGTTGCCATGATGAAGACTACATGCTCGGGCGGTTCCTCAAGAGTTTTAAGCAGGGCGTTAGATGCTGACTTAGTAAGCATATGAACTTCGTCGATGATGTATACTTTGTATTTGCCAGCCGTGGGCGCGATGATGGCCTTCTCGCGGAGTTCACGAATGTTGTCGACGCCGGTATTAGAGGCGGCATCAATTTCGATAATGTCGAGATAACTATCCTCAACTTGATAATCAAACCCATTGATAGCGTGTGCAAAAATGCGAGCGACTGAGGTTTTGCCGGTGCCACGCGGACCGATAAAAAGATAGGCGTGGGCAATTTTGCCTTGTTTGAGAGAATTACTGAGCACCGACGTAATTTGCTCTTGACCAACTACATCTTCAAGTCTAGTCGGCCGGTATTTGCGGTACAAGACTTTAGGCTGAGCCGCCCCAGCACTACTATCACCACGTTTTGAAGCCATCTATAATGCAGCCTCGACGGCGGCCCAAGCGGCTTGTTCGTTATTGGCGGGAATAATTGCGGAAACTTGGTTCCCCTCGCGCAGATGGAAATACGTTACAGAAGCATATAACACTTCGTATTCACGTCCACCAACCTCAATATAATATTTGTCATCGTGGTGCACAAGCGTGCCAATTACGGCCTTGCGCTCCACTGGTCCAATTTGCTTATATAGGAACCTGCCCTCCGGAGTGATGGTAAGTTTGAGAATGTCCCCTTCGATCAATTTTGATTTAGAAGCATAATTGGCTGGCACAGGATAATTCTTGCCATCGGGACCGATCATAATCTGCCCATCAAAGACACCTTCAATCACTTTGCCCTCAGGGCTAGACACCACAGTGTCCCGAGGAGCAGTGATAGCATCGCCATCACCTAGTACGGATATCAATAATTCCTTAGCAGCAGCAAGGTTAGTTTCAGCCTCTTGAATTAGACCACGTAGCCGTTTGATTTGTTTTTCTGGTAGTTCAGACATCGCCTCGCATCCGTCCGTCATTAACTTTTATTTCTGAAACCATGATACACCTGTCGATGTTCAAAGTCAATGTTAAAATTTTTTGGTTTTCCACTGTTGTAACGGCGGTGGGGCAAAAATCGTTGTAAAAATTACAAGTTAAACATAAGAGAAAAGGCCGCTGACCAAAAATGGTTGCGACCTTTTGCAAAATTCACTCCACCTCTGCTCCTGCCTGTGCTGTTGAGGGTATTTCCCACGCCCGAGAATAGCACACCGCCATCAGGTAGTAACCGAAGGACATGGTATAGTCCTCGCCGACTTTGTTATAGTAGATGGCCTCAGCTGCCTCATCGCTCAGAAGGACTTCCCGAAGTGGATTGGCAATCCAGGCAACCGTCCCTACTGTATCGTAGGGCCTTTCCGCGTCGTATTCTACCTGGAAGGTTTCAACCAAGTTAAATTCCGGGTCAAACCCGTCTAATAGTCGGTTTATAACCTTCGACAACGGTGTGTCTTCCTGGGCGACGGTGGCGTCCGCCTCTATGGCACGGAAGATCTGATTTAGCATCTGTGCATCTTCCTCCGTGATTCCCTCGATAGCCACAAGGCTATCACTGTTCGGTAAACGAATTGCCTGGGGCTCGTCTTTGCCGTAGCCGATTAGTTCTGCAGCGGTGAAGCCATCATAATCTTTGCTGGCTCCGGCTTCAGATGATGGATCTTTGTCTTCATCCTTGTTTCTGCTCCGGTTATTAAAGATACCGACACAGAGTACGGCCACTACGATCAATGCAACCGTCACAAAAGCTACAAAAAAAATCTTAATTTTTTTCATTTTTGTTTCCTCCTTTTTCAATGAAAAAATAAAACCAAGGGGAGTGAATTCAGTTTATAAATTTACTTGAATCGTTTCCCCTCATAACATCCATACGTCCATTATAGCACACATGCTTAGAAATGTCAATAGTTTTGGTGATTTTTGTGCTTTTGGCAACTGTCACACAACAAAAATAGGCCCTTTTGGGGAGCCTATCTCTGCTACAAACTTGCTAATTCGAGAATAAATTAATATAAAATATATAAGACTACGCCAATTCGACAGTAGCGCCAGCCTCTTCCAAGGTCTTCTTCATGGTTTCGGCTTCGTCTTTCTTAACTTTCTCCTTTACAGTTGCAGGAGCGCCATCGACGATAGCCTTTGCTTCACCAAGACCAAGGCCGGTGATTTCTTTGACGGCCTTGATGACGGCAATTTTCTGAGCGCCGGCGTCTTTCAAGACAACGTCGAATTCAGATTTGCCTTCATCAGCGGCAGCGCCACCTTCAGCGGGGGCAGCGGCAACAGCGACAGCCGCAGCGGCTGGCTCGATGCCATATTCGTCCTTGAGGACATTTTTGAGTTCGTTGACCTCGAGAATGGTCATGTTGACCAATTGCTCGGCCAATGCTTTGATATCTGTAGCCATAATTGTAATCCTTATGAAATTATAAATTTATAAAATGTTGCATGAATGGCTAATCGCAATGATTTTCGGGACACGATGTCGCGCCAGCCCGCCGTTGCGGGTGTCGCGCATCTTCGTCCTCGGCCGTAGCCTCCGGAGATTCCCGAAAACATCGCGCTTAGTCAGCACACATAATTTTCTGAATTGCTAATTTGCTTTTGCTTCCAAACCGGATACGATGCTGGAAAGGCCGCCAGCCAGGGCGGAAATAGTATCCGTGGCTGGGGAGAGAAGTTGCGCCACCACTTGAGCGATGAGTTCGTTTTTGGACGGCATTGCAGCCAAGGTGGTGATTTCGGCTTGCCCGAGGGCGATGCCGGAATCGTTAAAGCCGCCAGCGAGTTCGAGCGCTGGGTGAGTTTTGGCGAAATTGGCCAAAACTTTGGCCGGAGCGACTTCGTCGGTGTCGGAAATTGCATAAACGAGTTGGCCTACTAGACCAGTGGTATCGGTGTCTTTGTAGACGCCGATTTCGTTCATGGCGACTCTGACCAAGCGGTTTTTCACCACTTTGATCTTGACGCCGGCTTCGCGTGCAGCCTTGCGTAGTTCCTGAAGGTCAGCCACGGTCAAACCCTGATAGCGGGCATAGGCCGTGAGTTTGGCATCAGAAAGTAGAGCGGTCAAATCAGCAACCAAAGTATCTTTTTTCGCTTTTGAAATTGCCATAAAAGTTCCTTAGGTTATTTTTGATAATTATTCTTCTGCTAGCAAGTTGTTAATCAACGTTACCCACAAGACCCCTAAGAGATTTCCTCGGTAGCATAATTAAAGGTATCCACCTCGCCACTGTCTTTAGAATAACTAATGTCATTATAGCAAAGATTAAAAGATTTGGCAAGAGGGTGGGCGTAGAAACTCCCATATGTCTATTGTATCATACTTTTTGTAAAAAGTCAATAGTAAATTAGATTGTGACTTATAATTCTAAGTGCAACACCATAAGAGTAATAGAACAAAGGAG
>CAYXCA010000029.1:0-12640 GCA_964463545.1 uncultured Candidatus Saccharibacteria bacterium | reverse complement strand
ACTTAAAATCGAATGGAGAAATCCATATGGGTTCAAGTCCCATTTCGGGCACCACTACGTAACGTTAGAATGCCTTATCTTAGCAGTTTTTCTCGCTTGCTCGCCAATAGGCGCGCTACGCTCGAATAAACTACTAATCTAAGACATTCTATCCGTTACTTTGCGCTAGGAGAAATATAATGAAGAATTCGAAAATTACACGTAAAATTACTCAAGGGGTTTATGTTTTGACGACTACAGGTGGTGGTTGTATCGTTGATGCCGTGTCACGCGCGAGCGCTGGCGAGCAGCCATTGATTACCGTAGCCGTAGCCAAGACTAATCATTCGCATAAGTTATTGTCTGAGAATAATCGTTTTGCTCTCTCGGTGCTAGGCGAGGATACCGATCCTAAGATTATCGAAACTTTTGGCTTTAAATCATCCAAGGACGTTGACAAGTGTACGGAGTGCGAAACGACTGAAGTCGATGGTGTGCCCGTGGTTAAGAATTCCCTTGGTTATATGATTTGCGAGAAAGTGGATGCGATTGATGCCGATACGCATACGATTTTTATCGGTCGGATGATT
Organism: uncultured Candidatus Saccharibacteria bacterium; assembly: GCA_964463545.1. GTDB lineage: Bacteria > Patescibacteriota > Saccharimonadia > Saccharimonadales > Saccharimonadaceae > Nanosyncoccus. The sequence continues at coordinate 12,071 of CAYXCA010000029.1, read as the reverse complement.
GAGGCCGACGTACTAGAAGATAAAACGCCAATGACTTACGCGTGGTATCAAGAGCATAAAAGTGATTTAGTGAAGGTGAAAACCGAAGAAAACAAAACGGCTTGGGTCTGTACAGCCTGTGGTTATGTGTATTATGGTGATGAGGTGCCGGATGATTATAAATGCCCGCTCTGTGGTCTGGGCAAAGAATATTTCAAGAGAAAGAATTAATCTGGCTAGGGGCTTACATTATGACCGAGATGTGCTATAATGTAAGTAGTTGGTTCTGTAGCTCAGTTGGTAGAGCAGAGGCCTGAAGAGCCTTGTGTCACTGGTTCAAGTCCAGTCGGAACCACCACGATTTGATTTTTATAATGTGTTATGTTATAAAATAGCCTCGAGAGGGGCTATTTTATATGAAAAACATCTTACAAAACATGGAAGCCCCGGCTTCCACTCTTTACGAGTTTCTGCCGGGGTTGCTTAAGCAAGAGTTTATACGGCGGTCTGCTCAGCCTTACAGCTGAAGCGACCAGTTGCAGCAAGGTGACGAAAGATTCGCATAACATTGTGATTCTCTGCGAATTTCTTAAGCTCTGCAGCTGTGGTCTGTGCCTGTCCGGGGAAGAACTGCTTCACGAAGTCTTCTGTCCCAGGACGGCAGTTACCCGCCTCTAACGAATCTTCGAACGTCACAACCATGTCATCAGGAACTGCCTCCAGAATTGACTGATCATTGATATTCTTGATCCACTGGCGCGCAAGGCTTACCACGTCCTCACGAATCTTCTTGGCCAGCCCCTTGCGGAGGTCTGCCAGCTGCGTGGTCTGGTCGAGCGCAAACAGTACCTTGGGTACCGTCAGCTCGAACTCGATGTACTCACAACCACACTCTGGGGCGACGAAAGAGATAAACTCCTCACTCTCGCCCATGTGATGTGCAAGACGCTGCGCCAGTTTGCCATACGCCTCCTTTGCCGGAGCATAGGCCACCAGATGTGCCTCTTTGCTTCCGTCGTAGAAGCGTACGATCACATCATCCGCCAATCTCTGCCAGCCGGCCGTGAGCTTCACAGCCTCCAGCGGGTTGCCCTCGAGAACTTCCCCGCGGTACCGTTCACCAGCGATTTTCATCGTCTTGACAAAAGTGCCGTCCTTGAGTTTCTCTATACCCAGGAGCTGATACATCCGCTCTGGGCTAGTTGCCCGGTAGTCCCTCAACTCCTCCTGGAAAAATTCCCAGGGGTCCGGAGTGTTCTCCATAGAGCATAAGTTATAGAACTCCATGGACACTTCCTCCTCGCGCGGGTCACCGTCACTGTCGAGCCAGGTAAAAACCCGCTTCAGAGTACGGTGGCCGCGTCGCTTATTGGCATAGTAACCCACTTCGCACTTCTCCGGCAGTTCCCCACCAGAGAAGATGGTCTTCAGGATATCTGCGAAGTTGACTTCAAAGTCACAGTACACGACTTTGTTGCCAATCTTCACAACCGTTGGATACTCTCGTAGAGTCCCCAACTTGTCCTCCGTATGGCTCCGGTACGGCACCGCCGCCAGTACCTCCTGATAGCTATCATCAGGAAGCTGCCCGAGTGACACAAGCTCCTGGCAGTTGTTGTACACCGTATCTACACGATACAGCCCTACCCGAAGCAGCTCGTTGAGGCCTTTCAACCAGCCAGCACCCGAGCAACCACTGCAAGAAACATAGTAGGTTTCCCCACCGCATCTCTCATGTAGCTCCTCGCCGTCGTACTCGATGTCGAGCAGGCGTGGTTTTTTGCCTGTCAAATCCAAGAAAAGATCTGACATACCGTTACTCCAGCTTGCTTCAATTCTGTTATTCTTTCTCATATTTTTCACCTTCCCTAGCCTCTTGGGCTAGAGCCCTTTCTGTTTAATTTTAAATTCGGTCTAATGTTTATACTTTGTTAGACCTACAGTTGACCAGTTACCACACCGAATCGCTATATTTCTGCGTCAGTGCACAATATGAAGTCTTAGGCAATTCCCTTAAGCGGGTATAGAACGAGCGACTTATTTTTTATAACTCGTTCCGCCACATTTTTCACCAGCCACTCTTTCTCAAGTAGCCTTTATGCTTATGATTATCTTGACTAGTCGTGTCCATAGACATAGACATAAAGGCCACTCGAGTCCAAATTGCTAGCTAGCTCCGTTTCTGGTTAACTAATTACAGAAAGGATGATGAAAATTCAATGAGTAGATTCATCTAGCCGTTTCTAACTCTTGCTTTTTAACGTACTTAAGCCTTTAAGGTCGTTACCTGATTCTTCGAATCAGGGGTTATATGAATATAACCGAAATTTGATTAGTTTATCCATAAGCCTTATTTAAGCTTATACTTACATTGTAGCACACATCAGCAGAAAAGTCAATACATTTTATGTTTATTTTACAATAAGTCTAAAAGAAGTTATAAAATAACAAGGGTAGAATTATTAGCAACTTTTTAGTTTACAAAACCCTGCCGCAATGGCAGGGTTTTTGGGGATGTTGGCCTAGTGCGGCAGCTCATCCCAGATCTCATCGAGGTCGTAGAATTTTCCCGGACGAACCGGCTTCCGAATCATCACTTTGGCGATTTCCAGCACGTCATGTGCAAGTTCATCAAAGCCTTCGGTCTTGCAAGAAAGTTCCCCGTTTTCGGTGGTGAATATCCACTCGCAGATCAAACTATCCTGCGCATAGGGCGTATTGGAGAAAACGTCGAGATGTTTCCCGGTTGCTTCCATGATGCGTCGCTGAATAACCCTGGAGGTTTCGCTGGGCAAACTTTTGCCGGCATAGAATTTTTCGTTGAGCACAAAGTCGCCGCCTTCCATAGCCAATTCTACCACTTCATCGATAAACTTCTTCACCTTAAAGCGAAAATTTCCGCCGCGAAAGATCGGAATGGAATTCGTGGCATCATAGAGCCTTGCCATCTGGCGATTAGACAACCTTGACGTTCCACTAATTAGTGGAACGTGCGTACGCACGGCCAAATCTAAAACTCTGTCAAAGACATCAGCACTGGAAAAGTCTACCAGAATATTGAAATTCTGTGATAACTCCTTGAGCGGATTCGCAATACCGTCATAACAGTACCATCGTTCTATACCGCTAAAGTCAACCGAACCCGTTACATATAAGCCATCAGCACATGATTCCACGTCTTCAATCTTTTGCAGTCCGCCCATGCTGCCATGATCAAAACGGCTAATTCCGGATACAATCTCCACATTATCCACCTTTTTGAGTTGCGAGATGGCCTCTCGACCAATTCTTCCCGTCAGTCCACTCCAACAGATTCTTGTCAATTCACTCATCTTCTTCTCCTCCTTCTTCGTTTTGCACGCAGGTAAATAGTACCTAACCAAAATAACGACATAAAAATCTGAAAGAACGTCACACTCGTTCCTCCTTTGCTTCTCTGGTGACCCATTCTAAGACCTCGGTTTTTAATTCACAGTCAGCACCTAGTATAACAATGCCAACTGGCTGAGCCATCTTCTCCCTGATTTTGCCAGAGATACGCTCAGACGTACTTACTTTGCTAATTCTCCACTTTTCGTTCATCTTATCCCCTCCTTTGACGATTTTTCTGGAAACAAAGTACTTATATTTCTATTGTATCATACCTTGCCGATTTTGTCAATGGTTTGCCAGCATATTGTGCTACAATAAAGATGTGGACGTGGTCCATGGGGGCTGACGGTGGCAAAGAGATTATGCTCCGCCGAACAGAGGCCCTCTTTTTTGAGGGCCGAGCATCGATTTCGCTTACCGACAGGTTTAGTGTCGGTTTTGATGATATTTAAGCACTAATTTTGTTTGCCATATAACGCGACGGCAGCGAGCGCAGCCGCATCTATAACAATGACTAATAATCCGGCAAGTTCGCTGCCGGAGAGCAGCAGGGCGGCGCCGAGTGCACCTGTACCGAGCGCCAAAAGAAAAGTAATAATTTGGCGCACGAGTCTAAGTTTGGCGCTCGTTTCGAGCTGGCGGGACTCCAACTTTTGTGCATGCGAAGCCTGTTGTTCCGCCAGCTCAAGAATTCGCTCGGCGCCGCCCGGAACGATTTTTTCATACTTTACCAAAACTTCAGGCTCTGGTAGCGCCAAAGTCGGACAGGTTAAGACGTCATTGATAGCATCGTCCTCGTCCGAGGGAAGGGCTGACGCAGACTTGGTACGGGTAGATTTGGTTTTAGCCGTTTTAATGGTTTTGGTAGTAGGCATAAATTCTCCTTTATTATATATTATTACGCCCACACTTTTTCACAATGGTCCTTATATAAATTTCCCTCGGGCCGCTGTCGTGACTACGTCACTTTCTGTCTGCGTCGCTCAAAGGAAATACTCATCATTACTTCGCATTTATCCCCGGAATTGGAAACTTTAATGCTAGCGCCCGGACTTCTTCGCGAATCTCTTTTAACTCGGCTTCGTGACTGCCCAGACCATCTTCGCTGCCGGCCACAACACAAATATCCAACACACGCTTCATCCAACCAGCAACCTGCATCATCTCTGACACACCCAAACCACGTGTGGTCATGGCCGGAGTGCCAAGGCGCACACCGGACGGGCGGAACGCCGCCCCCTTATCATTAGGCAAAGCATTGGCGTTCAAAGTCAAGCCGACTTTGTCCAGGGCATACTCATATAACTTGCCATCAATACCAGAACTATCTTTGACATTTACCAAAATCAAGTGGTTCTCGGTGCCGCCACCTTGCAGGACAAACCCGAGCCGAATCAATTCGGCCGCAAGCGCCCTGGCATTTTCCACAATTTGCCGAGCATAATCTTGAAACTCAAGCTGCAAATCTTCACCAAAAGCCACCGCCTTGGCTGCAATCACATGCTCGAGTGGGCCACCTTGAGTTCCTGGGAAGACGGCGCGGTCAATCAAGGTTGGGATATTCTCCAGCGTGTGCTCGACCTTGCGCAAAGGGTTCCCCACCGTGCCCATACTCACAATCAAGCCACCACGCGGACCGCGGAGAGTTTTGTGTGTGGTACTAGTCATCACCTGGAAACCGTGCTCGAGTGGGTTAGGATGCACGCCACCAGCAATCAAGCCCGCTACGTGTGCCATATCGGCCATCAAGAGGATTTCTTGGCCGCTCTCAGCACTAACCTCGGCGGCAATTTTGGCCACGTGATCGAAATCTGGAATTTTCATAAAGGCAGAATAGCCGACCAAAATCAGTTTGGGCTGATGCTCGTGCGCCAGACGCTCGAGTTCATCATAATCAATATCGCCATCCTCGGTCACACCATAACCAACAAAATTATAAATCTTGGCGCTACGCGTTACTGGAGAGCCATGAGTGAGGTGCCCGCCAGCCGGGAGCGACATGGCAAGAATGGTATCGCCCGGCTGGCACCAGGCAAAATAAACCGCCTCATTGGCATTAGCCCCTGAGTGCGGCTGCACATTGGCGTGATCGGCGTGGAATAATTCTTTGGCGCGGTCAATTGCAAGTTGCTCAATTTGATCGATGTTCTCGTTGCCGCCGTAATAGCGCTTGCCGGGGTACCCCTCGGAGTATTTGTTAGTCAAAACCGAGCCCATAGCCCTGAGAACCTCGGCCGATACGTAATTTTCGCTGGGAATTAATTCCAGGCCTTCGGACTGCCGGATCTCTTCCTGTTTGATAATTTCAAAAACTGGATCATTCTTCATAATATACCTCTCTTTTGCTGTCAATTTTGATTATCAAACAAAATTAGATCATGCTTTTACCTCTCTTATTTCTCCTATTGTAACACAGTTTTGGCGATGTGTGCTATAATGAATTTGCTGGGGTAGTAGCTCATCTGGTAGAGCGCAGCATTCGCATTGCTGAGGTGGTCGGTTCGAGTCCGATCTACTCCACCACCGAGATTTTGAGCATAAAAAAGACTCACGATGTAGCGTTGTGAGCCTTTTTGTTGTTTGGCTGATTAAGAAGTTAAGAAAGCAGCGAGCAGATTACCGGCGAGTCCGTTTGCGAAGAGTACTCCTGTCAACCAAAAGCGCACGTCTGCCCCCGATTCAGCCGTAATAGTTTCGAACTGTTCCACCCAGGCGGCATATTGAACCCCCTCGACTAATAAGGCCAGTGCACAAATGACGATGAAGGATTCACATACAGCGCCCATTCCAGTAAAAACGCAAGATCGTACCGCGCCGAGCGTAGAATTCTTCCATGCAACTTTAAGCATCGCAAAACCTGCACAACTAATCGCGATCGTTCCAATACCGATAACCCAAAACTGCTGCGCCGTCCGATTGGTAGGTATCAAGCGCGGAATAATGGCATTCAAGATTATACACACTACGTAATGTGCGGCCAACGAAAATATTACGGTCAAGGCCATGCCAATACAATTTTTGATTGTAGTACTAAGAACTTCTTTTTTCATTTCGTATTCCTCCTCTAGAAATGAAAGGTCTTAGCCAAAATTAAGGTTCGTGCACGCTTAACTTTGGCTAATGGGGTTAAGTCTATAGCCCATGTTTATGGTTATAGACAACTACAGATTAGGCCTAGTTAAAGGCTTATACCTCCATTATAGCATAGATTCGTGAAAATGTCAATACTTTTATTCTTCTGGTGTGATGTGGTATAATATGGCTATTGCCGTCTTAGCTCAGTGGTAGAGCACTTCCATGGTAAGGAAGGGGTCTCGGGTTCAAATCCCGAAGACGGCTCCAGGAATAGTGAATAATAGTAATAATGATAATAACCGATTACTAAATATTTGGTCTAGTGGTTGGTTATTTTACAACTCTTTGCGGTTGATGTCAAGAAATAATCAAAACAACTGCGGCTGACTAGGGCTAACGACTTTTTTCATATTTATAGACTTAATGGCTTCGTGAGTTAGTTGAATGGCGGGGACCTTAGAATGATAAAGCAGATCACGATTAAGATCTAATTCTGGGTTCATTTGATCGGAAACTGAGTCATCATACATTATTAAACGTGGTCGCCCTATCGAAAGTGCAGCCTGCATCGCGTGCCTGGAACCAGAATCGCGCTTGATGCCGTCATTAGGATATTTTTCCAAAGCCGTAGCGTTATTATGCCGATAACTTGCAACTAATACGATCGCCGTACTCAGAAAAGCCTGCAAACGATCGCGCTCGATAAAACGACCAACGGCTTCCCAACGGCTTTCTGGCTCAGCAAAGTATTCCGTCAGTAAAAGTCCACCGGTTGCAACAATCTTATTGGCAAGTGGGGAATTTTCGGAAGGAATAATTTTAGTAAGGGTAGAAGGAAGAACAGCAATAGTTTTACCACCGCAAGCCAAGCAAGTTTCGTGGCTAATTGTGTCGCAGCCCTTAGCCAAACCACTAAGGATATTGAAACCTTGCCCTACCAACTCCGACACTATTTTTTTCTCACGCTTGACAATATCCGGACTAGGCTCGGTAAGTCCAACTACTGAAACATTGTTCTGAATATTGTTAAGCAACGAGATATTGCCACGATAAAACAAAAACTCTGGCGCGCCTTTTTTATTGGGCAATCCAGTACGTTTGGAAAAACTTATATCTATCGGTCGACCAAGCGAATCAAATAGTTCTGGGTAATCAGTGTCGCTCTTGACAACAAAACCATAATCATCGTCAAACTCCGAGAATTTCTGCTGCCAAAAATCTGTAGTCTTTTGAGTACGCTCCGCTAGCAGTTCAATAGCCTGTTTACTATAAATCATAAGTTACACTAATTATACCCTGTTTTGCAAATTGTATACAAGATAACAGCCCGTGCTCCTTGCTCTAACAAAAATTGGCAACAATCTTCGTCGACGTTTACATTCTTAGTGTAGATATCATCCACCAATATGACGATTTTACCTCTCACACTACCATTCATGACGCAGGTGTCGCGCGTAATCCCAGGATATGGATCTGCGCCGTCACCGCTCATATCTCCATTCTTAGTGTTTCTCAGATGGGTAGTTTTGGTATTGGTAACTCTTTCGATAAAATTAACTCCATTTTCAGTACCGGTAATCTCATTTGCCGCCTCCCAGATTCCCTTTCGAAACAAAAGTTGGTTAGCGGTAAAATTGGCTTTTGAACGCGGGACGCAAACTATTACTGTGTCGCTAGTCTGAAGATTTTGTTGCCTAATAATATCCTGTATAGCATCTTTGGCGATGGTTTTTATGTAGTTCTTAGCGCGTTTTAACTTTAATAAGTCAGTCTTGTTATATCTATTTTTAAGAATTAAAATTGCTTGGGTGACTCTTTGTTGGGTTGAAGGGGTAAGATTACTCGATAATGCAGAATTGTCATATGAAAAACTATAGCGACCATAGAGGCGACGCGATAGATAATCATTACACTCCAGAATATACTTATTCATAATTCTATTGTAGCATACTTTGCCTAAAAAGTCAATAGTAATATAATAAAAAGTAAAAACTCCCCTGGATATCCAGAAGAGTTTTAATACGTTTTTACAAGTTACTCCAACCATGAGGATCCCAATCTATATTTTCCTTAGCTCGTTCCGTCAAGGTGGGCTACCACTCACCAAGGCAAACATCCACAATACCGTCAATCTGAGCCTGAGTGGAATCAATCGCCCGAAAAGATTTGCCACCATTGTATTGCCAAAGTTCTCTTGTATGGCAAAGTTTGAACGGGTCAATCAGCATTGAGAGTTCTGTACATCCCAAGATGATACCATCTACCGGATGCGTTGCTAATGCATTCCTTAGCGCAGACTCATACCATTCCACTGATTCGGCTTTCAACAGATCACGACACAGTTCGTCAAAGATAATGTCATTGAGAACTTTCTGAATTGCATGTATTGGCGTAATAACCGTTAAGCCATTCTGCTCCAAGCGTCCGCTAATAAAATCACCCGACATGGTTTCAGCTGTGCCCAAAAGCAGCACATTCTTCACCTGTTGCTTTTGGCATTGACGAGCAATACAGTCTCCGATGTGCAGAAAATGATCCTCGCCGATGCGCGCCATCACAGTGGAAGCTATTTTGTGCACAGTGTTGGTAGCAATTGCCACCCGCTCGGCACCACCTGCTACCATCCACTCAGCAATATCACACATTTCGTCAGCGATTGCCGCCCACTGATGAGATGTCATATGCTTCCTAATACGCTGGAAATTAACATCCCGAGTCATCAGATCTGCACAGTTATGCTGACCAAGCTTAAGATTAACAGCGTCATGAATTGTACGCGGATATTTACTGGAAGAATGATAACTCATGCCACCAATAATTCCGCAAATGTGAGTCTTTTTTGGATCCATAATCAGATCCCCCTTTCTAATTTAATATGGATGTACTTTGATCATAAAATACCATGATTAGTTTCATCTGTGATTTATTTTACCATAGTTTGTTATTTAAGTCAAAAAGTAGTACAATAATATTATGACTAAATTAGAGGATATTGTAAGTTTATGTAAGCGCCGTGGGTTTATTTTTCCGGGGTCAGACGTGTATGGCGGAATGGCCGGAACGTGGGACTTTGGCCCGCTGGGCGTGATGCTGAAGCGTAACATCATGAACACCTGGTGGAGTTTCTGGGTGGATCAGCGCGATGATATGTATGGGGTAGACGCCGCGATCATTATGAACCCCAAGACCTGGGAAGCCTCAAGGCACGTGGCAACGTTTGCTGATCCGCTAGTAGAATGCAAGGAATGTCACGGGAGATTTCGCGCCGATAAGTTGGTAGACGGGGCGACCGAGAGTATTACAACTGAAGAGTTTTTGGCGGTGAACCCCAAATGTCCGACTTGCGGCAAGCAGAACTGGAGTGAGATTCGCAAGTTTAATATGATGTTCCAGACTCATGTTGGTCCGGTGAATGACGACAGTAGCATTGCATATCTCCGGCCAGAAACTGCGCAAGGAATTTTTACCAACTATAAAAACGTAGTAGATACAATCTATCCTAACCTTCCTTTTGGGCTGGCGCAACAGGGCAAGGCTTTCCGTAATGAAATTTCCCCGCGCGATTTTATCCTTAGAGATCGCGAGTGCAGCCAGATGGAAATTGAGTATTTTGTGCGACCGGATGAGTGGGAGAAGAACTTTGATGAGTTATTAGCAAATTATCATGCTTTCCTTGAAGAGCAGATGGGGCTGCCGGCGGAGAAAATCCACGATTACGACGTACCATCCGAGGATCGAGCACATTATAGCAAGCACACGATTGATGTGATGTTTGATTATCCTAACGGCCAGGAAGAGTTGCTTGGTTTTGCTTATCGCACCGATTTTGACCTTAGCAATATTCAACGCGCTTCGGGCAAAAGCATGGAATACCGCGACAAAGTAACGGGCGAAAGTTTTATTCCACACGTAATTGAGCCTAGTATTGGCGTAGAGCGCTTATTCTTAGCCGTGCTGACCGCAGCCTATGCCGAGGAAGAAGACCGAACCGTACTGAAGTTGCCAGAAAACTTGGCACCGTATAAATTCTGCGTGAGTCCATTGCTCAAAAATAAGCCAGAACTGGTAGAGAAAGCAAAAGAGGTTTTCCAAATTCTAAAGGATAAATATACTTTTGTAACTTGGGATGATTCGGGCAACATCGGCAAGCGCTACAAGAAGCAAGATGAGATTGGTACACCAAAGTGTGTGGTGATTGATTTTGACAGTCTGGAAGATGGCACGGTGACTGTGCGCGACCGCGATACGACCGAGCAAGTGCGAGTGAAAATAGAAGAATTATAAAATACCGCAAACAGAAATGCCGCCAGCAAAAACGCTGACGGCTTTTCATGATGACTTACGCGTGAGCAAACAGTTTGCGGATAAAACCGCATAATCTTCTTTTGTCTGCCGAGAATCTAGTCGAATCACCACTCGCAGCCTCTTCCGCCCCGATGCACTCGATTTCTGCCTTGGCTTCAATCTTCTCCCACTGCGCAACTTTGTCACGCCAAAATTCAAGACAGATCTTGCGCTTGCACTCGGTTTCCTGAGGAATGATGATTCTCCACTTTTCCCACATACCCCATTCTGGCCAACAAAACTTAGTGATAGAGATCGTCAGCCCCTGCGCCATTTGCGCCCAGTTTGATTCCGGTTGAGGGTGGCACAGTAGATCATTCAGCAACTCTGCGCTTACGTCAATTGTCACTGTGTTGGGTGTATCTCCGGGGTATAGACGCAACTCATGACGGTCGCCATCATGTGCCATCCTGCAATAGAGTTGAAAGCCCAGTTCGCGCTGGACACGCTCCTCAATAGCGCAAAACAAGTGACGACGGTCGTCGTTCTCGGTTAAAACGTACCCGCCAGAAACATCATGGTTAAGCGGCGAATACTGACACCTTGCCCCATCCAAAGGACAATGCTCGCAACATTCTTGCGAAATCTGGCGGCTCATCCACCGCGAACTTCGGCAACTCAAGAAGTGAAGGTGCTGGCTAATGTATTCCGTATTATGAATGCCTACACCTTCTTCGAGTGGCTGCCAATAAGCACCGTTGAGCAGGTCACCGCCACCGAGATAATAGCCGTAATTAAAAAACGACGACTCGATATAGGCATCTACTGTAACTTCCTCGCTGTTCAGACGCTGATAGTCCTCGAAAGGTAACATCAATACCAGCGGGCCACGATAGTGCACGATTAGCAACGGGTGCCTCGGCTTAAGACACTGCACATAGTAGTGATATCCGGTGCCATCTTCGAGGATGTGCTGGATATTATCTTTATCCAAGTGATACCTGATGAGTAACGAAATTTTGCTACTGAGTTCTTGTGCAACTTTTTCCTTCAAATCTGACATGTTCTTATCCTCCTTTTTCTGCGGGCGTGTTTTTAATGTTTTGCCCTATCCACTCACTACCAGAATGAACAAGTAGGGCAAAACATCTACACACAAGTCATCATGTTAAAGATCATAGACTACCAAATATCGTTTTCTTATATAGATAAGAAAACTCGTATACGAGTCTAATTTATACAGCAATTTTATGCTATATACTTCCATTGTATCATAGATTTGCTGAAATGTCAATACCGGCTTAGTGTGTGACTTATAATTCTAAGTGCAACACCATAAGAGTAATAGAACAAAGGAGATA
>CAYXCA010000028.1:0-14410 GCA_964463545.1 uncultured Candidatus Saccharibacteria bacterium | reverse complement strand
TCGTTCGTATGCCTATCCCCTCCACTGCCTTAGTACTGTATTAGACATATAGAGTTACATTTTCTGGACTTAAATGCTGATTCTGAATTTACAGCAATATTCAAATGATAAGTATTCTGGAAATCTTTCTGAAATCTGGTGACTCGGGCGGGAGTTGAACCCACAACCTTCTCCTTAGGACGGAGCTGCTCTATCCAATTGAGCTACCGAGCCATAGGGTAATTATAGCACTTTTGTGCTATAATAGGGGTGTTCTAAGTTTATAAATATACAGACGAGTTTTATCTGTGCAGATGAGCTGCACTGGTTTCGTGTTGGCCCTAAGGTAGGGCACCGCGACAGCCGGGCTAAACGCTCATCTGTATAAAGGACTTAGAACACCCTCGCGGTGTCCTATTTTGTTCTTGGCAAAACTCGCTCGGAAGGTAGGGTTTTGCAGGCTATGCTCACAAAATACAAGGGAATTATTGACGGGAAGCCAGTACATATTGCTACGGTGACGGTGGAGGGGAATCCGAATTTGGCGGTGGCGTCAGATGTGAAGGTTTTGGATGATACGCATTTAGTGATTTCTGTGAACGAGATGGTGCGGACGCAAGAGAATATTCGGCATAACCCGAAGGTAGTGATGACGGCGTTTGATGCGGATTGGAAGGGGGTGCGGATTTTTGGCGAGGCGAAGTTTTATGATAGTGGGGAATATTATGAGATTTGTCGGAAAACTTTCTTTGGGAATGGTGAAGTGTCGCCATTTGGGGCGACGAAGCCCAAGGGGGCAATTGTGGTGACAGTAATTGAGGCGAAAGAGTATGTGTGATATATCTATATGTCTTAATACAGTACTAAGGTAGCGGAGGGGGAAACTATGCCAACGCTCATGTGGTCCGGCTGATGGGTAGATTGGGCTAGCGTCGAAAGCAAAGTAGTAGCCGCCAGGAATACTAGCACCATCGACACGAGTAGATGAAGTGCGTGACGACCAGTAATCGGCATTGCGACTACTGGCTATAAAAGTACTGCTAGGATTTGCCAGGTTTATGAACCCGCTGCGCACGAAGTAAAGAGGCTTAGTTAAAAAAACGAATCATTTTTGCATTTTGATGCGATATTTTTATCACTCTGCCCCTGTTGATAGTCTATGGCAACCGCATCAATTTGCTATTTTGATGTAGTTTTCGTGCGCAGCGGCTCTATAGGTTTACCGTATACTTCCGGTACTTTAAGGTATGCTGGTATTAGCAACAACTGGTGGTCGTCATCTTCTAAGACATATACTTCGAGTGTATCGGCAGATGCTTATAATCTCTATTATAATAATACTACTACCGTACACCCATCAAACTATAGTGCTCGCTTATATGGTTTCTCCCTCCGCTGCCTTAGTACTGTATTAGACATATAGAGTGTGTACCGGCTACACTTATTACAACAACCAAATAACGTAGGCTTGTCGTAAGATAGACACGGTCTATCTTGACAAAATCTAAATAGTGTGCTATTATGGTGGCAAGTCCATGAAAGATGCTGGGCTGAGTTGTCGGTGTACTAAACATCGCAAGAATCTTTAGAATTAGGAGGAACGAGAGATGTTGGATCTTGGGAGAAAATATTTTGTAACGGCAGAGAAATATCCGAGGAGCTTGCTCGAGAGTTGGGCAAACGAAAATGCGATGAAGGTGGGGGATGAGGAAATGACTTTGTCTACCTACGGGCGAGTCTATGAACTTGATGTGCAGTATAATGATGCATTGGCTGTGGCGAGAGGTTTGCTTGGTACTGGGTATCCGAACTTTTTGAATAGGCAGCGCATAATCGGAAAAATAGCGACTAATCGAATGAACAGGACAGAGTATGCAGTGATTTATCCGGAAATCAAAGATCGATAGGGGGTGATATGAATGGGGGAAATAAAACTCGATTATGAGGGTATGGAGCAAAATTTTGATTATAAAAATGTAAAAATTTTGGAGAAATATCTCGACGCGCAAGGCAGGATTAAACCGAGTGCAGAGACTGGGCTGGCTCCTAAACAGCAGAAACAGATGGCAGTTGCAGTAAAGCGGGCACGAATTTTGGCACTTTTGCCTTATCCTCCTAAAACATGAGAACTCATGTTGGGGCTGGTCATTATAAACTGACCAGCCTTTATCTTTAGGAAATATAGAGATATATGTTATAATACAAGTATGAGCACAATGGCATTTGAAGGTCAGCGCGAGGGGGAATGGGTGGAGTTGATTTTTCGGCGACACATGAGTACGATTTGGCGGGGCGTGGTGTGGCTGATGGTGTGGGGCGTGCTGGGGTTGGTGCCGATGCTACTTTGGCGAGATGACCAACGAATGTTTTTTGTGTGGCTGGGGGCGTTGGTGATTGGTTTTCTGGGGTTGATGTATGCTTATATGCTGTGGCATTTTTCTTATTATTTAGTGACGAATCAGCGCGTGCGACAGGTGCGGCAAAAGGGGTTGTTCCGGAAAACCGTGGTAGATTTGGGCCTGGACAAGATTCAGAGTATTAGTTATGAAGTGCCTGGGCTGAAGGGCGGGGTGATGGGGTATGGTACGCTGTTGATCCAGACACAGGTGGGGGATATGACGATTAGTATGGTGCGCAAGCCAGAAAAGATTTATAATATACTACAAGATTTAGCAAATAAGGCAACAAGATAATGAGTTTATTTGAGAAAAAACCGACGACTGAGCGGGAAAAGGTTGAGCAACGGCGTGAAGAAGTGCTGGCGCAGGGGCGGAAGTTTAAATATCCGATGCAGTATGCCAAGCATAAGTTGGTGATTAATACCGTGCTGGTGGCAGTGGTGGCAATTGTTTTGATGGTGGTGGCTGGTTGGGCGATGTTGTACAAATTCCAGGATACAGGGAACATGATCTATCGGGTGACGCAAGTGATTCCGGTGCCGGTGGCCGAGGTGGATGGCGCCAAGGTGCGTTATAGTGATTATTTGATGATTTATCGGAGTAATTTGCAAGCGGCGGAACAGCAAGGAGGGCAATTGGGTGAGGGTGAGGATGCTGAAATGGTGCGCGAGGGGTACAAAGAGGCGGCCATGGAGCAAGCGGTGATGTATGCTTATGCTCTGAAGATGGGGCAAGAGATGAACATTACGGTGACGGAAGAGGAAATTACACAGGCGTTTGATGAGCATCGCAAGGTGGGTGGGGTAGAGCGAAGTGAGGAGAGTTTCCTGAAGATTATCCGGGATAATTTTGGTATGAATCGTACGGAGTATCGTCGAATGTTGTATTTGACTTTGATGAAGTCGAAAGTGGCGCAGGCGGTGGACACTCATGCACAAGATGTAGTGGGGCAAGTTGAGCAGTTGATAGCAGAAAAGGACGGTGATTTGTGGGCGGTGGCCGAGGAATTGGGAGCGGAGGTAGAATATGAGTCAACGGGACAATTAGTGGATAATATGAACGTGGATGGGGGGCGCTCAAATAAGGCCATGACACTAGAGGTGGGACAGGTGAGTGATAAGTTTCTTTCGAGTAATGGTGATGGGTATTATTATGTGAAGTTGGCGGAAAAGACTGAGGATCAGGTGAATTATTCTTCGATTAAGGTGATGTTCTCGGAATTTGATTTGCAGGTGGCAAGTTTGTATGATGAAGGTAAGGTGAAGGAATATATTACTTTTGGTGATTTGCAAATTGAGAACGGGGCGGCGGAAACGCCAACAACTGAAGAATAGTGTGTTATAATAGAGGTGTCGCGGGTATCGTATAACGGCTATTATGTATCCTTCCCAAGGATGAGATTGGAGTCCGACTCTCCATACCCGCACCAAAATCTCCTATCTTGGCAGTTTTCCTCCTTCGCTCGTCCTAAGACGCGCTTCAGTCGGAGAAACTACCAACCTAGAAGATTTTATTAGTGTGGCAGAGAGAAATATTTGTGGGCAGAGAACAAAGGAAACAGGTCTGGTATCGTGTAGGAGTGATTTTGGTGATTGTGGTGGCGTTTGGTGTGTTGCTGGGCGCGGTGGTCTGGCGGGCGGCGGTGAAGTCGGAGGCTTATCAAGCAGAGCAAGCGGCGATATTGTCGGATGTTGAGGGGATGTTGGCGGAGCTATATTCTGATGCGGAAGGTGAGGTGCCGGATGCGGAAATTTCTTGGGTGCAGATTGATGCAGTAGAGGAGAAAATGACTGGTGTGGCGATGGCGCGTTATGATGAAGATAAGGTGAAGATTAGTCGGAAGTTGGGGCTTTTGCGTGATTTCGTGGAACTATCTAAGAAAATAGATGAATATTTTGTGGATGATGTCTTGAGGGCTGAGGTGACAGCGGAAGATATACGAGAGGTGCAGGCTGAACTAGGAGAATTGCCAGAAAGTTATGCTGGGGTCTTGCAGGATAGATTTGTGCAAATGCAAGAGCAGTATGTGGCGATTGAAAATCTAAAAACTGCGGTGCAAGGATTGTTTACAGATGAGAAAATGACAGTGGTGAACCCAAAATTGACGCGAGCGCAGTATAGGGCGGTGGCAGAACAGGCGAAGAAATTGCCGCAGAGGGAATTGGCGCAAAGTTATGATGAAGTTTTGGCGAATGTAGATCGAGTGCTGATACAACGCGAGAAAGAAGCGGCTGAGGCGCGTCAGCGAGCATTGGAAGCCAAGCGCAGAGCAGAGGAATTGCGTAGGCAGCAACAAAAGGAAGAAGTGGCGGCTTGGAGAGCCTTAAGTGTGCCATATCATAGCCAGAATTTGCAAAAGATTTATAATGGTTGTGAAGCGGCGTCAATGTTGATGGCGTTGCAATATAAAGGTTATTTGAGAGGGGTTGATCTGCAAAAGTATGCTGAGATGATGCCGAAGAGTGAAGATTATAATACGGGTTTTGTGGGGTCGATTTATGATTTGCAGCCTAAAACTTATGTGCATTGGATAGCGCCAGCGCCGCTCGCGAAGTTTGGTCGGGAGAGTTCGGGCAGTGCAAATGTAGTGGATATTAGTGGAGCAAGTTTGGCAGATTTGGATAAGGAGGTGGCGGCGGGGAACCCGGTGATTATCTATGTAACATTTTTGTTTAACCCGGCGAAAGAATGGTTGAATGGTGCGCCGAAGAATTTGCATGTGGTGCTTTTGACGGGCTATAACGAGAAGACTGGTACGCAGAGATTAACTGACCCGTGGACGCAAGCGGATGGTGGAAGGACTTATGATGTGCCGCGCGCGGAATTGGAAAAGATTTATAATGCAGTAGGGAAGCGTGCGGTGGTGGTGCGTTAAGTATAATCAAAATATTTTCTTTTTTATAAAAATGTAGTACAATGAAGAAAATAACTTGAACTTGGTGGGCAAGAAGTTTGTTCGCCAGAAATTAGGAGGCAAAATGGCAACAGGTGCTGCATCGAAAAAGACAGCGTCTAAAAAGTCGACACGGTCAACTAAGACTACGACTCGTAAAAATACAGTAAAGGCGGAGCCGGTGATGCGTCGTGCAAAAAGCATTAGTTGGTTGGCGATTTTGGAATCGCTAGTTGTGGGCGTGCTTGGTGTGTTGCTTTTGGTGAACCCAGATGGAATGACTAAAGTGATTTTCTATACCATAGGCATCTTCTTGATGATCAAAGGTGTATATAAGATTATTAATTACTTTGCCGTGCATGGTAAATATGATTTTTATAATAATGATTTGCTTTATGGTATTGTAGCACTGGTGTTTGGCGTGATTGCCGTGGTGCTTTGGGAACAGTTGGGGCAAGTGATTGGTATTGTGGTTGGCGCATGGATGATTTATGGGGCTTTGGTGCGCATGAACACTGCAATCAAGATGCATGCTGCGGGAATTAAAGAATGGTTCTATGTGCTTTTGCTTTCGATGGTAATGTTGGCGCTCGGTATCTATATGGTAATTAGCGTAGGCGCAGTGATTGCGATTGTCGGCTGGGTGATGGTAGCGTCGGCTGTGATTGGCATTTTGGATGATTTGATTTTTATTCGTCATTTGGACGCAGTGGCGCAATAGAATAGCACTAGAAAAACTCCTGCTGGTTGGTGGGAGTTTTTTGATGGATAATGTAATATGTTTGGGCGCTATTTATTATCGACTTCATATGTGATATATAGTGTCGATTCGGAACAAAAGAATAACAAGCCTACTTGTTATTCTTTTGTTCACTCACACTCTATATGACTAATACAGTACTAAGGCAGCGGAGGGGGAAACTATACCAGCGGTCGTCCGGACCCCATGATGGTCGAATTACCGTTGCAGTAAAGTTAAAATTGTAGCCACTAGTAACGGCTGCGCCATCAGTGCGAGTAGATGTTCCGCATGATGACCAGCCATGGCCATCGTAACCAGCATTTCTCAAGGTGCCAGCAGTACGAGGTAATTCTATAAACCCGCTGCGCACGACTATTTCTTTAATTAACGTAAAAACCTGCAGAATTAACAGAAATAAAGTTAAGTTGAACTTGTGCAGCGAATACAAGTTCAACTTCGTGCGCAGCGGAGTCTTTGATTTAACTATTACTACTGGTACTTTCAGGCTCGCTGGTATTGATGGTCACTGGTGGTCGTCGCGCGGAACCAATACGGCTTGGGGTCAC
Organism: uncultured Candidatus Saccharibacteria bacterium; assembly: GCA_964463545.1. Lineage (GTDB taxonomy): Bacteria > Patescibacteriota > Saccharimonadia > Saccharimonadales > Saccharimonadaceae > Nanosyncoccus. Next base: position 7,831 of record CAYXCA010000028.1, on the reverse strand, counting down.
GATTGGTTAGGTGGTTACGGCCTCTACCTTACAGGAATAGAAGTTCACCCATTGTGGGGACCAGATACTCGTTGGGTCGGTTTCTCCCTCCGCTGCCTTAGTACTGTATTAGACATATAGAGTGTGGTATAATGGAGGGGTGATGCCGTTGTAGCTCAGTTGGTAGAGCAGCTCATTCGTAACGAGCAGGTCGCTGGTTCAAGCCCAGTCAACGGCTCCATTTTGCGTTATAATAGGCTATTTTGAGTTTTTATAGTGGATTTTGATTTTGAGATTTCCGGCGTCGTCGATATATTCTAGTTCGTAGTCTTTTTCGCCGAGTGGGTCAATTTGTTGCTCGTAGATTTGGCGTAGATCTTTGACGTAGCCAGAAAAGGTTTGCCAATTATTTGCTGGAAGTTGGACAGTGCAAAATTCCGGCTGGAACTGAACGAAGTTGATTTGAAAAAGTTGAGTCAAGGTCTGTTCGTCATTAATAACGCCAAGAGCATAACTGAAAGTGTGATTATTGTCGTCCCAATTCCAGCCAAGACCAACAAGTTTATTGCGAGGTACGAATTGTGCCATGTAGTCCCAAAATTCGCCGATCAAGGTCACTTGTTGCCAATTTTGGTCGTCGTAAGTGATTTTGTAGCCACGGAATTCCATGAGGTTAATTCTGGTAATTGATTTGTTCGGTTTCGATGATTGGGATGCGGGTGAATTCGCTAGCATTGAGATCAGCATTGTGCATCTTGATGGCAGAAATTTGATGATTGTTGTAAGCGGTGTAATAGAAAATACCTTCGTTTAGGTTGTAACAGTCACTATAAATTGTATATTCGTAGTGGTTGTTTCCAAGATTACAGCAACCATTTTGTTGGTCAACTGAGTGTAGAATATGGAAGAATTGGCTGATGCTGCTCATTTCGTCGTCAGCAGAGAGGGAATTAAATTTAGTGAAGGTGGCTTTAACAAAGCGAGATTCGGAAGAAAGGTCGCCTGGTAGACCAATAGCGCCCATGCCGCGACTATATTCTTTTAGTTCAAGACCAGGTGCGAAAGTGTTTTGTGGTGCGGCGGCAGAAAGGTGCATATAGTTATTAAGACCGAAAAGTTGCTCATTGAAGGGTGGATTGTTGGTGAGGATGCCTACTGGATTGTCGTAGATTTTAAGACCATTGGCAACCGCCTCAACGACAATACTGGCACCGGTTTGGTCAGTAAAAATCCAATGTAGGTCAGCAATTGGGAGCTGTTCGCTAAAACTGGTGTTTCTGAGGTTGATTTGAGAAAGTAGATTTTTGACTTCAGTTAGGTTAGCGCACTGACCTAACATCCAGGGGATAAATTCGAATTGAGCAATATTATCTTTGCCATCAACGTGTTCGTGGTAAACAGCATTACCAGCGAAGTTAAGACCGGCCATGCCAACACCTTTTTCATTGATAGCATCGTAAAATAGAGGATAGTTATCAACTACACAGGCGATACCAATGATTGCGTAATGCGTAGCAAGAGGATTGGCTTCGCGAAAGTTAAAGGGGAAATTGCGAGGAACAATAATAGCTTCTTCGCCATATGTTATGTCGTAGTCGAGGTTGCGCCCAAAGTATGAATTTTTGGTTTGATAGGTGGCGGCTGTACACATGTTGGTTTTTCCTTTTTGATTTTATTAGATTTATGCTAATTATAGCATACAAACTCATTTGGTTTATTATTCTGTGTAAGGAGTAAATTCAAAATCAAAACCAACATATTTGGACTGTTTGGCGTCGAGATATTTGATGATGGCTTGATTGATGCTTTTGGAAAGTTCGGTAATGCGACGATCGCCGGTTTCGCTATCGCCCTGAACGAGGGGAACGATATAACGAACCTTGGCTTTTACGTTAGTGCAGTAGCGATCTTTTTTGATGGTGCTGCTGCCATAAACCGAAGTGGCGCGCTGGAATTGACGGAAGGCTTCACTGATGGTTTTGTCGCCACAACTCAAGATCCAATCTACAACTTCGCGTTCGCTCATGGCGTAGAGGTCGTCCATGGTGAGATAATCGTGGAGTGTCATAGATTTGAGGACATCGGCGATAAATTGTACGATGGCGCGGTCATTATCGCTATGGAAAATAGAGAAGTATCCGAGTATGCCTTTGGTGTATTCTTTGGCAACTTCGAGATCGCGGAAGCCAAGTTCTTCAATGTCGTTTTCGTTATGCAAGATGGTGATGTTTTCGGAAAAGCGTTTGACCTGATCCAAAGTCCAGGCGTCATAGATGAAGTAACCGTTGGACAAAGAATATTCTAGACGGTCGGCAGCGAGATTTGGGGTTTCGTTGTCGGCAAGGGGAAAGAGTTTGTAATCAGAAACTTCACCTGGCATGATGCCATCACGTTTGAGTTGGCGGGTGATGGTGCGGGAGTTGCGGATGATTTCGCCGGTACGTTCTTCGGTAGATTCTTGGGCTTCAGAATCGTTATTCATGTAATCAATAGCGTGCTTGAAGGCAGGGTTGGCGATGTCATGAAATAGCCCGGCGAGGGTTTGTTTTTTGTCGTGGGTGAAGCGCCAGAGAATAAGTGCGACGCCGATACTGTGCGCAAAAACAGTGTGATAGTTGCGATTATTATAAACACCGCTAAAAGAGCCGCCGCAGTCCATACTGACACCATTCAGGCGTTGTAATTCTGGCGCGGCGATATATTTGAGGAGCCAGGCAGGGAATTCCGGAGAAAGAACTTGGAGATATTCACGTTGGGCGTGGGAAAGTTTACGCAAACAGCGCTTTTTGCAAGTGAGAATGTTGATGGTTTTTTCGTTGGACTTATTTGATGTGTGAAGATGATGGGAGGAAGTTGGAGTTGTGACGGCTGGGCTGACGGGAACTTCGGCAGAAGCCTCTTTGGTTATAGATTCGTTTTCGGTGGGCTCTGCTTTATCGATGGCAGGTGTGGGAGGGGAAATTTTTTTGCCAGTGGGGCGGTCGTAGATTTTGATCCAGCCTTGATTGAGCCAGAATTTGATTTCTTCGTAACAGGCTTGGTCAGAAGACGGTTCTTGCAATAAGTTGATTTCTACTTTTTTGCCGCGGTTGAGATTGCCAACTACGACATAACTGAGTTCGGAGAAGGCACTGGGGCCAACATAGCCGCCAATGCCATTTTTGTCTTCATTCATCAAAAAGAAGACGTCGGCGCGATCTAGATTTTGATAATAAGAACAGTAGACGTCGGTGAGATTTTCTGCATAATCGCCTTCACTGGAAATGACTACTGGGTAATCAATGACTTCGTAACCTCGACCTTCAAAATATCCACGCCAGTAGGCGGCACGTTCTTGTAGTTTAGAACTACCCGCGATAATTAACTTCTTCATCTTAGGCGTCATTATATAACAGATAAGGGAATTTGACTAGACCCCTTGAGGCAAGACATGGTATAATAAAAAGAATGGTACGTAATAAAGATGAAGAACAAACCGAGAAACCGAAACGTTTGAATTTTAGTTCAACTTGGAAAGAAGTGATGCGCAAGCAGCGAGGGTTGATGATTGCGATGATAATTTTGTTTGTGATGGGGGTGGTGCTTTTGATTTTCTCGCTGGTGACTTTGCGCCCGCAGGGAGCAGTGGTGATTGTGGGGTATGGTGATGTGTATGGTGAGATTGCTGGGCTGTCGGGTGGATACCGGCGTGATAGTTGGTTAAATATGCTGGCGTTCCCGGTACTGGCGGTGGTGTTTGGCTTAGTGCATAATCTTTTGGCGCTGAGAGTGTACCGCAAATATGGTAAGACGCCGGCTTTGATGTTGATTGGCGCAACGATGCTTTTGGTGGTGGGAGCGTTTGTGGTGCTCTTGCGTTTGCATGGAGAATGGTAAATGGCGCGGGAAGGCTTGGATCTGCCGGAGGGGAAGCGTAAACCGTTGTACCGGTTTTTTGAGATTTTGCCGGGGGCTCTGAGTTATGGCTTAGTGGTTTTGTTGTTTTTGTTGTCATGGATAAACCCGATTCTGGGGGCGATTTATGTGCTGATTGTGGTTTCGATTACGTTTGTGAAGGCGATTGCGACGGCGTTTCGGACAATTCAGGGGCACAAAGTGGTGCGGCGGGCGGAGCGAGTAGATTGGCATCAGCGAGTAGAAGATTTGCGTGACCCACATGCGGCGTTTGAAAGATTGCATGGGCGTGCAGAAGGTGGTTATGGGTTTGCAGAGCACGTGCAGAACTTGCGCTTGCTTTCAGTAGTGGAGGGGAAGAATGAACCCAAACCAGACGAAATTTATCATGCGGTGATTATGGTGGCATATGATGAGGGGCTGGAAACTTTGATACCGTCGGTTGAAGCGGTGCGCGATACGACTTTTCCCAATGAACGCATTATTTTTGTGTTGGGTTACGAGGAGAGGGGTGGTGAACAAATGGAGCAAACAGCGCAGACTTTGGCAAAAAAGTTTACGAATATGTTTGCTGATTTTGTTTTGGTAAAACATCCGGATGGCATAAAAGGAGAGATTGTGGGGAAGGGGCCAAATTTGACTTATGCAGGTGAGCATTTGGCAGAATATGTGCAAAAAAAGAAAATTCCACTAGAAAATGTAATTGTGACATCGCTAGATAGTGATAACCGGATGCACGAAAAATATTTGGACTATGTGGCGTATGAGTTTTTGGTGCGTCCAGATCGACAACATTATAGTTATCAGCCAGTGGCGTTGTTCACAAATAACATTTGGGAAGCCTCGGCGCCAATGCGGGTGATTGCGATGTCAAATTCGTTTTTTAATGTGATTTCTACGATGCGGCCACATCTTTTGAAGAATTTTGCCTCGCACTCGCAACCGTTGGCGGCTCTAGTGGGGATGAATTTTTGGAGTAAGCGCACGATTGTAGAGGATGGGCATCAGTATTGGCGCTCATTGTTTTATTTTGAAGGAAAATATTCGGTGGTGCCGATTCGAGTACCGATTTATCAGGATGCAGTAATATCGGATACGCTGGGAGCAACACTCAAGGCACAGTTTGTGCAACTTAGGCGGTGGGACTATGGGGCGAGCGACGTGCCGTATGTGGGAGTGAGATTGTTTAGTAAAGAGCGGAGAGAGCCTTTTTTGCCATTGTTTACGAAATTTGTGAGGTTATTGGATGGACATGTGACTTTGGCGATTATGGCGCCGATTGTGGCTTTTGGTGGCTGGGTGCCGATGTTAATGAACTTGCGTTCGCGGGGGGCGGTGGCGTTTAATTTACCGAACGTAGTGGGAATTATTCAGACGGTAGCGGCAATTGGAATTTTGGTGACGATTTTTGTGTCGCTTCGAATGCTGCCAAAGCGCCCAGAGAAATATAAGAGCAATCGGACTTTGGCGATGGTGTTGCAGTGGGTGCTGTCGCCGGTGATTGCGATTGTGTATCAGAGTGCAGCGGCGTTCTATGCGCAGACGCGTTTGATGCTGGGGAAGTATATGGAGAAGTTTGATGTGACCAAAAAGGTAGTAAGATCTTAACAGGGGTGAGGTCTTGACAATTTGAGATATAAGAGGTATACTAGGGGTATGGGGCGTTGTTTTTGGCGTTCCGGGTCTGTTGGATAATGACAACAGAGGTAGCACACCCTTAAACAAGGGAAATTGTCGCGTTTGTCGGTGCAAAAAAGAGGCAAACGGAAGCAGATTAAGAAAGAGGTGTTTTTATGAAGGTAGCAAAAGATTTGAGATCCAAACTGGCTGTTTTATTGGCTGCGGTTTTGGTGATGACTTCATTGCTTCCGATGGGGGCAATGGCGGCAGAACCTGACACAAAGGCAAAAATCGTGTCGCTGAAGGTACTGTTTTCGGCAACGTATTATGCTCAAAAGAACCCTGATGTATACGCCGCATATGGTACTGATGTAAATTTGTTATATCAGCACTATATCAATTATGGCATTCCGGAAGGGCGTCAGTATTTGACTCCGATTTTGGATGTACATGCCTATCGTGTGGCAAATCCAGATTTGGAGGAGAGGTATGGCGATCATTGGGAAGGATATTTACGACATTTCTTGCTGCATGGAGTTTACGAAGTAACTTTGGGGCAGCGGGTAGCAAATGGAGTGATATTCAACCCGGCTGAATACCTTAGGCTCAACCCTGAGGTGATGCAGATAACCAATGGTAACTTGATTGCAGCGATGGAACATTATATTGCGGCTGGTATGCCACTGGGTAGTTGGGTGAACGCTCAATACACGGGAGGTCCGTCGTACGTAACGCAGGAAGAGCATAAGACTGACAGTTCGACATCTACATCAACGTCGACATCGACGTCGGGTGTGACGAGCAATAGCGGTTCTGATGCTGGTTCGAGTGATCATGGCGGTTCGGATGGTGGGAATTCTGGTGGTAATGGTTCTAAACCGGTGGTGCCGGATGAACCGACAATCGATGATCCTTCTACGAAGCCGGAAAAGCCTGATGAGCCGGAGAAACCAGTTGAACATGCACACGATAGAGATTCGTTTGATGAATCTGGCGCGTGTAAGACGGAAGGCTGTGATTACACTCTGGCAGATTTCCAAAGAGATTGCAAAATGGACCATTCTGCAATTGAGATCGGTCACTTTTGTTTGGTTTGCGGTGCGGAAGGTACCTATGATCCGGCAAAAGAGCACACGAAAGACTCTGTGCACACGAAAAATTCTTTTGGTGAAGATGGCTTGTGTGTGCGGGGGTGTGGGTTGACACTGGAGGAGTTTCAGGCGGCCTGCACGAGTGAGGAGCACGAAACGTTGAAAGCGACAGGTGGAACTTGCTCAGTTTGCGGCAAGCAGATTGAGAAGGAAGGGGAGCCTTCTGGTTGCCCGAATGCGGCCAATCACGCTAAGTTGAAATGCGGGGAGAAATGCCCAGACTGTGATTACGTAGTTGAGCATACCTACAGTCGAGATACCGGTAAGTGCACTATTTGTGGGGCGTATTGCTCAACGGATGAATGTCCCAAGAAAGCGGAGCATAGCAAGATCCCATGCATGCAATCTTGCGAATTATGTGGAACTACGATTTATGGTAGCCATGATTATTCCGAGGTGGATGGCAACTGGGTTTGCAGCAGATGCGGTGCTCGATGTGGACATGCGTTTTATAATGGCACTTGCCAATGGTGTGGAGCACCGGACCCAGATTGGTGTACCAATCGCGCTTTTCACACCAGTTGTTCGTCGACAGGGCTATGTCCTGAATGTGGACGTCCAAGTGGCGTAGATCATGTGTTCTTGGATGGCAAATGTATCGATTGCGATGCAACTTGCACGGTTGATACTTGTCCAAATAAAGATGGTCATGCTGAACTGGGAGTAGGTGTTGCTTGTCCGAGATGTGGTGTAGTAATACACAAGGCACCAGGTTTTGTGGAAACTGAGGAAGAGATTAATATTGAATCTTTGGTTTTGGAAACTGATAGTAGCATGAGTGATGCTAAGGGCCCAGAAGACACAGATACAGAGGCGAGCGGCAGTAGTGATTTGGAAAACGCAGATGAAGAAGCGGTCAGCAATGAAGGTTTAGAGGATGCGGACGAAGGATTGAGCGATGGCGAAGATTCGGAAAATGCAGATCAATTAAGTGACGACGAAGGTGAAGATGACACGGTGAATGCAAGCGGCATACCGGACGCATTGCCAGTGAAGATTACCGACGGCGTTTCTGAGCAGGTGCCGAGCGACGATACTGAGCCTGATAACAACAAAGATAGTTCTGGAGGTGGTGATAATAACGAATAAAAATGCCTTAAAAACGGTCAGTGGAATGCTGGCCGTTTTTTTATTGATTCCTATAAACCTCCGGCTTTAGCCGGAGTGTACGTTGGCAGACGAAGTCG
>CAYXCA010000027.1:0-14954 GCA_964463545.1 uncultured Candidatus Saccharibacteria bacterium | reverse complement strand
CAGATTTATGAATTATGCCAGTTATGCGTTATATGGAGATTCTGGGAATACATCTTGGACTGAAGTAGATCAGTTTTACGATTATGTTGATATGCCAAATTACGAACTATATAAACAGTTCTATGATTCTACGAATAGTGAATACTTCAATAATTTATCTAAGTTATTTAATAAGTTTGTTACTAGTTACAATGCGTCTAAGAATAATTTGAGTGATGACGCGATTGCATTTATTGATCAATATATTCAAGCCTTTAACTTGTTGGATGCATTAAGAAAAACACCAGGAATTGATAAAGAGAATTTACTAGAACTTTTCGTGGCGCATGGCAAGAACTGGACTTTAGCGTGGGTGGACGAGAATTTCTCTGTGTTACATGATTTTTCTGACGATGATTATTATAACTCAATAAAAAAATATGCAGAATTATATATTAGTGTACTAGAGGAATATCAGCAGCTTGGATGTTTAACGACTTCTAATAGCGTCGACGATTCCTGTGTAGAAAAATATCCTCCGAACGAAACGCGGACGTCAATATTGCAAGAAATTTCTAATCTGCAAAATAGCCAAGTATTGACTAAATCTTTTTTGGTTAATAATTTACAGCAGGACTGTTGGGAGATTTGGGATTTAATAGGAGAAGATGATGCGTAGTAAAAAATTCTTTTATCGACTTTTAGTCGGGGCTTGTGCATTAATTATTGTTGGTGTGGTTTGTTTTAGTCCAATGATGGCTTCGGCGACATATGTTGACGAGTATTCTAATGACGCACAAAAGTTGGAGCAAATCAGAACACTTGTCGAAGCATCATCGCGGTGCTTAGGAAGTACAGAACGAAAAAGTACAACATTGTCATTGTCATCTCGTTCTTCCGAAAATAATCAATACGTGAAAGACTTCTATGAACTTAATAGCAATAAGATGTTCGAGTCAAAGAGCGGCAAGAAAGACTCCAATTTAATATTCAGCGCCACTTTAGAAATTCAAACTTCAGGTGGCTACAAGGACAGTAAATTATACTGTTCTGAACTTAATTTAATTCCAAATTTACTGACTCAACTTGGGCAATATACAAATGCCACTCGTGATAGTTTAATCTGCGATGGTTCTAAACCTGGACTCTTTTCAGTAACGACAGGTTACGGTGGTGATATGTTTGGCGCAAAATATGATAACGATGGCGACGGAAAAGATGACTGGCCTGCTGGCTGGCCGGAGCAAGATGACTGCAGCGGTAATTTAGCCTTATTAATTGATTATGTAGAAAACCGTCCTGATGAGTCTATCATTGGTAGCGGGAACGGCAATCATGATTATCCATTTAACGTAAAGTTAACGCCTTCACCTAATGCTGCTCAGCATTTTCAACGTATAGTCGGGCCGATGCTTGGTTCATTATCTGCATTAGCCAATAAATCTTTAGTTGAGGCCATGGACCATTGGCGCTACTACCAGGCTTTTGAAAGTGGTTGCGCAAAGGTGAATAATGGAAATACAACACCGCCGGCAGCGAGCAGCACAAATATGAACAAAGTGTATGACGCAGTAACTAAAACATTCTATTATCATAGTGATTCAGAAATTAATTATAATAGCAAAATCTATTATAATGTAAAAGACGCTTCGCAGCTTACTTGTAAAGAACTCGCAACTAAACTCGGCGAAAATGCAGACACGATTGCGCTAACAACGCAATATGGTGACGTGCAAAGTTGTATTCAAAAATATAGCGAATTATTGAATAAATTAGAAAAACAAATTGGGCTGTATAGTGCCATTCAAAGTTACGGAACGGGATTCAGAGATTATCTCAATAATATTATTAAGCAGATACGCAACGGAAAATTTGAACCGACAGAGGCTCCGGAGGGCGATAGTAATCCAGACCCAACATATTTCAACTTACAAACATCTATCCAAAATATGGTTGATGGGCATTTTTCGAATGGCATTCTCGGAGGCGTGGACGGCAAGGCTGTTTATAGTAAGGAGTTGTATAATACAATCGTTAGTGCGTTTAAGGATATCGCAAACAATGTAGTAATGTCTAGTAACAAAATCGATATTGAATCTAGGCCGAATGACGAAACATTAGATGAGTTCGATAAGTTGCTCGAGTCATGGCAAGGAGAACTGGACCGCGTGGAAAGTGAAACGAACTCCGCAGAAAACTTATTGAAGGAAAAACGAGAATTAGTTAATAAAGGCGTTGATGACTCTCGCGATAAAGTCTGGGCTTTTGATGAAGATTCCTTATCGGTGACTTGCCCTGGGCTTGAGGTGTTAGACAAAGAAATAAGTGATATCATGTCTGTTCCGCCAGATATTGATACGTCATGGAGTGGCGCAGTAGTGGATAGCCCAGATTACAACTATGCTGGAACGGGTGCGGATATTGACGACTGTACTGGTTCTGCCGGCTCCTTAGGTTGGATACTTTGTCCAGTGTTAAAAATGGTAAGTAAGGGTGTTGACGATATTTATCATGATTATGTGCAAAAACAATTCCTAGAAGTTGACGCCAACAAACTAAAGACCAATGGTAGCGATACGGCAGTCTATGATAGTTGGAAACTTATTCGCAATTTTGCTAACATCATTTTTATCATTCTATTTCTAATTGTTGTATTGTCACAGTTGACCGGTATTGGCCTGACTAATTATGGCATCAAAAAAATGCTACCTCAACTTGTCATAGTAGCAGTTTTGGTAAATATTTCATTCCTTTTGTGTCAAATAGCAGTAGATGTTTCAAACGTTTTGGGCTATGGTGCGAATAGTTTATTCAATCAACTAGGTAATACGTTAAATGATATGTCTATCTCATTCAACGGTGGGGATAGTGGAAGTGGAACGTTAGCGAGTTGGGTATCGGTGTTTGGTTTGGCGATTGTAGCAGGAACAGCAGGGTCATGGTTGCCCGCATTCTTATTAGTACTATTGTCGGCGGCAATTAGTGTTTTCTTTGGAGCGATTATACTTGGGGCGCGCCAAGCAGGTATCTTTATTTTGGTTGTGTTATCACCAGTTGCAATTGTTTGTTACGCCCTGCCAAATTTGAAAAAAGTTTTTAGCCGCTGGTTCAAAATTTTCACCGCACTTTTGATGGTGTTTCCAATTTGCGGTGCACTGATGGGCGGAGGGAACTTTGCGTCAACAATTCTTCTTGCTAGCGGAGGAGGCTTCTTCTTGACATTAGTTGCAATGTTACTGCGTGTGGTGCCATTCTTCTTGATTCCGGGAATGGTCCGAAATTCTATGTCTGCAATGGGGAATATTGGAGCCAAGATTGCTGGTATTGGGAGTCGTCTGGGCGGAAATGCTGTTAGCAACATTCGCAAATCTGATGGTTTTCAGCGGTTTTCGGAGTTTGGTGAGCAACTGCGCGGACGTGGCATTCAAGCACGTCATAAAATATTGGGTAAAATTACCGGTGGCAGATATACTGGCTCGGCTGGTTCAAAGCGACGCTTAGCGAGAGCAATTAGCGCGCAGGAAGCACGCATACGTGGCGATGCGAAAGCCGGGGCGATTGCTAGTGGTGGTTTTATCTCTAGAGGGCGTATAGAGGACATTGAGGCTTCCGCAAGAGATGCTGAGGAAACCCAAGGTATTAAAGATGCCGAAAACGGTTATAGGTTGAGCGATAAAGTTGATGTTAATAATACATCTAGCGTGAAAAATGAACTCCAGGAGCAACTGGATGAACTTAATAAGAATCCAGAAAATGTTGAAGTACGGCGTAAAGTTAAGGCTCTTACGAAGATCTTGCTGGAAACCGATGATGGACGAGGAACATTAACCGAAACGATGCGGAATTTTGCCGCCGCAAATACTTTAGACACCGGCCAAGTCGACGCTGATGGTAATAAAATCTATAAATCTAGCGATGCGGTAAAATTGATGGCCAAGTATCTCGGTAACGGTGAGAATATGGGCAAAATTAAAAGTCATAACCAACGTGGCCTGCAGAATCTTGTTAATGATATGGGAGGTACATCCGGAATTAGAACATTGTCTGCTTATAATGCTATGGGCTCTAATAAAATTGGAGCCGGTGCGGTTGGAGGACTAGATGAATCATTCTTAAGCGCCCAAGTCAAGGCAGCCGAAGATGGCACGTTAAGCGGTCAAGATCTAAAGAGGTTTGCGGATACATATACTAGGGCTCTAACCAGTGAAAATGCCGCCAACGAGATCCCACCCGAACTTGTTGAATATCTAAATAAGATTAGAAAAATGGCTTATGGAAACGGAACTCAAGAATTGCAGCCTGGTGACACACTTAAGATTAGACATGCAGATAAGCCACAAGATTGGGAATACATTAACAATCAATGGGTGCGGAGAAATGCTGATGGCACCACTACGGCTCTTTCACATGAAGACGCTATCAAAGCCGAGGAAATTGCTCGACATAATGCTCGTGTTGATATACATAATGCAGAATAAAGAATAATAAGATAGCCGTAGTATGACAAAAGCCGCTGGCTGCGGCTTTTAGGTTGGTGATAAAAAGTAATCCCTAGTTAATGTAGCGACGGTTATTGATACAAGATCTCATCTATTTCCTGTTGCTGCGGCTTTTAGGTTGGTGATAAAAAGTAATCCCTAGTTAATGTAGCGACGGTTATTGATACAAGATCTCATCTATTTCCTGTTGCTCTGTTTTTTGCGTCTTCTCATTTTCTTCGGTTCTTGCTATACGTTTTTCGCATTCTTCAGCAAACTCTTCTACAGTCACAAACGGCGTTTCACCATGCAGGATTTGTCTAGCAATTACCTGAAAAACTTGATACTCCTTAAACTCTAATTTGCGCACATCCACGCCATGAATCATCTTTTTTGCTTTTCCGTCGTTCGACTTGTGATAGCAACAGGTCGGGCATTCACGCTCACCATCATGATCATTGTACCAATTGCAAATCTTGCAAGAGTTACGTCTTCCTTTAGGGTCATGGAGTCCCGGAACATCTAGCCAGCCTAACTGCTGGTAATGTTTTAAAACTGCTTTTAGATCCGCCATTATAATCACTCTCCTTTCTTAATGTGCGAACCGATTGCCTGTGCCTACTATATCAATAAGTATCAAAACCGTATTTAAATTTTACTATACCTCAATTACTTTTGCAATCATGAGCAGTTATAGGGATGGTATAATTATATAGACATGCCTATGCATCCCTCAAAGAATCATATAGATAATATCGGCGAGATACTACGTTCACAATTGCCTGGTACCGATGCTTATAATGCTGCCATTTCTGAATTAAATCAGTGGCGCGAATCTCACGGCTCCGTCATGGATTATTATTTTGATTTGTGTAATGAAATTTCTAATCACCTGAAAGACAAAACCGTGGCTCAACGCCTAAAACGCCTACCCACAATTCTTGATAAAATTCAGCGCTATCCAGATATGCGATTATCCAGAATGCAAGACATTGCTGGTGTTAGAGTTATTACAAAAAACATGGTCATGGTGCGATCTATCCAAGAAGCATTACATGCCCACGAATTAAGAACCTGTAGAGATTATATTATCAAGCCAAAATCTACCGGATACCGCAGTTGTCATTTAGTTTTTGAGCGCGATAATTTATTGGTGGAAATTCAATTACGTACTCGATTGCAACATCTCTGGGCGACATCAGTAGAGACAATGGATATGTACTTGGGCACTTCATTAAAGACTTCTGTAGCCAGCGATACATATTGGCAAGAATTCTTCGCACTCGTATCATCAGCCTTTGCGTATTTTGAGGAACAACCTATGTTGCCGCAATATCAAGGTTATAGCATTAGCGACATATGCAAGTTACTTCAAGAACTCGTGGAAAAATATGGCCTGTTTAGTCAGATTCAGACTTGTGCTTTTACAAAAGTTACAGTGGAACAAGCCAAGAAAACTCCAGGTGCATATTATGCCACAATGTCATTGAACCTTCCTGACCGCATTGCCATTGTGGAATGTTTTAAGGAAGACGAATACACCACAGCTGTAAAAACATATGAAGCTCTTGAACGCGATTTCTCAGATAATAATAATGTACTAGTAGCCGTTAACGATATAAAGAAATTGCAAGCAGCGTACCCAAACTATTTTATGAACTTGAGAGAATTCGTAGATAAAATTAAGCTCATGCTTGCCATTTATAACAAAAACAAGTAGAATGATAGTATGAGCAATCGTGAATTTGCCAAACTAGTTAAGGCTGCGTTTAAACGCGAGAAGGATCAGCTAAAAATTGAGAATAGATAATCTCAGGCTTAGTTTACTTGTTTGTTATAATGTATTTTACGGATATATCATCCGCGGGATTCAAGGGCAGCCTGAGTTCACTCCTCCGCTCGCCGGCGGCTCTCGGTAGAAAGATCGTGAAGTTCCCCTCTAGGATATTAAAGAAAACTCAACGAGGTCTGTCACTATTATTGATTACGGTCAATAAGTATAAAATGAACTTCTGTTACTGCAAAGGCTTTGGACTATATTTGAGGTGTGGCTCTAGTTTAGGCTCGTGCGCAGCGGGTACGTAGAATTACCTAACACTGCTGGTACTTTGAGGAACGCTGGCCACAACGCTGACTATTGGTCGTCGCGCGGATCGTCTACTCGCAACGATGGTGCGGCTGTCCCTAGTGCTTACAACCTCGAATTCAATACCGCAGTCAACCCGTCCAATGGTCCAAACAACCGCTGGTACGGTTTTCCCCTCCGCTGCCTTGATTTCGCCGCGGTTCGGTGCCGATCTTTTTTATATGGTCCAGAAAACACCAAAAAGCCCCTCTCACCGAAGTGAAAAGGGCTTTTTGATAATAGTTAGAGCGATCAAGATATAATTTCGTCGCCTCGGAAGAAATATCAAATAGCATTTCTTCGCTCGGGTTTCTCATTATATCAAGTAGTCGGTATGGCCTAGTAAGGCTGAAACCTTACTAGGCACCCGATGTTTAACGCAACTGACGGCGGCTAGCAATGTAGTAGCCCGCAGCAGTGGCGATAGAACCAGCGGCAATTACGCCACCAGCAATCGCAGTTGGACCAGTATTTGGAAGCGTTGGCTCAACCGGCTCTTCTGGAGTTGGAGTTGGTTCAGGTTCAGGAGTATCACAAACACGAGTTACCTTTACCTGAGCGTCATCCTTACCTACAGTATTACCAACACGAACCTGTGCCCAGTTGATAAGGGTATTATTACCACAAGCCAAGTTGTCATTAGCGACCTCAGCAGTGAAACGGATAATCGCGTTGGAGTTAGTCTTATATCCACCAATGTTCTTGCCGTTGTTCACGAGATCATTATCATCGGCAGTGATACCAGTTGGATGATTGCCGTTATATAGCTTTGCACTTCCTTCTACATAATGTAGATTGGATGGCAAGCTATCTTTAACAAGCACATCCATCTGAGTAGCATTGCTAGTGTTGAGATATTGAATTTGGAATTCAACCTTATCGCCAATCTTGGCTTCTACGCTTTCCTTCCAGGTTTTGTCAGCATCGCCAACGATGCGAACTTTCTTCTCTACCGTGAATTCATAATCATAAACGGCTTTTACCTGAATGGTAATCACGTTATCGTACTGGTAACAACCAGGAATACGGCCATCAAGGGCGTCATACCCAATGAGCGTACCACCATCTTTGGCATTAACAACATTGTCACTAAGAGTTAAGCCGCCAAGCCCAATTTTGTTGTTCTCCAACAAAGCAGAACCCTGAACGTATTCCAAATGGAATGGGGTGCCATCGGCACTGTTAAAGTTGATATAGTCCCAATACTTTGATGGAGTTGCGTTAGATGAGGTGATAAAACCATTAAGTTCAAGTTTAGTGCCAGATTCTTGAGGCAAGCTAAATGCAACTTTGGTATTCTCAGCTACTGCATCGACACCGTTTGGGTTGTTGTTGTGTACGTAAAGGCGTACGATGTAGGTTTTACCATCTTCGGCAGTGATATTATTACCACGCCAATATTTGGCACCTTCCACGTTAGTCGTATCAGCGGCTTCACAGCGTTTGTCAGCACGCAAAACACATTCACGAGCACCAACGAAGTTTTTCTCGTCCCCCATGACACTATCACTAATAGTATTAAAGATAATTTGTCCTGGGTAATTTGGACTATTTTTATAGTTTTCACCATCGGATTTTTTAGTTGCACCAATGGCGCCATTATTAATTTGTTCAATAGTGTAGCTTGGACGCATACTGCCGCCGCTATTGTCGCCCCATGCCGAGACGAGCGATGGCATCGCAGCCACACCAGCAATAGCAGCCGTAGTGGCAGCTACCGCGAGGGTAGATTTGATTGCTGTTTTCATATTAATCTCCTTTTATAGATTAGTTATGATTACTTTGATAAAAATTGATTAAATTTGATATAAATTTTGTTTTCTTCCCTGGTCCATCTTGTTAAACTTCTTCAGTCCCACAATCGAATCATCTCAAACACAAGCTAAATCTTGGAGAACTCTCAGAGCATATAGCTCTGAGAGAATGCTTACAGAAGTTGGTACCTTCGGTAAGTCCACCGCCCTAGTGGCGGATCTATATAAAAATGTTCAAAGCTAATCATGTAATTCAATCGGGTACCACCACGATACCTTCCGACACCTCATTGTTAGTGTCAGCCGGCGTTTCTATCGTAGTCACGGTACCATCACCGTTATTAGTGGTGGTTTCTTCGGTGCCACTCCACGACGAAGCGGTATCCTTTGACGGCTCGGGGTCACTGGAACTAGGTTCATGCACCACTGGATCGCTGGTCGAGGTCGAGGTCGAGGTCGAGGTCGAAGTTGACGTCGAGGTACTGGTCGAAGTTGACGTCGAAGTTGACGTACTGGTCGAGGTCGAGGTACTAGTCGAAGTCGATGCGCTGGTCGATACACTGTTCGTAGAGGCGGGCTCATTATATTGAGCGTCACCTTTTCCACTTGAAGAATTGTCTTCTTCATGGACAACCCCCTGATTCCCCTGGTCATTTGCAGCCTGATTACTCTGGCTGGCATTGGGGTCTTTTGCACCCTCTCCGTCCTTGGGGGGTTCTGTTCCTGGCTCTGTACCAGGTTCGGTCCCCGGTTCTGTCGACGGCTGCCCGCCACCATCATCTTCATGATGGTCGTCCGTACCGTTCTTCTTGTAAACAAGAATGATATGTACGTCATTATTCGGCATAGTGATGTTCAGCAACATCAGGTTTGTGAGAAGTTCTTTCTGGTACCCCTCACACAACGCCAGTTCCACATGATACTCCGACGATGCCACAGGTGACTGAATTGCCAACTGCTCGCCAGCATAATGCTTACGGCAATACGGCTCCGCAACTTTCGCACCGTAGATACTGTCGTATTTGTAATCGACAAGTATTGTATTCGGTGTTCTGGTTGCTGACTTAGTAAAGACAATGACAACATGAATATTGTTTCTGGGCATTACACCCTTCAACAACATCACATCGTCAAACGTCCCAGGATAGCCTTCCTGAACTGCAATGTGAGGAACGTATCCCTCTTTTGCAGTCGGAGTCTTCACCGAGAAGTTCGTCCCAGCCGCAAGCGTTGCTTTATATTCCGGCCCCACTTCCGGTCCGTCAACCGTATCATACCGGTATTCGGCCCAGAGCCGATAATTAACTGGTTTGCTTGGTGGCGGCGGAGTCTGGCGTTCGCGTACCGTGATTGGGAACAGTTCTGGCCGCAGGTCGCTAATATTCACGCCATACTTGTAGGCCATGTTCCCATTTTTGCCCGGCACCAGTTTCAGCAAGGACTCGTAGTAGTCCTCGTAATTCGCTGCTGCTGCACGTCGCATGGCCGAAATCGTCAACCGTGGTAAGCACCAATGTTTATCGGTGCTAAGTTTCTGAATCTTGCCGGTTCTCAACCCTCTGTAAATGTTACAGAGTTGTGCCGCGATATCTTCGAAGTATTCATCCGAGTAGGTCGCACTGAACTCCGGCCGGTCTTCGTTGAAGAACTTCACATTCTCCGGATAAACCAGCCAACGCTCGCGACCCTTCGGATAATCTTCATCATCCGGGCCGATTTCCCGTACGTTCCCCTTTGAATCGGTAAAAGTAACGGTGGCCGTGAGGTCATAAGCCCAATCAAAGCGCCGGCCAACGTCGTCCAGGACGTCCTTGCACGAGTCATAGACACCCTCCGCCTCGCAAAAAGCGAGATACCATGCTTCTGCGTATCCCGGGCAGTTGCAGATACTGATGTAAACCAGTTCATCCACGCGAGCCGCTTTCTCAGCGTCAGACAGTGCGTTCCAATCAGCCTTCCACTGTGGAACTTTGCTGTCAAGCAACTTGAGAACTGCGTCATGATCTGCAATGTCGATATTCTGCAGATCTTCTGCTGTAACCTCGCGTGTACCTGCAGCCTGCTCCAGCCACAGAAAGTCAGCCCACGCCGGATATACCTGCAAATCGATTGCAGTTTCTCCGTTATAATTAAGCGTGGCCATGTGTTCCTGCAGCCAGTCATGTTCTTTCCAGTCCGTGTGCATTTTTGTATCCAAACGGTACTGGCCAAACTCACGGCTGGCCTCATCCGGATCGATCCGGATGATTTCTGAAACTTCACAGATTGTATTATCAGGAGCGAACTTCGAGGCATACGCTGCAATATACTGGCTTGCTGCCTGCTGCGCGTCGCGCGCCCAGAGTTCGGTCACTGATAGATCTTCGTCAGCGTCAGTACCGGCGTCGGTGTCCACTTCTGTCGTTGTGGTTGCAACTTCGGATTCCTCCTCAGCTGCGTCACCTGCCAATCTGTCACTGAAATTCCTGATACTCTCCGAAGCAACGTTTCTTGCCGCTTCTGCGTAAGCATAAGGCTCCGCTGTATTGGACGCTGCATCAGATGTCACGTCCTGTACTGTTTCAGATTCAGGCCCCGCTTCCTCGGACTTAGTTTCTTCGACTTCAGATTCCGCCTCTGCGTCAACAGGTTCGGTTTCGGAAATGGTTTCCGGAACTTCTGCCGTTTCCTCTGCAGGTTCGTCCGTTGTAATATCGCTAGTGTCTTCACTAGCAATTTCCGTTGCAACTTCTGTGCCGGAGTCGCCGTCGCTACTCCTATCCCTTGCAGAAATCAATATCACCATAACGATGGTACTGATAAAACACAAAGTAAGTGGAATCAGCGCCCGGCGCATTTTAAAGCGCCTAATCTGTTGTTTGGAATAGCGTCTACTCCAATTATTGTTGGCAAAAATGCCAATAGTAACGGCAACGCATACTATCGCAATGATCCCACATGCAATACTGGTTAACAACTTTATATCCATATTGTTTCCTCCTTTTTTCTGTTTTTTGCTATATTTAATTTTTTATAAATAAACAGAATAGGAGGTACCAACTCCTATTCCCTTAATAAAGAATAGTAATTGGTAGGGGCAAAAGCCCCAATCTATATGAAAAATGATTAGCCTCTTTCTCAGATACAATCGTTGTATCTGAGATGATTCGATTGTTGTAAATGGACATCCATACGGACCTCAATATTCGGTTCGTACCGACTGGTTCCATTGTAGCACACATACCCCAAAAAGTCAAGTATTTTATCATAAAATAGCATAAGTGTGATAATTATGGTGGCTTCCCTGTTATTTTGGAGCGTTTTGCGGTTTTATTGCCATGCTTAATTTCGTCAAAATACTTATCTTTAGAGGTGTGGCATAATTTGACGTTTTTGCGTTATAATTGTTATGTTTATTAGCATAAAATTACAAGGCAAAAGCGTCAAAAAAGTAAAGGCCCCGTCCGAAAACTCGGGCGAGGCTCTTTACGGAGGAATTCGATAGGGCTGAACTCCAAACTTCAGGTATGAACGCGCTATCATGGCTGAGCCTGCTGCTGCACCGCTTCGGCAAAAAGCCTGTTTGCCTCGTCCTCGAGGTAATTCGGTAACGACGTAGACCGATTCGTATCAATATAAGTGTTTATCAAGTCAAAGACTGATACTTTTATATAACTTAATTGACCGAATTTTCCCTGGCCGCGGTCATCGGCAAATTTTTTACCGAAAACAGCGTCCCAATGACTTGGGTACCTTTCGTCTGCAAGGTCGCCTACTTTATCCCTAAACCCCTGGTACATCAACTTCATCGTCTGGCAAGTCGGGATAAACGGGATGGGTCCAGCGGGTTGCGTCTGAACAGGAGCAGGTCCAGCAGGACCGGGTGCAGGAACAGGGGCAGGGGCTGTCGGCGGCGTAGTAGGACCTGGTGTGGCAGGAGCAGGTGTAGCAGGTGCGGGCGCGGCAGGGTCAGGTACAGGACTATCCTTCAGCTCCTGGTATTTCTCCAGTACGGCGATGTAATCACCGCTGACTTTCATGAAGACAATCAAGTCCGCAATCGGGCATTCGTCTGCCTCTTTTGCGGAAACCATAGCCTTACCGCTGTCAGCGTAACCTTCTCTGCAACCAGGCTCCTGCTGAATCAGGTCAAAGGCTTTCCGAAGCAGGTCGAAGTCACTTTCCTCAGGTCCAGACGTTTTAGAAGCTCCGAGCGTGTATCTGGAAAACCCAGTTGTGATCTTCTGAAGTTCTTCCGTGAGCCGACTGATTTTCGCCAAAAACTCGGTCTGCTGTGCGACGGACAGTTCTTTGTATCTCTTGAAAGGCATATTACCCTCAATAATAATACCAAAGTACTCCTTATCGTCATCGACACCGATCATTCTGGGCGGTAACCTATTGTCCTTGTCGAATTCAGGCTCACCGGCAAGAATTTCGTCCTTGTCTTCCTTGAATTTTACTCCAAGGCAGACTTTTGCCAGATCAAAGAATGTGTTGTAGACCACTTCAAAGCGGTCTTTGTCCTCGGGCACGTCCTCCGTGAGATCAGTTCTGTAGACATCGGGGGCGCCTTTTTTTCCGCCTTTTTTGGCCCCTTTGATGCCGTAGTCAAAAAAAGCAAAGTACTCTGCACGCTCCGCCTCAGACTTCTTTGACCATTCCCTCCAACCGATATAACAATCGGTTTTGTGCCTATGGTAGAACCACAGATGCCAACTAAAGTCATCGCTTAGAGTGTAGGTGAGCAATGAAATATCTACCGGAGTTTTGTCATTTTTCCGGTACCTCTTGACGAGGTTGTCGATCTGCTCCCTTGTGACTATGCCCTCGGCAGCAGCCAGGCTAATTTTAAAGACAAACTTTGCCAGTTTCTTGTTCCCGTCGTCTGACGGGAAATTCAGCAGGCTCGCCTGCCACTGTGTCGTGGACTCAACATCGACAATAGGAACGTCGGGAGCTTTCCTGTCCCCAAAATAGTTACTCATGGAATTCCAAATTCTTCCCATATCATAATTCCTCCTTTTTTGTTAATATCCGCCTTTTTGGTGGAAGCGCTAGGCTTGCTCTAGGCTTTACCTAGCGCAATAACCTCATGTTTCTTGCCATGGTTACAAATTTCCATGGTCCTCCCCATGATAGCACAGATGCACAAAAAAGTCAAGTGCTTTGGCATGAATTTCGATGCGATCTTGCTAGTTTGGTGATGATTTTTATCTGTTTAGCATAAGAACTTTGGTTGCAAAAGCATCAAAAAGAGGTGTTACTATAGTAGCACCTCATATATATTAAGATCGGTTTGTTGCGCTAAACTGCGCTTTTTGCGTCGTCGCGGAGTTCCTTGGGAATTTTTAACTCTCCGGCTTCCAGATAATTCCTCAGTTCTATCTTGAGGTGGTTCTGGGCTATTGCATCCTTCCAATAACCCACTTCGCTCTTTCTCAGGAAGCCCCGTAGAAACCTTTCGTGCCCCAGTGACAGGCCAAGTTCTTCGAGCTGCTCTTCTATGGAAGGGCATCCCGATTTGGGAGCCGGTTCTATCTGAGGAGTAGTTGGCTGAGCCAATGTGGACTGTTGATTCGAACTCTCTGCAATAACGGGAGCCTCTGACGACTTGGGGGCGTCAGAGGCTTTCTTGCCGGCAAGAACTGGTGCGTTCTCTGCTGCCAAGGCGCGATTTACGTCCTCGGTATTGATCTCACCTGTATTATGCCAGAAAGTTTTGGGGAATTCCACCAGCGGAGCGAGGTACTGGTCAAGAGCATTTTGGCTATCCTGAACAGGGTCATATTGCTCTCTTTCTGCCTTCAACTCGGCTAATTCCTCCTTTGACAGAGTTGGTTTTCCCGGAACTACCTCAGCCTTGCTCGCCGTGGGTTTTTCTGCCACATCCTCACCACCTGCTGTAGTTTCGTCCGGGTTAGGATTTTCTTCGTCTAAATCTTCGACGAAGAAATCTTTCTCGGCTCTGGTATGAGCGTCATACCTTTTGATGGCGAGCGCAAGAGTGTTGCTGAGATCAATTATTTTGATAACAGCAGTAGCATTGAAGATAAACCCACCGGCTATATTAAGCGCCATTGCGCCAATAGTGAGCGTTGTCATCAGCCGGTGCGCCCCCAGGTCGGCCGACATCGAAACAAAATAATCTGCCGCCAGCAAAACACAGGCGGAAATAATAGTCATAACCAGCCACACCTTACCACTGACCGGTAACTTTTGCCACCAACTCTTGTAATTTTCGTTAAATTTGAATTTGATCATTATGAACCCCTCCATTCATTCAAAAATCTATATTGAACACCTTAACTCTATTTTAAAAGTGCTATGCTTTTCTCCCCGATCTGGATAGAACATCTCACTGTGATTTATTTATAGCACACATTTCTTTTATAGTCAACCATTGTACAAGAGTAAGCACTGGCGTCAAATGAAAGACATTACCGTAGCATAAATACCTTTTCCCTGGGACCGCTCCTGGCCGCTTAGGCCAAGTCTTTGGTTCCTGCGGAAAAGGTATTTATGCGAGTAGGCCATCTTCCCTTTCGAGAGAAGTGTGCTATAATAGGGGCAGTATTTCCCATTTTGGTGGGATTAGCTCAGATGGTTAGAGCGTCTGATTGTGGTCCAGAAGGTCGC
>CAYXCA010000026.1:0-15750 GCA_964463545.1 uncultured Candidatus Saccharibacteria bacterium | reverse complement strand
TACAACTCATTCCGCTTTCCCCCTCCGCTGCCTTAGTACTGTATTAGACATATAGAGTGGAGAGGTGAAATGACGTATAGTTTAGATTTGCTTGCGGGTGCCAGATTGAGAGGTCCGTTTATTGGCGGGGCGACGCATGGTTGCGCCATTGGCGCGTCCGCGTTTGTTTCCGTTGGCTTTGGCTGTCATGGCGTTTTCGGCGATTTGTGCTTCGATGCGAGCGGTGACGTCAGCCAAGGCTTCAGTGTCGCCAGTTGCTTCATGAATTGCCAGAATTTGGCGTAGTGTATTGGTGCTGTGATCGAGTTCATAGGCGCTTTCGAGTGCGTCGACGGCACCTTTGATTTGCCCTAGACGTTCCCTGGCTTTGGCGAGCGCAATGAACCTTGCTGGTACGTCATTCTCTAGTTCGATGGCCTGTTCAAAAGCCATCACGGCCTTTTCGTAAGCGCCGGTTTCAAGGTAAATCAAGCCCACGTTATGCAATGAAGACGGGTTGTTATCCAGCGACTGGGCGATTTCAAAACATTCAATGGCTTCGTCGAACTTTTGTTCCTTGGCATACAAGATACCAAGACGGTTATAAGCGGCGGCGTTCTTTTCGTCAAATTTCAAGATGGTGAGCAGGGCCTTTTCGGCTCTTAGCGGCTTGTGGTCGCGCATGGAGGTTTGAGCAGCGCTCCAGAGTTTTTTCATCTGCATGTCGTAGCGAGCACTACGGGGCGCTTCGGTATCTTTGCGGCGAACCAAGGGATATAAAAAGGTGAGCCAGAGCGCAATGATAACGAGCAACAAAATACCTAACATACTCTTATTTTAGCATAAATATCGGCTATATGGTAAAATAGGAACATGTTGAAAGTTGGAGTATTGAAATTCTAAACCAACATATGACTCCATATATTCCGTTTTTGCTTAAGGTCCGACTACCAAAACCCGACCACGGAAAGCGTGGTTATTCTGATAAACTTGTAAATAAGATAAGGAGTGAGTTGTATGGTTCAAGAAACGGTTACGGACAGTAATCAACGCAAAAAACTCGAAGATATTACTTTGGAGGCTATGATGTCTTCGAGAACTAAATATTCTGATAAAGAGTTTCTTTTTGTTTGTCCTATGGTTAGGCAAGTTGTGGCTGCGAATAGGTCCATTGATGCTTTAATAAAGGCAGAAGAAACCGCTTGTCTTGGTCTGATTTGTCGGCAGATTTTTGAAATACTTGTTAGCATAGAGTATATGTTTTCCATTTTTCATCTTAAACAAAATTTGTTCCATGACTTTTGTAAGTATTTTTTCGAACATGGTAGAATTGGCGAATATAGTGAGGAAAAGAAAAAATGGACGAAAGTTAGGATGAGCTTGTTATGCGAGAATTATGCTAAATATAGTAATAATGAGATGGTTGCAGAATGCTACGCTACACTATGCAATATGACGCATTTCTCCGCCGTGCATACCTGTGAGGCATTATGTATTGAAGACAACACGCTGAAAGTTGATTTAAGTGGTAAAAGTGAGGATGTAAATAAGGTATGCCAATCAGCAGATTTCGTGCGAAATGAACTAACTCGACTTATTACTGAGGTAATTCGGAGGGAATATTTGCATGAATGATAATGCTAATCTGTAGTTTGTAAATAATAGGCTAAATTTTCGTTTTTCCAATTGTCAAGCACGAAATCATGATATTCTGCCCATAATTCAGAGTAAAGTTGACTGATTTCTTCGTTATGAATTTCGTAGTGAAACCAACACTTATGATTAAGCACCATAGACAGTTCTGTGCCGTAGATTTTATCTTTACCCCAGCCTTTTTTGGCTCGCTTGTAAGTATCGACAA
The DNA here is from genome assembly GCA_964463545.1 of uncultured Candidatus Saccharibacteria bacterium. Lineage (GTDB taxonomy): Bacteria > Patescibacteriota > Saccharimonadia > Saccharimonadales > Saccharimonadaceae > Nanosyncoccus. The sequence goes on along the minus strand of CAYXCA010000026.1, from coordinate 13,910 downwards.
TAGCTTCTTTGCCAAATTTCTCTGCTATGCTGAAATCTTGCCAAAAGGTAGTTTGACATTCGTAATCTAGAAGTTTCATTTGCTGTAGGCTCTCATGAATTTTTCCATAGAACCATAGCGAATTTCTGCTATGCGTTGTAGATAACTGTATTCAAGAACGATTTTGCGATAATCAATCATGTCTAAACCAGCAGATTTAGCTGCAAGCGTAGCTTCTGTAATCATATTATATTTGCCACTTCTGCGAACTTTTTCGTAAAGGTAGAAGTTATGTAATTTTCTTGTTTTTACTACCATAACTGCATTAAAATAGAATAGTTTGTTTTGTCCACAAATGCTTTTTCATTTCTCCCGACTTTAGCATTTTGCACTTGAGAAAATTCATATAATCAAAACGCTCAATTTCGTCGGCGATATCAAACTTATCTAAAACGATAAAATGGTAATTGCTATCTGAATCTAGATATTTCATAATAGTGACAGATTTGGCTCTATCACTATTATTGGCGAGTTCAGTCCGTTTCTTCGGAAAGAATTGCTGAATCAGCCGTTCTGCCTTTGGGTCTTTCATATTAAAATTATATGAACTTCCAAAGGGGAAATCCACTTAAATATGTTTATCTTTATTTATCTATTAAAATACCGTATAATATAGGTATGTTTGAGTTAGTTATTTCAACGAGGAACGGTAAGCGTCATAGTGTTGCTGTCAGAGATTGGCGAGAGGCGAATGCTGAACTTGCTCGCTTTATGAGGGATTATTCAAGAAATCATACTAATGATGAGATTATTGATGCGAGCGTGCTTAATCGGTTGGGCGATAGAGTCTCTCGTTATAGTCGTGGGCGATTGGAGATGTTTAGCTAATGAAAGATGATACAAATGAAATTACTATTATTAGACCCGGAGAGCCTGGCTATGAGGAGCATGCCCCGAAAGTTGACTCGCTTGGTGGTAAACCGATATCACTAGCGGCTGTGTTACGCCTTGTTGAAAGTGAACTTCGTGAGTTAAGGAAACTGAAAGGGCAAGGCTACAAAAACACAATTCCTGAGCTGGCAGACGGTAGTGGTAACGAAATAAAATCTGTGCCAATAGATGAAAGAATTTCTGAATTAGAAAAGATGCTGTCGAATACTAAAGAGGTTATTGCTTGGGCTGAAGCCAAAAGACCGGGCTCATCGAAAAACGAGAATGGTAGTCTTTTACTCATGGAGTATGAAAAAGAAACTGGAAAAAAGGATTAGCATAGTTTTTGTTATGGGGTTGACTTTGTGCGGTCGGTTCGTTCTCTATTTCTAGAATAATACAGTTGATTTTGTCCACAAGTGCTTTTTCATCTTGCCCGATTTGAGCATTTCATTTTTGAGATGGTTCATGTGGTCAAGTCGCTCGACTTCATCTGCGATATCGAATTTATCTAGCACTATGAAATGGTATTTTTCGTCAGAGCCAAGATATTTCATAATCGTTACGGTTTTAATATCGGTAGATTGAAATTTATTCATTAGCTGTTTTCTTCTTTTTAGTGTAGTAGGTTTTTGGGAAGGTCTTTTTGCCGAGTAGCCATAAGTATCTATCCATGTCGAGGCGAGAGATATTGTCAAACACGGTGTTGTATTTTGCTCGGAATAAGTTTAGAATTTCGTCAAAATCTTCGTAATTGCGAAAATCTAATTCTTTCGGGTCAAAGAAACGGTCAATCTTGTTGAATTCTGTGAGGACTTTCTCTACATATGAGTCATAGATTGAATATACTTCGGGGTTACTAAACATGCAGAATTTAGTTGCGAATGAGTAATAGTTATAGACTTTTTCGTCGCCGTATTTATCTATGAGTGGGACTTTTGCGATTTCGTTGACGATAGTCAAGTCGCCGGCTTTGAGACGTTCATCGATGTCTTGAACGGAAAAGATGTGCTTTGCGACATCGTAAAGTTTACGGATGTTTGTGCTATATAGGTCGTTGAGTGCGGCTATTTTGGCATAGATTTCGTCTAAATTGTTGTTTGAGGGAATTTTTTTGAATAGCACTTGCATGGAAGACACGACATGGCTATTCTTTTCGTCGTTATCCCAAGTGTTGAGCCAGTTTGTGATTTCTTCTTGAGTTGGAACTCTCAGCTTATTCGTGGTATCATTGTTCATGGATATTGCTTCCTTTCCGGTCGCAATAAAACAAGCGACCATGTGTTAATAGTCGCTAAACTACACCAGACGAGCCTTTCAGCTTGCTGACACACATGGTCGCATAATTTATCTGAAAGGCTAACCCTATCGGGTATTTTTAATTTTCATCTGATGTAATTTAGCGTGGTTTCATTCTACTACGAAAGGGGTAAAAATGCAAGCGTTTGAGCTTTTCTTCCCTTACGGAAAACTAAAATATAACATAATTTATAAGGTTATATCGGGGAAAGCGGGAGAGCTATGGGAGAATAAGGGAGAACGGCATTTTCTAACAGAGGTAAATGTGTTATAATTTAAGAAATGGCTGAAAAGTATCGCGATGCGTATTTTGACAGAAAAAAATATGGGAATAAAGAGGTTTCAGAAGCCTTTGATTTTCATGTCGAATCTGTTTTTAAACGAATAATGGCGATTAAAGAATATATTTTTGATTCCAAAAATGCTCCATGGCACCGGTATCTAGCGTATGAATTGTCGTTAATAGATTTTAGGCTAGATATTAAGCGTGCTTTGGAAGTTTTACAATATTGCACGCTCGAATCTATTTCTAAAAATGAAAAAAATTTGCGTAGTTATTTTTCAGACTATCAAAAGTTTTCTCAAGAAATCGTTGGATATGTTATTAACAATATTAAAAGTGGTAATTTTATTTTTACGAGAGAACAACTTTTTAGTCAAATCGATGAGATTACGGCTTATGCGACAGGCGATTTCTTTGAGAAATACTTTTTCACTTTGGAAGCTGATAAAGATTCTCCGTTAAGCACATTTCCTAGAGTAGATAACGATAATCAGATTACTGTAGTTATTGATGCTAATCGGACTATTGATGATGTCAAATGGTTTATAGACAATCGACTGGCTGATGAATTTAGAAAACATAATAGGTCGAATATTGTTGAGAAAAGGTTTAACATGTCCGAAAAGACTTTTGAAAGGGATATGTTGATTAATTTTCTTTTATCTAATTATGTTAGACCAGTTCAAATTGAGGAGTATTTACGGCGTTTGATTCCTGATTTATGCATTACCAGTTTTGACATTAATAAGATGAGGTCTAAGATATTGCGAGTCAATGACGATTGGTTCCGGCTGGCTTATTTGGGCTATGAAGAGATTTTTGAAAGAAGTGATGAGATGAGACAGAAGATTTGCCAGTTCGCCATGGTTGAAATGAGCAAAGAACATCCTAATGCTGAAGATTGTAGGTTTTTAGAGCTTGACTTTGACGAAAATCCAAAACCACGCTTCTTTGTTAGGTGCGTATTATGACATATTTTTATAAAAATAAAACCACTTTAAGATTTTTTCAAATATTGGTTTGAGAGAATCCGTCTTCTTGATTAAATTGTGCTATGCCATACGGTATAGCACATTAACAATTTGAAAGGTGTAGCAGAAGTGGTTATAAATCACTCCAAAAGACAACCATTTTGTTTGGTTGAGTAGCCCTAAATAAATCAATTACCTCCAATTTATCGAGGGTTGGCAGATATTCCCTACCTCTCACGGCTTATCATGTTGACCCTCTACTATGAGAAATTATAATTTCGATATTGTGCAGAATCAACTAATTAGGAGAAGAAATGGAAGAAAACGAAGAATTGAGAGTTCAATCAATCTCTAAACTTTTGGCAAAACAATTCCCCGAAAGCAAATGGCTAGTTGAAAAATTAGTTCCAGAGAGTTCGCTAGTTTTAATGTCAGCAGCTCCAGCTAGTTTTAAGACTTGGCTTGCTTTGGAAATTAGCCTTTGTGTAGCAGACGGAAAATCGCTTTTTGATATTTTCCCAGCGACTCAAGGCAATGTCTTGATTTGTGATGAAGAAAGTGGCGAACGGATGTTGCAAGATAGGTTTAAGAAACTTGGAGTAGAAAATGCAGACGAGCCGTGGAAAGAGCAACAGATTTTTTATCTTTCACGCATTGGTAGGCAAGTTGACGACGAATATATGAAAGAACTAACGAGCGAGTGCCTAAAACATGACATTAAACTTGTCATCTTTGATTCATTGGTTCGTTTTCATAATGCTAGAGAAAACGATGCGAGCGAAATGGCGAAAATCTTAAACTTTTTCAAGACTCTTAATGATAAAGGTATAGCGACGCTAGTCTTACATCATAACAGAAAAAGCAGTAATGGTGTAGGAGGCGGGGGAGATATGATAAGAGGGTCAAGCGATATTCTAGCGTCTTGCGATGTGCATTTGTCGGTAAATCGAAGAAAGAAAAAGATTACGATTTCGCAGACTAAAAATCGCTATATAGAAGAAATTACGCCGTTTTCGGTGCAATTACGAGTTGTCGATGAAGGACGAAGTGTGTTTGAGTATCTTGGCGAAGAAAACGATAAAGAAGAACAAGCAACTGAACTTCGTAGCTTATTACTGCAGAAAGTTGCAGAAAATCCGGGGATTAATAAAAGTCAATTAATTAACTCTATCTCTCAAGAAAACGACGGGTTGGCGAATAATCGCATTATGGTTGCGATTAATAGTCTGATTAACGATAAAGCGATAACGACAAAGCAGGGTGTGAAGAATTCACTTTGTCTTTATATTAACGAAAATAACAATTAGTTGTTTAAAATCTCATCTCTTAAGGGGAGAAAATTTTAAACAGCAGAAAGGATATACAATGAAGCAGAATTCAGTCTTATGTGATAGTGTTCACGAAAAACGACAAGGAGAAAAACTTTTTGGCAAGCTCGATTTGAGTGATAGCGTCTATCTTAATTTAAAGCGAAAACAAAATCAGAGAGTAGAAATGCTGGATACGCTTTTAAATAGGGCAAAAAATATTGCGACTAAATATTTATGCTTGATTGATACTGATGATGAAGGCTGTATCGGTGAAATGTTGAGTGATGACCTTACGCATTTGACCGAAAAAGAGAATATGAGTTATCCCCAAGCAAATAGTATTATCGATGTAACCAGTCTAGTTCTTTACAAAATGTGCGAAGATATTCATGACATTAGAAGTATTAGTGGTTTGGCTCAACAATGGCAAAATGGCTAGAAACAAGACTACTCTCGATAAAATCGCCTATATTTTCGTAGAGAACAGCGATTTGGAGAGAATTATCAATGAAGTGATAGATTTAATTAGCAAATTTAATTTAAATAAGGAGTAAAAGATGAAAAATGATAACAGCCATGTGGCTAAAAATGTTTCTACTAAAAAGGCACGCAGAGAGGCGCAGAAGAGTTATAAAAAGCAAGTCGGTTTGTATATGTCGCTGTTTACGATTTTTGAGCAGATTGTAAATCAGCTGACGCTAGATTGCATGCCTTACATTAATACCATGCGTCATGAGGACATGAATAATCTTGTTACTGATGTGGTGAGTGACATTTGCAAAAATTGTAATTACCCGTTCCCTATTGCGAATTGTATTGCAGATGTAACGATGTCAATGTTGGAAAATATGCATTTATCACTTAATGGAAATGAATTTGTTGATTGGTATGACAATTGGTGTTCTGAACATGGAACGCCGGTTATTAATGGTAATAGAAAACATGTCATTGTGGCAAGAATTTTGAAATTAAAACCGGGAGCGACAGAAGAAGACTTTAAGAAAGAAGTTAGAAAGGACATGCTTAACTTTTTACCGGAAAAAGAAGTAGATAAACGATTTAATGATGTTTATGCTGGTAGCCGATTTAATGAAAATAAGTTGGAAAATTTATAACAAAGTTCATATAATTTAAATAACTGAAGAAAAAGTTTATGGATAATTCTCAAAACATTAGACCGATTGTTGCAGCTGCATATATGCGTGTTTCTACTGCTAGGCAAGAAGATGAAGAAACTATTGAAGGGCAGAGAGTAGAGATTATTGAGCGATTAGAGAAAGATGGGCTAACGATTTCGAGAGATTTTCTTTATGAAGACGACGGTTGGACGGGGAGCTTAAAATCTCGTCCAGCTCTCGACAAAATGCTAGAAGATGCACGCAAAAAATATTTTAATAGACTATATGTTTACGATAGAAGTCGCATTTCTCGTGATTTTATTGCTCAAGAGGAGATTTTACAAGTTTTACGCATTTACGGAATAGAGGTTATAGAACTCCACGGCATTTCGGGCAGTCAGCCTCACGAAATCTTTTCTGGTCGTGTTATGGGTGCAATGGCAGAATATGAGCGAGATAAAATTAAAGAGCGTATGTTACTCGGTAAGAGAAGAATTGTCAAAGAAAATAAAGAGCTGCTAGGCTATAATCCATGTTACGGTTATGATTTGCATAGAACTGTTAAAGGCAAAGACGGTCATCGAGCTTATTTTACTATTAATGAAGAACAAGCAAAAGTTGTCAGATATATGTTTGAAATGGCAGCAAGTGGCAAATCAATGTATCGAATTCGCATGATTTTGAAAGAAGAAGGCATTAAGCCACCGAGGTCTGAACGAGGGGTTTGGGGTAATACTACGGTTGCTAGAATTTTGAGAAATACGACTTATATTGGCGAACATTATTACAATAAACATGTCGCAATTGAAGCGAAAAACCCAAAGAATAACGATAAATATCGACGATTAGTTAAAACTTCACACAAGCAAAAACCAAAGAGTGAGTGGTGGAAAATTGAGGTGCCAGCGATTATTGATAGAGATTTATTCAATAAGGTTCAGAAAGAACTCGAGAAAAATAAACGCTATAATCGTAGAAATAATAAGAATAATCATTATCTTTTGGCTGGTTTAGTGCGTTGTGAATGTGGACGAGCAAGAACTGGTGACCCAGCTCCGAATCATCATTGCTATTACCGTTGCGTGAATAGATTAGAAAAACTGGAGCGAACTTGTATGTCGGGTGGAGTTTGTGTGCCGATTTTGGATGCAAAAGTTTGGGATACGGTCGTTCGTCTTCTTACCCAACCTACGATGATTCAGAAGTTTGTAGATAATTTGTCGTATAGCGAAAGCAGATATCAAGCAGAAATTGATAAGATTAATGGCAAATTGAAGAAGCTGGACGCAGAAAACGACAGATATATTGATATTTTTGGTAAAGGTATCATAGACGAACAAAAATTGCGTTCGCTTGGTGATGAGCTACGAGATAGAAGAATTGAGCTTGAAATGAAGAAACTTGAATATAACCAGTTAATTCAAGACAAGCCAAATGTTTCACCCCCAAAAATTGCTAAAAATATGGTAAAATTATTAGAGAAAGAGTTGTCCTTTGAAGATAAGCAAAAGATTGTGCGAGTTGTAGTAGAAAAGGTCGTAGCGACTCAAGCAGAGGCTACTATTTATGGTAGAATTCCGATTTTTGAAGGAATTGGCAACGATTTAATAACAATTAATGAAAAAGAAGTAAAGGTTGGTTTTGAATCTAAAGATAGCAATCTTGGAAAAATAAACCAACATATGACAGAGGAAAGTAGTAAGAAATGCGAAATCTCAAAAAATTTTACTTCGGGACAGGTTGGTTTTGAACTTAAAGATAGGAATTATAGGGTTGCCCAATGTGGGCAAATCGACTTTGTTTAATGCACTGACTAATGCGGGTGCGCTCGCCGCGAATTATCCGTTTGCAACGATTGAGCCAAATGTGGGAATTGTGCCGGTGCCGGACGAGCGGCTGAACGTGCTTGCCAAAATGTATGATACTGAGAAGGTGATTCCGGCGACGGTGGAGTTTGTGGACATTGCCGGTTTGGTGGAAGGCGCGTCTAGGGGTGAAGGTTTGGGTAATAAGTTTTTGGCGCATATTCGTGAATGTCAGGTGATTTGTCATGTAGTGCGGGTGTTTGAGGATGGTGACGTGATTCGAGCGGAGGGCTCTAAGGATCCGGCGCACGATATTGCGATTATTCAGACTGAGTTGGAACTGGCCGATCTTGAAACGCGCGAAAAAGTAGAATCGAAGCGTAAAAAGGCGAATGAGTCAGCGGAGATAATTCCCTATCTAACGGAAAAGCCGGTGATTTATATGTTCAACGTGGATGAGAAGGGTCTGGTGGATAAGGAACTGCGTCAGAAGTTGGCTGCGAGTGTGGCGCCAAGCCAGGCGGTGTTCGTGAATGCAAAATTGGAAGCTGAGATGTCGGGCATGAGCCTGGAAGAACGGAAAGAATTTTTGCAGGAATATGGTGTGGCGGAGGATGCGCTAAGCGAGTTGATCAAGGCGGCGTATAAGACATTAGGTTTGCAGAGTTTTCTCACTGCGGGCAAAAAAGAAGTGCGGGCTTGGACGATTAAGCAGGGGGCAACAGCGCCCGAGGCAGCAGGAGTGATTCATACAGACTTTCAGCGCGGGTTTATCGCGGCAGAAGTGATGAAATATGATGATTTGGTGGCACTGGGGAGTGAGCAAGCCGTGAAGGCAGCCGGAAAATTGCGCACTGAGGGCAAAACTTACGTGATGCAAGACGGGGATGTGGTGGAATTCCGGTTTAACGTATCAAAATAGAAGTTTAATATGCAGCAAAAAGCCCCCGGGCTCAACCTTGTGCAAGGAAGAGTCCAGGGGATAATTGTTGTCATGCTATCGCTGGGAATGAATGTGCCGATTAACTGCGCTTGGTGATCAGAGGGCTTTAAGGCTTGAAACTCATAACTTCCTGGAATACCTGAGTGATCTCGGGCATCAGAAGACAGTTCCCGCCGCCATTGATGAATGTACTCATGAGTTTTGTGGCAACGCTCTGCGCCAGATGGCGCAGATAACGGCGAATACACTCCAGTGTATTCGCGTTGCCAGATACCAGGCTACCGGTGCTGTCGATACCACTCAGTGGTCTTCCGGTTTCGTCCCTGAACGATTGAAGGGCTGCGTCGGTCAAGATTAACTGCTGATCGGCTATTTTTGTTGCGCCGAACAACCGAGTCCAGTCAATGTATCTTCTGATGTCGCATTCCCGCGCCATCTGCAGGTCACTGACCGGCATGATTTCGACCGTCTGCATTGCTCCAATCGCCGTGTGAGTCATGCATAAAACATTACCTACTTCGATCATTGTGAGCAGTTTTCCGCTCTTTAACTCGGGAATCAGTGACTCCTTGGCTGCCTGTAGGATGGTCGTGCGAAGATCGTAAACTTTGCCAACACTATGATTGTTGGCGTCCCTACCAACTTCGCTGACATAACGCCAGAATGCAGCGTTCTTTTTCATATCCGCCATAACAATCGCCGATAACAGAGCGCTGTTGTCCCTTGTAATAGTCAGCGATCCCTTGTTATCCAAGGGGATGGTGGTTTCTGTCGGGCCAGGGTCAGGTGTCTTTCCCGGGATGGGATTATATAACGAGTCCTCCGTGGCGGCTCCGGCTGTGTCAAGAAAGTTTCCGTCTTTATTGACTCTGCCGCCCAGAGCAACACCTCTACCACTCTCGATCAAAGCGTCAAGTGCATCCGGGTTTGTGATCCCCGCTATTAGGGCCATAGCGTCAGCCAGTTTTTTGGCCGCTTCACTTGCGACCTTACCCGTCACGAGTTCGAGTACGATCTGTGCTTTGTCCTCCGGATCTGTGACTGATGAAAGCCTGTTGATGAGTGCCTCCGGGGAAAGTCCGTCTTCTCCGGAAAAAATATAGGCGCCGAACTGCAGACCAAGTATAAGAGTGTCATGTGTACTCGTATCAGATGTGTTGCCGAACTGCTGGATCGCCTTTGCAATTGTTTTAGGGTCAACTAAATTATTGGTATTCATATTGAATACCTCCTTTCTTTTATTTTTGTTTTTTGGAGCGAAAAATCGCTCCTTGTTTACAGTATCTATTCGTCCACAAAAAAATTATGGGCGAAATCGATACCATAAACTCAAACAAAAAATGAAAGGAGTTCCTTGATAGCATGTCAAGGTGCATTACCTTTTGGAAAAGCCAGATTGCTCTGACTTAGTCAATTCCCAATCGGTATGTTGTCATTGTAGCACACAATTCTGATAATGTCAATAGGTATAACAGAATTTGCTGTAATTATGCTTAATTCTGATGGAATTTAGGGCTTTTTGATTTTTGGTTTGCTCAAAAAGCAATATTTTTGAAATTTGATACCTTTGGTTTTGCTAGAAAAAATGATATTCTTGAAATTAGTCAAGAATAAACCAATCGTTAACCTGGTAATTTGGTCCGCTGACGCTGGCAGCGGCTAGCAGGGGTTCAAAATTGGCATATTGAGGATGACTAGAGAGGAACTTTTCGGCGGCGTAGTGCATTTGGTGTTGTTTCTCTGGGGTGATGCGGACAAGTGGCGTGCCTTCTGGGGCGGTATTTTGGCTATATTTGACTTCGGTGAAGAAAATTTGCTGGTTTAGGGTGGAAATGAGGTCAATTTCGTAAGTTTTGGTCTTGAAATTGTGGGTAATGATGGTGTGATTTTGCTCTCTGAGGTGTCTAGCGACGGCATTTTCGGCCGTCTGACCCTTAGTGCTGGTGGACGGCGGTGTAGAAAAATGTTTTGATTTGGAGGCTGCTGGAGGGCAATCTAGTGATTTTTGTGTAGTTTGAGTAGTATTTTGCGTTAAAATGGACGAATTATGGCTATTTTGGTTATTCTGGGCTAAAATTTCGCGGATCGGGCGGAAACTGGTGCGGTGTTCAGGGCAAATTCCGTGTTCTTGGAGGGCGCTTTTGTGGAGTGCGGTGCCATAGCCAACGTGTTTTTCGAAGCCGTAGGCGGGATACTGGGTAGCAATTTCGGCCATATAGCGGTCGCGGGCGACTTTGGCGATGATGGAGGCGGCGGAAACTTCTTTGATGAGCGAATCAGCCTTTTTGAGCAGGGCGACTTTGCTTTCGAGTGGGGTATTTTGTAAGAAATTGACGGTGCCGTCGATGATAATTTCGGTAAAAACGGTCTTGGTAGCCAAAACTTGCTTGACGGCACGGCGAGTGGCGAGTTTGAGGCTGGCGCCGAGGCCATATTTATCGAGTTCGGTGGCAGAAACCCAGCCGAGACCGTGTGCAGCGGCGTGTTTAAGGATGAGCGGTTCAAGAAATTCGCGTTTTTTGGCGGTGAGTTGCTTGGAATCGGCAAGATTTGTATAAAGTTGGAGTTTTTCGGTATCTCCGACAGATAGATTTTGGGAATTCAGCAATTCGGCATCTTTGGAGGATAGATCTTGAGAACTCAGTAATTCAGTATTTTTGGAGGATGAATTTTGAGAATTTTGTAATTTAGCGATGTTTTCGGAAGAAAAACTGGGGCCTAGAATGACGGCGCCAACGACAAGCGGCCCCGCCCAGGGGCCGCGTCCAACTTCATCAATACCAAGAATGACTGATTGTGACAAGTTTTTGCCTACTCTGCTGGCTCAGCAGGACCTTTAGGGTTTTCCTTCTCGGCCTGAGTTTCGGCATCGTTGCTTTCGGCTTTGAGGACTTCTTCGGCTTTCTCGATTTTTTCCTCTGCAACTGGAGTTTCAGCAGCAGCCTCGAGATTATTGACAGCGTTACGATCAAAGGCCTTGCTGGTAAGGCGGGCAGATTTACCAGAACGCTCACGCAAGAAACTCAAATTCTTGCGGCGAACCTTGGCGCGGTGCACGATTTCGATTTTTTCGACCAATGGGCTGTGAATTAAGAAAGATTTCTCAACACCAACACCGGACGTTACTTTGCGCACAGTGATGCGGGCGGTGTGTGAATCTTTGCGGTCGGTTCGAATAACGACACCTTCAAACACCTGTGAACGGAATTTTTCGCCTTCTTTGATTTTTTGAGTCACGCGAACGGTATCACCGGAGCGGACATCGACGACAGCGGCTTTTTTCTGTGCGTCACCAATCTTCTTCAAACTTATGAAACTCATATTTTAACCTTTTATATTACAACTGAGATTTATTTTAGCATACTTTTTGAGATTTGAAAAGATTTTTTGCCCAGAATTTTATAGGATGGTGATTAGGGTTGCAAGAAGAGTGAGGATGGCTGGAATACTTGCAAAAATGAGGTTGTTGCGCCAGCGCCGATTATCGCTCTGGTGGTGCTTGCGGTAGGCTACAAAAGCTAGGACAAAATTTGCAATCAGTAGCAGGCTAATTATGATGTACGCCCAATGCAGAATGGTCCCAGAGGTGGAATTGCCATAGATATTGTCGCCGGTTAGCAAAGCAGTTATGAATAAAGGAGGTAAATAAAAAGTGAGGGCGGTCGCGTGAATAATGCCAATGAACCCGCTATGCTCGGCATTAGCATGGTCGATGCCGAAGATGAGCGCGAAGGCACAAAGTGAGGCGAGGATAATGTTGGTGATATACCAGGCTTTGGGCTTTGCTGATTTGGGATGAGATGGACTGTTATGCTGAGATGGACTCTGGTTCTGCGCTTTGGGTCGGACGGGGGAGAGTTGGCTTTGGTTGGTGTCTGCGTTGGTTGCATAGTTTTGCCAATTTTTCATAAAATTACCTTTGTTTAAGGGCTTCGCGAATGCGGGTTTCGGTAGGTAGACCAGGATCCACGTTGGCCAGGGCGGCGGAGGCTTCTTTGAGCGGGAAACCAAGGGCGATGAGAGCATCCAGTGCCTCGTCTTCGGGTCCGATGATTGCGGAAATAGTGAATTTGGTTTCGGTGGCGCCATAGTGGCTAGGGGCGCCGACTTTGTCACGGAGATCCACGATAACGCGTTCGGCGGATCTTTTGCCCACGCCGGCGGCTTTGGCAATGAAAGCGGCATCGGTGTTGGCGATGGCATTGCGGACTTCTTCGGTGCTACCAAGGCTGAGGATGGCCATAGCGGCCTTAGGGCCAACTCCGTTGACGGAAATTAGCATCTGAAACATTTTTTTGGCGGTGAGGCTGGAAAAACCAAATAATTCTTCGGAATTTTCACGGATGGCGTGATAAGTGTAGAATTTGACTTCGTCGCCGAGATTGATTTTTTCGGCATCGGGAGCGGAAATTTGCAGTTCGTAACCTACGCCATGCACGTCGATAATGACAGAAGTGAGGAATTTTTCGGTAATGGTGCCAGCGAGGTGAGCGATCATTTATTTTTTGCGCCCAAAGAGGTTAATAATAATGACAAAGACAATGGTGGCGCCGAGGGTAGAGAGCGAAACAATGAGTGGCCAAGTTTCGGGCTCAACTTCGGTGGTTTCATCGTTTTCGTTGACTTCTTCGGGAGTGGTATTAGAATCTTCGCAGCCAGGCTCGGACTTGTCAGCACAAACGACTTCGGGCTCACCAGAAGTTCCCTCGTCGAGGATGGTTTGGTATGGGGTGTAAGCACCGGTTTCTTTATTATAAACGCAAGGCTGAAATTCGCCATTTTCGTCGTAACACTCTGTAGGGCAAGGGATGGCAATATCGCCTTCTAAGATGCAGGTATGGCCATCTTCGCCACCCTCACCGCCGTGTTGGACGATGAGTCCAGGGATAAATTCGCGATTAGTGGTATTTTCGGCAGGTTCCAACTCGGAAGTCGGCGTGGTAGTATCAATATCGTCACTGAGTTCGATAGGCTGGTTGACGGTTTCGTTACTAACTTCTGTACCGATGGCAGATGCGGAAGCGAAGTTTAGCCCACTGAACACTAAGCCTAGGGTGAAAATTACTCCTAAAATTGCTTTTTTATTCATAAACCTCCTTGAATGTTATTGCTATTGTATCATGAAAACGTGAGGTTGCGGAATTATTTGTGGTTGATGCTTTTATCATAGGGATTTCATTGGATGAAGGGTAGCGTTTTGCTCTATATGTCTAATACAGTACTAAGGCAGCGGAGGGGGTAACCACCCCAACGATCATATGGGCCATTCGAT
>CAYXCA010000025.1:0-16191 GCA_964463545.1 uncultured Candidatus Saccharibacteria bacterium | reverse complement strand
GTATACGTATGTGTCTTACATACGTATACTTCCTGGACAGGAAGTCGGATGAATATCAAGATGTCACGATTAATTTTCTTCTGACTTACGACCGGCGCAATCCACCAAGGATCATAGACGAGTCCAGCAAAAGTAGCATCAGTAACGATGAAGTTAAAGAACTTCGCAGCAGTGGCTATCATGTCGAAGTGTCTAAACACAATGTAACCATCTGGCACGAAATGACAGCCTTTGAGCGCAAACTTCATACTCGTAAATTTATTGCTCTCTGCCATGACAGAATTCAGCAATGTCTGGATGAGTTGTTTGCATCTCTCACCGATAATCGTACAGAGTGCACTGCGACAAATATCCTTTGCCTGCCAGTAGAGGCCTAGGTTCTTTATTCCTAAAATTACACCCCATTCAGTTGGGGTGTTTTTACTCCAAGGCGCCTCAAAACGTTCCTGGGTGCTCCAGATTCCCCATCAAAAAACTCCCCCCACGGGGAGCCTTTTGCTATTTCCGGAGTCCCAACTCCGCAATGGTCTTCTTGTATAGGTCAAAGTTTGTCCGCTCTAGATACTTCAGCAATTTTTTGCGCTGACCTACCATCTGCATCAAACCGCGCTTTGCCATATAATCATGCTTGTTTGCCTTGACGTGCTCGGTCACTTCCTTGATCCGCTCAGTCAAAACCGAAACCTGCACCTCTGGACTCCCCACATCTTCCTTAGTGCGCGCAAGCCTTGCCATCGCCTCAGTTTTTTTCTCTCTAGTAATCATATGTCCCCAATTATAGCACACCCCAGTATTTTTACAACCCCCTTTCTCTAGAAAACCATAGGCTGCCAGTTTCCCAGCAGCCCAGTCCAAAATTAGTGTGAGCAAGTTTCTATAATTCCCCCGGCACTATCCACAGTACAAAAGTTTCATCCGCCCGCAAAGTCGTCGCAAGATCAAACCCTCGCACATAAATCTCATATTGGCCCGGAGTATTCAGGTCATATATCCCATAAATTTCTAACGCGTACTCCTCCGAAGCATACGGCACCCCCTGCGGCGTGTATAAACCAATTTGCACCTTCATATCCTCAATGCTCGCGCCTAGTGGCAATATCAATACTTTACTGTTATTTCCATCAGACGTTAAATGCAAAATCGGCCTCAGTTCTCGCCACGGGTTTTCCGGATCCGGATCCGTCGGATCCCATCCCCGATACGGGCTATTTTCCGGAATTTTCACCGTGTGTGGCATCTCAAATGGCCCAGGGTCATTCGCATCATCATACACCACCACCTTTGTGCCCAGTTTGCAATTATCATACAACCATTTAGAATCAATCGCCGCTTCCCGCACGCAGCCCGAAGACGCCTGCTGCCCCAGTTTATTGTATTCCGTCCATTTCAGTGCGCTATTGTTATTCTTTTTCGTATAATACGCCGAATGAAACATAATATGAGGCATAAACCGCACTGCATACTGCGTATAAACTCCGCCAAACATTGGCTGCCATCGGTGTTTCTTGGTAATCGTATATTCGCCCAGCGGAGTACTATTCCGCACACCAGTCGAATTTGCAAACTCAATCACCGGCACCGTAAATTCCCCCGTTTCTGCGTTCCGTGCATACACTACTGTATAATTCTGTGCTCGATTCACCCAAATCTCATAATCAGGCTTATCCACCGCCGGATCATCCTTCAGTCGCATAATGTCATTACCGGGCTCTGCCGCACTCACCACCGGCGCCATCACATTGCATAAAATCAACACCGCCAAAACCATTGCAAACATCTTCCTCATTTCCTCACTCACCTTTCTATTAAAGTCCAGCCCACACCAACATTCCCAAAATAATATCACACAATATATAATATGTCAATTTACACTCTATTATGTAACCTGGCGTTGATTTGTTCACTCACACTCCTATATGTCTTATACAGTACTAAGGCAGCGGAGGGAGTTAGCATAATATCGATTACTACTATACGTACTACTATCGTATGAATGATATATGTAGAAATCGATTAAAAGATAGAATGCTTTATTTGCATTAATTCCGCGTGATGACCATTCATTACCGCCACGGCCAGCATCCAAGAGGGTACCGCCATTGCGTCCTAGCAAATATATAAATCCGCTGCGCACGAGTTGAACTTGTCACAGCATTACAAGTTCGGAGTGATTTTGTCTCTGTTAAATTATGGATAATTTTGGTTAATTAAGCGTTTTTCGTGCGCAGCGGGAACATCAACCTGCCGAATACTGCTGGTGTTTTCAGGTATGCTGGTAGCATTGGGTTTGAGTGGTCATCACGTGCGTCATCGTCTACTCTAGCCTACTGGCTTGAGTTTGTAGATACTGAGTCACGTCCGTCATGGGGCCCGTATGATCGCTTTCGTGGTTTCCCCCTCCGCTGCCCTAGTACTGTATTAGACATATAGGGCGATTAACGTCCTTTTCTTGCTATCAAAGGCGACACCAATCATTCACTTCGCATATACTCTTCCAGCTCCACCGCATCCTCAACCCGATATTTCCCTACCTCAGTCCGTCGTAACGCCGTCAAATACGCCCCCACTCCCAGCGCCTTACCAATATCCTCACCTAAAGTCCGGATATAAGTCCCGCTCGACACCTTGCATCGTATCTCCAATTCTGGCCATTCATACCGCAAAATCTCAATCTCATAAATTTTGACTTTTCTCCGCGGCATTTCCACCTCTTTCCCCGCCCGCGCCAGCTTATACGCCCGCTGTCCATTAATTTTCACGGCAGAAAACGCCGGCACCGTCTGCCAGTTTTCCCCAACCAAGTTTTCCACACACTTTTCCACCGTGGCTTTGTTCGGTTTTTCGCGCACATCCTGTTCGGTTATTTCACCCTCCGGATCGCCCGTTGTCGACACCGCCCCGAGCCGCACCGTCGCAATATACTCTTTATCCAGTTTCAAAAACTCATTTGCCCGCTTCGTCGCCTTCCCCGTCAAAATAATCAGCAGCCCCGTCGCAAACGGGTCCAAAGTCCCCGTATGTCCTACCTTCACTTTTTTGCGCTTCTGACGCAGCACCCCATCTTTACCTCTTATCATTACCACGCCAGCCTGCTCCGATAACTTGCGTCGCACTCGCGCCACCACTCCAAAAGACGTTATCCCTGCCGGCTTGTCAATCAGCAAAATCTCATCAATCATGTTGTTATATTACAGCAAAAATAACATCCGTCAACTATCCTACATTCCCGGAATCTGGAATGCACCCGGGTTAACCTGCTTTTGCGCCTGGTTCGCTTGTGCCGCCTGCATCGCTTGGGCTCTAGCCTGCTCCGCAGCTTGCTGCGCCGCCAAATCAGCCGGCACCTGCACCTGCGGCAAAACCGGTGGCATCATATCGCTACCCGTCGCTGGCGCTGGAGGTGGTGGCAATACCACATTATCCACATTATTTACCACTGGCTGTGCCACAGGAGTCGCACTTGGCTGCACTATCGGCTGAGTTATCAACCCCGCTGCACTTGCCGCCGTTGTAGTTGGCAAAGGTTCTTCCAAGGCCGCCGCCAACATCGCACCATAATCTTTTGGACCGTTATTCACTGCTTCCGCCGCCCGCGCTGCTTGTTCCGCTTCTGCCGCCGCCGTATTCACCGCTTCCACACTCGCCGCCGCTGCTGCCACTGCCTCATTCACCGCATTTGCTGCCGCCGTCGCTACTTGATTCTCGGCTTGCATCTCACTAACCGCATTTTGCGCCTGCTGTACCGCCACCATCTGCGCCGCCCCCTCGGCTGGTACATCTACCGGCACTACCGTGTTTGTTATCTCAGGAGTAGTCGTATAATTACCATAATCACGCCCCACTAGCAAATTTGTTACATCCGGCGTCGCCACGGGTTCATTATAATCTGCAAAACTCGGCCCAGTGTTTATCACACCCGTATCATTATCCATCACATGCGATGCAATCAATTGCTGATCTGCCCCCATCGCCATCAACTTCGATGCCAGTTGCATCGTTTCTGAATTCGTCCGATCATTCGAGAACCGCCCCGTCGCCGCCACAATACCTGTCAGCAAAGCCGTTGCAATTTCCCGGTCTATCATCACATCATTGCCCTGCATCGCAAAAATCAACTTCGTCACCATTTCCGACACCGAAGATGCCCCCGGATCACTCCATTCAATCTCACCAAATCGTCCCGGCGCATCACAAGTAATATCCACCGTAGTCGCATCATGCATAATTCGACCATATTCCGAAAGCGCCGCATCCAAATCCGTTGCTTGTGGCACGCCCAACGCCAAAACCAAATCTACATTATAGTCCCCCCGCGAGAACTCCAAATCATTCTCCGTCAAAATCGTCTTGTACGGCGTAATATAGACTTTTACAAAATCACCATCTAATTTATAGCGCAGATGATCAGCCTTATCCTTGCTGAGTGCAATGATAAAATCTTGTAAACTGTCCGTATTCGCTTCAAAAGTTTCTGCAGGCCGCAAAAACTGCAAGGCATCTGGCGTTGCCCCCGAATAAATCGCCGTCGTATGCTTTTGCAAACTATCCAAAAACATTGTCAAACCAATCGCCGCCGCAATTTCGTCCACCGACGGATCACGCGACAGCGCCACCAAAATATTCTCCGAGCTTCGAATTTTATCAATAATTCGCCGCTCAAAATCGTTCTGCGGAATCACGCCTGGCACTGTCTTTGGCGCTGCAACCTTAGGCTTTGCACTTGCCGGCTTCGCGTCTGTCACCCGCCCAGCAGACTTCACACCAGTATCAGCCTTCGCCACCGAGGCCACCGGCTTCGTACCAGTATTTGTAGAGAATGAATTATTTGATGTTTTTTGGTTTTTGTCTTGCATTTTTATTCTAACCCCTATACTTCCATTATAGCACACCTCGCTACAAAAAGCAATACCTTTTTGGCATTTCTTTCGCAAATCGTTAAGCAACTGCCTTTTAGCCAAAAGGCGTACCAATCTTCAACACCAGGCCCACTAGAAACAGGCTTAATTATTTGTTATAATATCTCCATGGATAAAAAAACTTGTATCATCATTGCAATTATTATTGCTGCCTTTGCCGGCGTCATCGGTTTTAGTATCATTAATCGTTCTCCCGCCGAAGACCACCTTGCTCATATCTTCCCTGCTAGCGAAGAATCTGGCAACCTTCCCGAAAATATTGATGGTGACCCTAATGCCCCAGTCCTTATCTTCGATTATTCCGATTACCAGTGCGAGCACTGTGCCAGCCTCAACCCCAAACTAAATCAATTAGTTGAAGAATACGATGGCAAAGTTGCCGTCGTCTATCGTAACTATGTCCAGAGTTATCACGCCAATGGCACCGCTGCCGCTTCCGCCGCCAATGCCGCCGCCATCCAAGGCTACTGGAAAGAATACAAAGACCTCCTTTTTGCTAACCAAAACGAATGGTACTCTGCTAACGCTGCCAACCGCCAAGAACTTTTTGAGAAATATTTTACCACCGTCACCGAGGGCAAAGGCGACCTTGCTAAATTCCGCGCCGACATGCTTAGCGACGAAGTTGCCGCCAAAGTCGCTTTCGACCGCAAACTCTCCGAAGAGCGCAAACTCACCTATACCCCGTATATCTATGTTGGCACCACCCGCATCAAAGAAACCGAAATGGGTAGCAATTTCCTCGATGTCATGCGCGAAAGGATTAACGCTGAACTTGAAAAACTCGAAAACCAATAATTTCCCAATTTCCCAGGCACAATAAAATTCCGTCAATTCAGTCAAAAATTCTATGAGCATGGTAAAAGGCGACCCGTAGGCCGCCTTTATTCTCCGCAAATTCCTAATTCCCCTCCGCGAGTAACAGAATCATTCAGCCTTCGGCAAATTGTACTTTGGCTCTCTCAGTCGGCAAAGCCCATCCAACTCTGCATTCTTTGACTCGGTATACTCTACCTCGTCAATAATGACCTCCGGTGTATAAATAACGATTGTGTTGGAATCGTTATTATAATTACAAGCGTCGCCATCCATATCACGCCAATCATGGTTATAAACCATAACAACGAAGGCTTTATTTATGTCAAATTCCGGCTGCTTTACGCATTCAGTGGGACCACTAGAGTTTCCGTTATCAGAATACTCATAACTATAGTCCTCGCCAAAACCAACGTTGCCGGATACCACCGTCGCCTCTTCCTTTTCGCCGTAATCTCCGGCCCAAGAATGCCGAAACTCATGATTTTTGAGCCGCAACCTCTGAGCTGCCGCTTCAGCATCCCTGATCACTTCAATTCTGTAGAAAACTGAGGTGTCGAGTGCCTCCGCCAACCTCTTCAGTGTTTCCGGAGATACAAAAGCATTATGCGCTTTTAACTCCTTCTTCACCGCTATCATGACCGAGTTCCTTCTGTCCAATCTACTTTTCTTTGAGTACATCATACCTTAACTCCTCTCTGAGCATGGGCTCTCTCGCCCGTTTACTCACTACGCCCGTCGGCAATTTTATCGTTACTCTTATAACAAACCGCGGACGCCTCCGCAGTTCATAATAAACACTAACCTGTATAATGTTCATTACGAACTGCAGAGCTCGGAGATATTTTTCTATACTCTTTGATATAGGAAATTCGCTTTGTAATGTTCTTAAGCTTTTAAGACGACTACCTAACTCAATCTGAGTTAGGGGTTATATTCATATAACCGTTTTCTGTAAGCCTTAAACCGAGCTTCTTGCTCGTTGATATGAGCTACGCCCTTATCAAGCTTATGATTCCATTGTAGCACACATAGTCAAAATTGTCAATACTTTTTATGCTTTTTTATTACAAAATCAATTATTTTCCCTATAATTTATAGAAATTACCACCACTATACCATATCTCATCATATCAAGCCCTATTCACCCCACTTCTTCAGCGCCCCATCCTCAACCCGGCTCGCATCAAACCGATAGTGCCCTGTCACCTTTCCCCGCTTCAAATAGTCTTCCTCACGCTGCGGCTGCCCAGCATTATGTATAATATATGGTCGCCCATTTCGCGTGCGCCTATCTGACACAATTCCAATATGACCACCATTATCAAACACCACAATATCTCCTGGTTGCCATTCTTCTAGATCTTCCTGCCAATCATTTGGTAATTTTACGGCATACTTCTCAAAAAAGGTCTGCAAATTCTTCACTCGCCGAAAGTCAATATTTGGATCTGGTGTTTCAATCTCATATTTCACCGGATCTCTCGCAATATCCGCGTCCACCATCGCCTTGAGATCATACCCCGCTTCCCGAAACGCCCGCCAAATCACATCCGTGCACACCCCAGTATCTTCATCCGGATAACCACCCTGCACATAACTCCCATCATATTTCGGAAAGTTCTCCGCATCCTTACGCGCACCCAAAAACAAATCTCGATAATCGTCCACCCCATTCTCGTTAAAATCTACAGCACTCTGCTCAACTTCAAGACCCAGATCTCCCATCATATAATATTTCCCCGCGAACGGCCACAAATTGAACCACCAGAGCAACCCAAGAGCCAACACACAAATCGCTCCAACTCCTGCTATAATAACACTAATCACCAACTTCTTCATCACCAGCCCAACCCCGGATAATTTTCGCTTACCACTTGTTTTATATATTGCGTTTCTCCCATATTCTTAGGTAAATCAGTCTTAGCATAAATCATAATTATTTCTATACTTGCAGAACTCGCATCAATCACGCCAACCACGCGATTGCCCGACACTTTTGCCGAACACTTCGTCTTGGCCACACGAAAATCATACTTAAACACCCAAAAATTCCCCTGGTGCCATAACTCATCAACCTGTTGTGTCTTTTGCAAATCATAATCGCCATGGCTAATATGCGTCAAATCATCCAGAATTGCTTCTTCAGTTAATTTCCACTGTGCACCCTTATAATTCTTCCTAAAATTTTTCAGAAAATGCCTCTCAGCATAATCAGAAAACTTTACCGTAAATAGTCTACTAGTTTCAGGCAGTAGGTGCGTAAACATGCTCTGGATCTTCCTGAATTATAGAAACGTAGGGTATCTCTTCACCATCCATACGTGAGCGCCACGGCTTTTGCTCATGCGTAAAATTAACTATCTCTTGCGTATTCTTATTTTTCCAGTACCTCACAATCTCATCCATGCGCTTTTTTTCATCGTCTGCCAATAATTCATCATTCGGCAAAAACGATGTAGATTTTATAATCAAGGCTCGGTCTAATGGCTCAATACTAATCTTACCCGCATCAAACAAGGCATCTGTTGTTTCAAAAAATATATCCGCCACCGGTCCATAATCTCGCCGAATATAAGTCACTCCACTCATCGGCTTCAAATTATCATAAAAATAACTAAAGTCTGCCAAATACAACATTTTAGCCAACTTTGTCTTAGGAACACCATTCTTAAACTTACGCAAAATATAGAAATACATTTGTTCGAACTTCTTATTATTACGCGAGCCGCTTAACAACTCGCTCATAGATACACCAAAAACTGCCGCCAATCTTTCTAACTCAGAAACATTCGGCTCACGTTCACCACTCTCTATATTTACATAGGTGGGACGACTTAAATTTAGCATTTTTGCCACTTGCTCTTGCGTTAGCCCCCGTTCCTTACGCAAACGCTCAATATTTTGGTATAACATCTCAATCATCTTCTGCCCACCTTATTAAACTGATATCTCTATCTTACCCCAAAACTACGTATCTGTCAAGAAACTTTTGCATTTTTTGTCACAATTTTTACCATTCCCACGGTTTAGCATGTTTTTATCAATGCCCGCCCAATTGTAAAACCTTAGATCTTCCCCATCACCTTCTTCACTCGCTCAATATCACTTTCGCGCGTTGCGTAACTCAGGGAAAACCGCACCAGCGGCGGATATTTACATACCTTGCCCAAGTAATAGTGTGCACAAAAATACCCTGTGCGCGCCATAATTCCCTCTTTGCCTAATGCCGCGCCCAAGAGGTGTGAATCGAGCCCCTCCACATAAAAACTCATCGTTGGGTTCGCTTGCTTTCCCACCATCTTCACTTTTGGGTTTCCTCGCAAGAATTCGTCTAATTCCCGCGTACAGTCTTCCAATCGCCTCTTATCCGCCTTTGTCCTCGCCGTCAGCCAGTCCAGCGCCACCGAGTATGCACAAATCTCTCCCCACGCTTGCAAACCCGCCTCAAAAATCGTATGCGCATGATCTTTGTTGGCCTCCGCGCTCAACAAATACCGATCCTGGAACACATCATCTACCATCCCCCCACCAATGAAGTTCTGCGTCAACTTCGGCACCAAATCCCGCCGTACCACCATCACTCCTAGAGATGGTGCATACATCTTATGCGCCGAAAAACAAATCGCATCTGCCTCAGTCTTCTCCAGCATTTCATAATAGTGTGCCATCGCCTGCGCCGCATCAATAATAATTATTCCGCCATCCTGGTGCACCTTTTTTACTACATCCTTCAAGTTCACCAGCTGCCGCCCATCAAAGTTCGCCGCACAGTTCACCACTACCACCGATTTACCAAAATCTTCTTCTAGCGGCAAACTCCCATCCTCACCCCGCTCCAGTACCACCCGCGGAATGCCTAAACGCTTCGCCAGCGCCATCGTTGCCAAAAACGGCGAATTATGCTCAATATCCGACGTGAACACTTTTTTCACACTCTCTACACAAATTTCGTTCAATAGCAAATTTATGCCATACGTCGTGTTCAAAGTAAATGACACAAAATAATCTTTCGCTTTCAACTTGAGTAATTTTAGTGTTTCCTGTCGCGCCACTTCCACCATCGCGTCAGTTTTTTCGCCCCACGGATATTTCACGCGCTCCCCACAGGAATTATGCTCAAGGTAATACTGATTCAATGCCTCTAGCACCGGCCGTGGTCGCAGACTCTGGCATGCCACATCAAGATAAACCGATTTTTCGTCCAAATAATCAAAATCATTCATACTTCTATTATATCACTCCCTATATCTAGTATCAGTCTACGCACAAAACATCGATTTTAGGCTTAACCATACCTGCATTTCGCAATCTCAACAATTTTGCAAGTCTGCGAAGTACCTCTGTTATTTTAACATTACCGTTTCGCAATCTCTACAAATTTGCGTTTTTGCGAAATGAATATGTCTAATACAGTACTAAGGCAGCGGAGGGGAAAACCGTACCAACGTACACTAGCAGAAGCATCCACAGTACTGCCATCAAAACTCAGATAATACGCATTAGCCCCTGCCGTATGAGCGCGCGAACTCCATTCGTGATTATCTCGCCCACCAAACCGCATCGTTCCATTAGTAATAGACAGATTAACAATTCCGCTGCGCACGAAGTGGCTCAGTTTTCGTGCGCAGCGGGTTGATCTATTTACCAGGTGTCGACGAAGCCACATTTAGGCGCACTGGTAGCAATGGATATGATGGAACATCGCGCAGTTCAACTATCAATTCTACTGGCATAGAAACACCAAGTGCTTATAATCTTGCATTTAGCGGTTCGGCATTGTATCCATCACGCGGTCCAAACGAACGCTGGAACGGTTTCCCCCTCCGCTGCCTTAGTACTGTATTAGACATATAGAATGTGAACGTAAAAAATAACCGACGCCATATCACATAATCGTGCTATGTTACATATAAAACCAACCAAAGCAAATATGCTATAATACCCTTATGAACATCGCATTTCCTGAACTTAACAACCCCACCATCCAAGCAGCCTTACGTCGCCATGCCGAGATGTACGCCGCTGGCGAATCTATTCCTGGTTTTGCCAAAAACAGCATTTCAGAAATCACCGCTCTCGACGCCCCCAACCTCGCCACTGCCTGCGCCATGGTCAAGTCCGGTCAAGCCGACACGATGATCGCTGGTATTGATTATTCTTCTCGCGATGTCATTCTTGCGTGCAAAGAGCACCTTGGCCTCTCTGGCAAAACTTTCTCCGGTCTTGCCGTTATGCAACGCGATCAAGAACTCTATCTCCTCGCCGATATGGCCGCTTGTAAACATCCCAGCAAAGATCAACTAGTAGAAATCATCCATCAAACCCACGCTTCTGCCGAGAAACTCTTTTCCGAGCCACCACGCGTTGCTTTGCTCTCCTTCTCCACCTTCGGTAGCGGCGGTCACGACGACACAATCGAACTGATGCAGGCCGTCCGCCAAGAATTCCAAGATTCAGAAATTCTCCTCGACGGAGAAATGCAACTCGACGCCGCCATCAACCCCACTGTTGCTCAGAAAAAATTCCCTGATTCCGCGGTAGCCGGCCACGCCAACGTCCTCATCGTCCCCGACCTCAACTCTGGCAACATCCTCTACAAGGCCTTCGAACATATCGCTGGCTTTCACGTCGCCGGCCCTATCCTCCAAGGTTTTAACTTCCCAGTTTCCGACCTCTCCCGTGGTAGTTCTGTCGCCGATGTCGTCTTGACCATTGAAGTTATGGCAAGATTAGCCAAATAAAATTGCTCACAAAACAGGAAAAACGCCGGTCAAAGTACGACCAGCGTTTTTAAACTTGTCGGTTGCACATTCCCAGAAACTCTTATCTGCAGAAGCAACCATCGGATACATTATAATCTTACACTAATTTGATTGAACAAACTCAACCAAAACTTTCACCATCCGGTCCTCTAACGCGAACCAAACGCCGCACACTGGCTATTCTCACCATCGTTACCTCTTTTCCGGTACCACTAAGCAACTTTCTCCGCCGCGATCACTTAGCGCAATATACCGCCCGCCACTCACTCTCACTCTGAGAGTTCACTTTCTCCTGATCAAAACTTGCATGCATCTGTGAAGAATAATCTCCCGCACGAATCTCATAAGATGACTTATTCATCTCAATTCCCCCTTTCAATAACAGGACAACAGTAACATTTCTGGATCGCCCCCGCACCCTGTGCTATATAAGCCACAAACCACGAAGGCTACCTAGGTCGTTTCATCATACAAACCATAATGTTCCCCTTTCTTAAAGAACAAACCCACAGCACTCGCCACGCAAAACAACAGTACAATTATTTGCACAGAATCAAAGGATAACCTAAGACCAAGTACAAACTCCCGAAGTAAAAACTTGCAAAGCGAACACTTCTGAGCGTTTCAAAGTAACATCAGCCACCAATAAAGGCAACTAGCAGTCAAAACCAATCTCTGAATAACAATCAGTTTCAACCTAATACCAATTCTAGCAAGCCGCTCTCTTATTGTCAACACCTTTTCTCTATCAAGCGGCAAAAACAAACAACTATGCAGAAATCGCTGTTCGCGGCGCAATACTCAAAGTATAAGGATCCGTTGGCCCCACCCCAGAAATTACCTCAAAATACGCTGCCGCACCCACCATCGCCGCATTATCCCCCGCAAATTTAAGATCCGGGGAATATGCCTTTAATTTGCCGCCAGAGGCCTCTGAGAGGCTCTCTGTAACCTTTTGACGCAAAACCGCATTAGCACTCACCCCGCCCGCAACCACAAGCGATTTAGCCTCTGGATGCTCCCCCAGGGCCATTTTTAACTTCTCGACCAAGATCTCACAAGCCGTTTCCTGAAAACTTGCCGCGAAATCGGCTTTTTGCTGCTCCGTCAAATGATCTTTCAACTCATACGACGGCGTCGTAATCGGCAGACCACAATCTGCCTGCACCGCTCTCAGTACCGCTGTCTTTAGCCCCGAGAAAGAGAAGTCTAACCCCTCCACTTGCGGATGCGGCAGTCTATACGCTCGCGCATTACCAGCAGCCGCAATTTTAGCAATGGAGGGTCCACCCGGATATGGTAACCCCAAAATCTTCGCCACCTTGTCAAAACACTCCCCCACCGCATCATCCCGTGTCGTCCCAATAATCTCAAACTGATTATGCCCCCGCATGTAGATAATCTGCGTATGTCCCCCACTCACCACCAACGCCAGCAGCGGAAACTCCGGTTGCTCTATAGAACCAGCGGAAGCCTCAGCATCAGGAGAGTTCAAGGAAGCAGGAGTAGCGGAACGAGCGGTATTTGACATACCGTGAGTGAGCAACGCATCTGCTGACGCCGAAATCTCCGATGCTGTGGTTTCCTTTAGCCAATTTGCATAGATATGTGACTTGAGATGATGCACCGCATACAGCGGCTTCTTCCAAAGTATCGCCAACATCCGCGCCGTCAACGTTCCAATTAATAGCGACCCCAATAGCCCCGGCGTGTGCGTCACTGCAATAGCATCAATATCATCTTTTGTCAAACTAGCATCATCCATTGCCTTGTGCATCACTGGCAGAATCGCTTCCAGATGCGACCGTGCCGCTACCTCTGGAATCACCCCACCATAGGCCGCAAAAATATCCACCTGCGACACTACCACATTACTCAAAATCTTCACCCCATCTTCCACCACAGCCGCCGCAGTTTCATCACATGAACTTTCAATCGCCAAAATCTTCATATTTCACAATTATACCATAATATTCCAAATCTATCCAAAACATTTCACATCCGGCTTAAGTTAATTCCCCGGTGTTTGTTTCTACGCCAAATGCCACTTTAAACTATGCTATAATCAAATCATGAAACAGCATTTTTTGCAGTCCGCTGCCTGGGAAAAGTTCCAAAAACTCGAAAGCCACCAAACCTTTCGCATTTCTGAGAAAGACTATTCCGTCCTCGCCATCCTTCAAACCACCCCAGTCGGCAACTATCTCTTCTGTCCTTACGGACCCGCTCTTGCCAAGGCCAACATTGATAATCTCAAAAAATCTCTCACTGACCTTACTCAACTCGCCCACGAACACCAAGCGTTTTTTGTTCGCATTGAACCACCATATTCTTCCATGTCTGTCAACGACCTAAAATCTTTCGGCCTTAAAAAATCGCACGACCTCAACCCTGCTCACACTTGGGTACTCGACCTCACTATTCCTCGAGAAGAATTACTCAAGAATATGCGCAAGTCCAACGTCCAGTATTGGCAAAGCAGCGCCAAAAAAGGCCTCACCATCCGCACTAGCCAAGACCCTGCTGAAGTTAGAATTCTCTCTAATCTCCTCCGTGGCGTCGCCAACAAAGACCATTTCACCCCCCAAGATGAGGCTCACCTCCAGCATCAAATTGAAGCCGGCTTTGCTACCCTCTATTTCGCCGAATATCAAGGGCAAACCCTCGCCGCTTCCCTAGTCTATGATTTTGATGGCACCCGCTTTTACGCCCACGCCGCCACCAGCGACCAAGAGCGCAAACTTGCCGCTGGCACCGTCTTGCTAGTACAGATGATCCTCGATGCTCAGAAAAATAGCGCCAAAACCTTCGATTTCTGGGGTATCACCACTTCCGAGGATAAAAACCACCCCTGGTACGGCTTTTCCCAATACAAACGCTCCTTTGGTGGCCACGAAGTTGACTATGCCGGCACTTGGGATCTTCCCCTCCAGCCCATCAGATATCGTTTATATCAGTTTATTCGTCAACTCAACCGCCTAAAGCGCAAGATTTTCCGTTAATTCTCTATCATGATTCTCATCTGTCTAGTGGACAAAACCACTAGACATTTTACTTCGTGCGCAGCGGGAGCATCGGTCCGGATAGTGGTAAGTCTTGGGACGCTGGCTGGGGTGGCTATTGGTGGTCCTCCCGCGCCTCGTCTACCCATGCTAATGGTACTGCTATTCCTAGCGCTTACGACCTCTACATTTATGCTACTGGCGTGAGCCCGTCGGATGGCCCGGATGAGCGCTTCCGCGGTTTTCCTCTCCGCTGCCTTAGTATTGTAATAAACTACCTCGGGGCAGAGCCCGCAGCGCCGAACATCCGTTCGCGCGCTGCCCTATCTACTCGCTCTGCGCTCGTACGATAGGCGAGGTATTTAGTGTTTGTGTTCGTCAAACAGAACTAACTGCCCACGCTTCAACTGGTGATATTCCATCTTCTGGCTGCGGACGTAATTTTTGACTTGCCCCTCACAGCCAGTCTTACTCACTGTACTCACGAAATACCCAGCGCTCCAGACATTACCTCCCCAGAGCATCTGCTTTACCCATGGGCATAATCGAAATATCTCTTTGGCCGTGATGCTCTTGACTACTTGAGCAATCTACTCTGGGGACATCGTTGGCACGGACTGGATCAAAAAATGTACATGATTCTTGTCCGTGCCAACCTCAAGAAAGTTTATGTCGTAGCGCTGGGATATTTCTTCACAAGTTTGCAACAAGACTCTTTCTACATCATCGTCAAAAATTCCTTTGCGATACTTGACGACACAAACATAGTGATACAATAGCACTGACACATTATGCGCCTTATGCACATACTTACTCATTTGCAAGTCTTCCTCTTTCTACTTTCTGCCTAGTGCTATTGTATCACGCTAGTATCCGCGGGGCAGAGCCCCGAGGAACTAACCCTGGAAGAGGATTAGACATATAGAGTACATATTTCTACATAAAGTAGAATGCATTCATACACAAAGTGCCATATTATAACATAATTCCCTGTTGTTATAATTTGAAAATATTCAACAAAAAATCATAGTTGTTAAAAAAATCACTTATGTTCCTTGAATCAATTACCATGACCATAACAGAGAAGCCAACAAGAAAAACTCAAAAAATAAATGCAGACTTCACCTACACTCTACTTAAAATCCATAATGCAAAAAGCACACAAAAACCACAACCCGAATGTGAAATCTTTTGACACAATCTCACTTTAGTGACATTAGTTCAACCACTTCTCCCGGACTATACAGATACGATTGCAGGTACCACCATAATCAGCAATCACCCACCCAATCGTAAATATCCGTTACTTTTATTATATTTCAAGCATAACAAAATTGCAAGACTTTTATAACAGGGAACAATAACACATTTTATGCACTCTATATGTCTAATACAGTACTAAGGCAGCGGAGGGAACGACCGAGCCAACGCTCCCATGGGCCGTTCGATGGGTTTAGACCAGTAGCATAAAAACCAAGGCTATAACTGCTGGGAATAGCAGTACCATTAACACGCGTAGATGATGCCCGTGACGACCACCAGTAGCCATCCTGACCAGCATATCTGAAAGTACTAGCAGTGATAGGTAACTCCACCTGTCCGCTGCGCACGAAGTCGATTCATCCACTCCATCATGTCTAATACAGTACTAAGGCAGCGGAGGGGAAGAGCATTACTCCGTTCAATTGGTCC
>CAYXCA010000024.1:0-17079 GCA_964463545.1 uncultured Candidatus Saccharibacteria bacterium | reverse complement strand
GGTACGAGAACGTGTCGATGGATTACCTCCTTTCTAGGGAGTTTGATGCGCAGTTTTTCAGTGATGAAGACTGTAGCTAGGTTGATTGGGATAGTGTTCGTAAGCTTGGAATACTATACTGGAGCAATCCAGACCCAATAAAGCTTTTGACTGATGATGAATTGCACGACTAAGTTGTTAAGACCAAGACACCCGTGAGGGTGTTTTTTGGTGATTTGGACTCATCGACTGAGAAGGCGTAGAGTTTGTTCTATATGTCTTAATACAGTACTAAGGCAGCGGAGGGGGAAACCGTACCAACGTTCATTTGGGTCATGGGATGAGTCAACTGCAGTAGTAAATTCAAGTTCATAAGTATTAGTAGTGTTACTACCGTATGACGACTGATTATAGCCATTGAGGTTAGCGTCCCTAAAAGTAGCATTATTAACACCAGGTAAGTTTATGAATCCGCTGCGCACAAAATAAAGACTTTTTGGTAAGTTGAACTTGTAACGCGGTTACAAGTTCAAAAAGACTTTGTATCTGTTAATCTTGTAATAATTTTGTTTAATTAACGTATTTTTTCTAAATTATAGGTATAAAATGTAGTTGAATCTTTTCTTGTGGAATAAATTCAAAATGCTTCGTGCGCAGCGGGTACATAGCCCTACCTGGTGTTAGTGGTGCTACTTTCAGGTTCGCTGGCCAGTACGGCTATTGGTGGTCGTCGCGTGGCTCGAGTACGCGATATGATGGCGTAACTACCCCTAGCGCTTACGACCTCTCCTTCAATGCTACTGGTGTAAACCCGTCGGATGGCCCGGATAACCGCTGGGTCGGTTACTCCCTCCGCTGCCTTAGTACTGTATTAGACATGATAGAGTTGAACAGGGGAAAACTTGATTTCTCTTGAGGGTGATATATAATTATTAGTAACTTGGTGGGGTACATTAAAAGTGTATCATTTCACTTTAATTTGTTGTTCAGACTACAAAAGGGAGGTGTGTAGTTATGTGCAAAGATAGACAGACTTGTACGAAACTAATGATGAACAAGATGTGTGAGTTGCAGCGAAAGCCAACTTTTATGGAGGTTGAGCAAGATTCACAAATGCCTAAGCCGAATGACTATGCATTTTACTGGGGCTCTTTTGATAGAGCGGTTGATGAAATTTGGTTAAAGGTTAATCTACGGCAAGATAACAAGCCGATAGTGTGTAAGAAGATATTTAGCAGTAAGAATCAACCGGCGAGCAATGGCATGCGGAAAGCCCAAAAATGTGACAAGCCTGTATCCGCTCGCATGCCTACCTGCCCCGCAGTAAACGTGCGGAAGGTTCAGAAATGTGATGAATCTGCGGTTCAATTAGGACCCATGGCACAAGTGCAATCGTCAGTAGTCCAACAGGTGCCTAGTAAGCCTGCGGTTCGATCGAAAAAGATAGTACAAACGCAGTCTGAGGAAGCGACTTCGGGCCTGAAGTCTAATCAAGGCAGGAGGGGTAGAAAACCATCCTACACGCGTGAGGATCTAAAAGCAGCAATAGTGATAATTCAGAATTACTTCAAGATTACGGTGATACCAAATCAAATGCAGATTAATCGGGCAGCACGAGAGATTAAAACGCCAGCCTATAAGACTTTTTTGTCTAGGTTGGGTCCTAAGAATGGGTGGCGTCAAATTTTAAATGAAACAGTGATGTCTGAGAATGAGGAGGCAAGTATGTTGAGCGGTGAATCTCATGCTGACATTGGATTTAGTAAGAAATGATGCAAAAATAAAGATATAAAACCTCGATTTTTCGGGGTTTTATTATTTATACAACAAAAATGTGGTAGAATGTGAATAAGAAATTTGTTCAAGATAAAAATGAGTAAATCAGCGACCACAAAAACGACCAAACCAACACAAAACGCTAAAAAGAAGCCGCAGAATCAGCGTAAAAAGTTGGTGGAGCCACGAAAGCCGACTTTGGCGGAACGGCTACACGCAGTCAATATTCGTATGCCGTGGCTAAAGGTGGTGCTTTTGGTGGTGCTGGCTAGTGGTGTGGCTTTTGGAGTGGAAGAAATATTACGCCATAATGTGAGTCAGCCGGTGGGGGTGTCAACAGATGCGGTTGAAGAGGTAAAACCAGAGGAAGGTGCTTCGGAGGAGCCAAGTGTAGGAAATGCAGACCAAACAGAATCGGAACCGATTGAGAAACCGGTGCCGTCGGTTGACGAGGAGAAACCTGTCGAGAAGCCGGCGCCAACTCAGCCTGCACCAGTACAGCCCAGTGCACCGGTTACGCCAACTACTCCGGTTCAGCCGTCGACGGGGAGAAAATTAGTGGCGTTGACGTTTGATGATGGGCCTTCGGCGGCCCAAACTCCACGTTTGCTACAGATTTTGCGTGAAAAAGGGGTGAAAGCGACGTTTTTTGTGGTTGGTAATATGGCGCAAAAAGCACCGGATATTTTGCGCCAGGAAGAGGCGGAAGGGCACGAGGTGGCAAGTCACACTATGACGCATGCTAACCTGAAACGTTCCACGGTGGAGGGAATCAAATGGGAGGTGGCAGCGGTTGATGGTGTGTTTATGGATATTTTGGGGCATGGGCCGAGTTTGATGCGTCCGCCATATGGTAATATTAGCAATGAGGCGCGTAAACTTATCAATCAGCCGTTTATTTTGTGGACGGTGGATCCGGAAGATTGGAAATATAAGAATGCGGCGACAGTGCGTCAAAATGTGGTAAGTAGGACTTTTGACGGAGCAATTATTCTGTTGCATGATATTCACGCGACAACAGTGGATGCTGTGGCAGGTATAATTGATGATCTTAAGGCGGCAGGGTATGAATTTATGACAGTAACTGAGCTTGCGGCGGCGCGGGGCGTAGTGATGAAAAATGGGGTGGCCTATGGTAGTTTTAGGCCTTGATTTTTGTGAGAGGATAGGTTAAAATGGAAGTTAGTATGATTTGCCGGCGGGGATATAGCTCAGCTGGTTAGAGCGCGTCACTGATAATGACGAGGTCTGTGGTTCAAGTCCACATATCCCCACCAAAACGTGCTAGCATGGGGTAGTAGCTCAGTTGTTTAGAGCACCGCCTTTGCAAGGCGGGGGTCCAGGGTTAGAGTCCCTGCTACTCCACCAGATGAAATTATACTAGACAAAATGAGGTCGTTTGACTTTGGTTTACAGAGAAAGGTGACCTCATTTTTGGTTTGTAGGTAGCGTTAGAGAAGATTTTCGGTATAATAAGAGTATGGAACAGGATATCATTGACGAATATCTGAGCGGGGAAGAGATTGACCCATGCGAGCATAGCCAGTACGAAATGGAAAAACTGGCTGAATTCTTAGGAAATGATGATACAGAATACTAATTTGGCGCCAAAATACCTTTTGTGAGCCTATAGATGGTGTATAGCCACAAAAATCGCCCGGAATGGGAGATTTTTGAGAAAATAGGTAACTTTTAGCAACCTCGCAGTATATTTGCTCAAAGTTACCTTTATTTTATATCATCGAATGCATAAAGTCAATAACGGTTTTCCACCGTGGGTGAAAAACTAAAATAGGTTTGTTCGGTTGAGATAATTAGCCAGAACATAGTTTTTTCTAAAAACAATAGCACAATATCTGCATAAAATAACAGAGGTGAGCATAAAATTAGGACATAATTTTAGCAAAAACATATTGACAAAACTGAAGCGGTATGCTACAATGGTAGCAACATCCGGAAATCGTGGTGTTAGAAAGCACGGTTTCCATGGGTGGGAATAGAATTAATTGGTGGGCAGAAAATAAGGAGAATAATATATGTCAGGAACTAAAGCAGGTGGCCTGAAGGCTGCCGCAACCAACCGTGAGAAGTATGGCAAGGAGTTTTACTCCCAGATCGGCCGCAAAGGTGGTCAGAATGGTCACACTGGTGGCTTTGCCGCTAACCCAGCCTTGGCACGC
Source organism: uncultured Candidatus Saccharibacteria bacterium (assembly GCA_964463545.1). Classification (GTDB taxonomy): domain Bacteria; phylum Patescibacteriota; class Saccharimonadia; order Saccharimonadales; family Saccharimonadaceae; genus Nanosyncoccus. Next base: position 13,144 of record CAYXCA010000024.1, on the reverse strand, counting down.
ATTGCGGGCGCTAAAGGTGGTCGTATCTCACGCCGTGGTCCGGCTAAAAAGGCTGCTTAAACCAAAACGATATATCAACTATTTAACTATGATTTGGCTTGCCCGAAAGGGTGAGCCAATTTTTTGACTTCGTGTATAATGAATGTATGCAGGAGTTAATAGAGAGGCTAAGGGCAGACTATCCGAATTTTAGATTGCGGGAGGGGAAGCGATTTAGTTTTCGACCACCGCGAACTATTATTTTTGTACTGGAGTCAAATGCGGTTGAACAAAATAATGATTGTTTACAACTGTTGCATGAGGTGGGGCATGCGGTGCTTGAACACAAAAATTTTGCAACCGATGCAGAGCGTTTGCAAATGGAGCGAGCGGCGTGGGAGCAGGCACGAAAATTATGTGAACACTATGGAGTAGAATATGATGAGGAATTTGTGGAGGGGGAATTAGATACTTATCGAGATTGGCTACATCATAGAGCATGTTGTCCAAAGTGTGGCCTGACGCGTTATCAAACGCGAGATGGAAAATATTATTGTCCGGGCTGTGATGTGTTATAATGTAGGTAGTATGGGACGGAATCGAAGATTTAAACTGTCTTTACGGGTGCTCTTGATGGCGCTTGTGCTTTGTGGTGCGGTGCTGGCGTCGTCTACGGTGTTCCAGGTACGCGCGGATGATCTGAGCCAGATGCGAGTGAGTTTTGAGCCAAAGGATAATACTGGGAAGTATGTTTATCTGTCAGATTTGGCACTGGATACGACGCGTAGATCCCATGCGGGCTGGGGGAGTCTGCTATTTAACCAGACTGATACCAATGGTAGAAAGATTTCGATGCGCTATGATGGTAGCGTAATTACTCTAGACAAGGGAATTTGGGCGCATGCTAGTTCAAACGTTTATTATAACTTGGAAGAACTAGGAATTGTGGGGGAATATGATTATCTGACGGCGTTTGTGGGGCTGAATACCACGGCGGCGTCAAGTAGTAACGGTGTGATTTTCTGGATTTATGGATCAGAGAACGGTACAGATTGGGACGTGATCTATAATGAGGAACGTAAAGTTTCGCGTCCAGGTGAGAATGCTGATTTTGTGAAGGTTGGTATCAAAAAATATAAATATTTGCGTCTGCAGGCTTATGATAATGGGGCGAATGGCAACGATCATGCGGTTTGGGGTGATCTTAAGTTGATAAAATCAGATTATGACCCCTATGTGGTGCCGGCGGTAGGAGATTTTAACGAATATTTCGAGAAAGCCGGTGAGGTGGAAATTGCAAATAATTCGGCTTACGAGTTGACTTTGCTAAGGCGGAGTTTAATTAGGTATACGGGGCAGTATGCTTTATCGCAGTTTGCTACTGCTAGCACAGAGAATCGTGAGGTGTTGGAATGGCTATATAACGATTTAGGTGCGCTGCGCTATTACATCACTGGAGGAAAGCCAGTTGGAAGTAGTTATCAGAATTCGCTCGGTGTGCTTGCGCGTTTGTATCAGGCGCATAAGGATGATTTGAACAATGATACCGTCACTGATAATGGGGTGAGGTTGGGTGATTTGTATGAGCGTATGATGATCGCAGAAGCGCTGGTTTATTCGGCAAATGTAGGATCTTGGGTTGGTGGTAGCCAATATTCGGACGCTGTGGCGCGTTATGAAGTGTTTAAGCGGCTATATGAGGAGAACCGATTGGATCGGAAAGTTTTTGAGTCGCTAGAAATTGAAGAAATGCGTTGGGTGCTGGATACGATGATTACGGATCCCGAAGTAGATTGGTTGAACTATTATAGTAAAAAAGAGAATAGTGTTGATCCATATCATTATATTCGGTATACCTTTGGCTATAATTATGGTTTGGCGAAATATTACGCAGCAGAGAATGAGGCGGAGTGGGATCAAAAGTATGATTTAGCGCAATATAATGTGCCTTATGGTGAGGCGGGTAAGCCGAAATTATGGATGGTGTTCGAAGAAGGGTCGGTATGTGGTGGCTTGTCTAAGACAGGTACAAATATTAATAATACTTGGGGCTATCCAGCATCGGTGGTTGGTCAGCCAGGTCATGCGGCGTATTTGATCTATCGCCAGGATGCGGACGGTAATGGTTATTGGGGAATAGGGAATAATATTTCTGGTTGGACGCGCTCAGAAAAAAGCGAGAGATTGTTGTTGGGCTGGGGTTCTAATAACTGGGATAGTTATTATCAGGTGAGTTATGTACCGTATGCACAGGAGGCTCTCAATGATATGGACAATTATATTAAGGCACATGAAACTTTGTTGTTAGCCGATTTGTACGGTAATGATTATGATAAGTTAGAGGAGATTTATCGTAAAGCCCTGAGTTATCAGAATATTAATATGGATGCTTGGTATGGGTTGATTCAACTGTATAATGCTGACGGACGGAAGACGGAGGCTGATTTTGTAAGGTTGGCGCAAGATTTGGCTGAAGCTCTGGCGTATTATCCGTTGCCGATGTGGGATTTAACTAATTTGATTAAGCCACATATGAACACGGCTGTAGGTGAAGCGAATTTTGAGAAAGCGCGACGAGATGCCCTACAAACGGCACTGGCGGCGACTAAGAATGATACTCAGCAGCCAGATGTATCAATTACCATGGCAAATTATTTATTAAATAATAATGATTTGTCAGTGGCGAGTTTCTCGTTTGATGGAGAAAATGCGGGCAAGATTGTGATGGCGGAACGGTATTTTAGCGACTCAATTACTACGACTTGGGAATATAGTATTGATGGAAAGCAAACTTGGTCGGCGCCGATTTCTACAAGAAGTTGGCAATTGACGCCAGAAGAAATCGCACAGATTAATGTGGATGATGACGTGGTGATACATATTGTCGGTGCAGGCCATGATAGTGATTATGCAATTGACATTGTATCACAGGAGTTGTCGACGAATTTGTATGCAAATGATTTAGAGAACCGAGTAGTTGGGGTGACGGATGTGACTGAATGGCGACTTAATAGTTTTGAGCCATGGACATCTTATACTGTGAAAACTCCAGATTTAACTGGTAATAAGGTAATTCAGGTAAGAACTGGAGCAACGGGAACAAAGTTGGCTAGTGAACATAGGGAATTTGCTTTTACGGAAGATAACCAACCAGAAACGCGAAAATATATCCCAGTTTCTCACTTGTCTATTGCGGGGGTGTCTACAGAGGCTACGGGTCAGGGGCGTTATGCGACAAATGCAATTGATGGCAATTATAATACTAATTGGCATTCGGATTGGCGTGGGCGTGATACAGAGCGATATATTGTCATAAAGTTAGATCAGCCGATGTGGTTGTCGGCGGTGGAATATGTGCCGGCAGGAGGAGGCAACGGTAAGTTGTTGGATGGTGAATTGTATGGTAGTATGGATGGCGAGAATTGGGAGGTGTTAGCGGTCGCTAAGAATTGGGCAAATAACGAAACTGTAAAGTCGTTTGAGTTGGACGAGCCAAAGGAAGTGCAATATATAAAGATTCATGCCGAGAAAGCGTCAAATGGAAATTGGTTTACGGCACGCATGTTTAATTTATTCCGGGATGCGACGCGTCAGCCAACAGTAGATCCGGAGCCGGAAGAACCAGAGCCGCCAGTGGATCCCACGCCGGATGATCCCGATAAGCCAAAGCCAGATCAGCCAGATGATCCAAATCGGCCGGATGAGCCTGATCCAGAGAAGCCGAGCGATCCGGACCCAGAACGACCCGGTGATCCCAAGCCAGATGAACCAACTCCGGAACAGCCTGGAGATAATCCGAGTGATGAGCCAGGAGAGCAGCCAAGTACTCCTGTGATTCCTACAACCCCAGTTGCGCCAAATGAGCGGCCGGGAACTGATGTTGGTGGTAATGTTATTGGTCAAGTGCCAGTAAGTGATAACTCGGCGGGTAATACTGTTTTTGATTCGACTGCAAGCGGTGATGATGACGCAGAACAAGTTGTGGATGCTGTAAAAGTGCAAAGTCGGGTTCTGATTTTAACAGATAGTTTGAAACAGAAATTTGGGGCAGGAAGTGAATATTTTGAGTTTTATCTAGTAGATGCGGATGGAAATCGTATTACTGATACTGCTCCAACTAAGTTCGTGATTACATTAGCAGGTGACAAGGAGTTTAAGGGGGTGTATCGCTTAGGTGATGGAGATGATGGCGAAAATGTAGAATACAAGCGTTTGGATAATAATAAAATTGAACTCTTGGTGCCAAACACTGGGCGATATATTGTGGCTTATGATAGTCCTGCGAATAAAGATGTCGTTCAGAATGAAGACACGGATACGGAAGAGAATAAGTCGGAGTTTAATACTGGTATTTTGTGGTGGATAATAGTCGGCGTAGTGGTGCTAGGGTTGATTACTGGCGGTATGATGGTGAGTAACCGGCGAAGGTAAAGAGAGATATCTCTAGACATCTAGTTAGAAGTTTGTTATAATTATAGATAGATTTCGGGTTCGTTCATAAGTTTCAAAAAGTTTGAGATTTTTGAACGAGCCTGGAGAAAGGATAATTATAATAATGGCAAAAGCCAAACTAACAATGGATGAGTTGCTAGCGGGCGCTGACGAAGGTATCAAGCGGGCGGCAACTGGCGAAACTGTAACCGGGAAGGTCTTATCAATGCGCAAGCATGAGATTTTGGTGGACCTTGGTGCGCGTGGTGTGGGCGTGGTCCCTCGACGTGAGGTTTCGTTTGCTCGCAATTTGAATATTGGTGATGAGGTTTCCGCTTCGGTGATCGAGTCAGAAATGGGTGACGGTAGTGTTTTGCTGTCGCTACGTAAGGCAGCCAAGGAGAAGGGCTGGGATGAAATTCAGAGCCGGATTGATGCAGCAGAAGTAATTGAGGTTACACCGTTTGATGCTAATCGTGGTGGATTACTGGCGGAATACGAGGGGATTCGTGGTTTCTTGCCAGTGAGTCAACTGTCAGCAGAGCATTATCCGCGAGTTGGTTCTGCAGACAAAGACGAAATTTTGCAGCGGTTGAATAGCCTAGTTGGCCAACCAATGAAGGTCCGTATCTTGGATGCCAATCGCAAAGATAATAAGTTGATTTTCTCCGAGAAAGAAGCCGTTAAGGATGGCTTAGCAGAACGTTTTGCAGAATTGCACGTTGGCGATGTCGTGAAAGGTGTGGTGACCGGTGTAGTTGACTTTGGCGCTTTTGTGAATGTTGATGGCGTTGAAGGTTTGATTCACATTTCTGAGATTTCTTGGGAGCGCGTGAATAACCCAGCCGATTATGTTAAGGTTGGCGATACAGTCGAGGCTAAGATTATTGCGATCGATAAAGAGCGCTTGTCGCTTTCGATGAAGCAGTTGACTGAAGATCCATGGCTATCTGAAGTGGAGAACTTGAAGAAAGGCGATGAGGTTGAGGGGACGATTACTCGTATCACCCCATTTGGCGCTTTCGTACAGATTTCTTCGGCGGTTGAGGCTTTGGTGCACGTGTCTGAACTTGGTAATGGCAACGACGCTGATCCAGAGAAGGTCTTTACTCTCAACGAACGGAAGAAGTTCCGTGTGTTGGATATTGATCGAGAGGGGCGCAAGATTAGTTTGACAATCGCTTAGTAAGTAGGACTTGTTCTCAAAGCGAATCACTTCGTTGAAGATTGCAGTACGCAGGGGCAGGGCGCCAAGCCCAGCCCCTTTGTGTGCTTCATCTTCGCCTCGTACTTCATCTTTGATAACTTCGCCCCTGAAAATAGCCCCGGTAACTGCCTAGGGGTTATTTTTTCTTGTGTTTGTTGTCGAGGATGCTGGTTTCGTAGATTACACGCGAAAATTCTTCGATGATGGTCTGGCGGTCAAGTTTGTCGGGTTTGGTGATGCGTACAAAAGGTAGATGGGCGCTTTGGAAGAATTTTTCCATATCCTTGGGGTCGCTGCCAAGACTATGGTCGGTATTTTTGCCCGTGTCTAATTTGACGGCGCAAACTGGACGTAGGGTTTGTTTGTTACAAAAGACAAAATCTACAGTTTTGTTCTCGATGAAACCGTAGGCTTCAAGGTGGTTTTGACTACCAACTTTGTGATTTAATAGGGCTGAAACGTCAACTTGGGGAATGATATAGAATTTTTGACCAAAAATGTCATTAAGAAGTTGGAAACAATGGCGTTCGGAGCCGGTCATAAGGCTTTTCTTTGGGCGATAATGACAGTGCTCCATGGTTTCTTGGCGCTGACGACGGATAGTGATACCTGCCAAAATCGAAACAATAAAAAAGGCAACAATACCAATTCCAGCGATGATGATTAAAATTATATCCATACAAAAACAGTCCTTAAACAAAGGTATGCCACCATTTTATCACAGATTATGATTTTTGTCAAGAGTTGGGGTGCTTTGTATAAAAATATTATGTGTCATGATATAATTATAGAGATAGAACCTTTGGAGAAATGGCGGAGATAAGGAGTAGTGCAATGGTGATTGTCGAATGGGTCAAAATAGACCGTGCCGGCAATGTTACTATCAAAGGAAAAATAGTTCCTGATAGTGATACTACCAGGAACTCAAACTTTATCCAGTCTTAGTTTATCAAAATAATTTGATTTAGTCAAGATTTTCTTGACTATCCGGTCAAACCTCCGGTTTTATTGCCTACCGCCAGGGCGGGATAAAAGTTAAAGATATATTATACATGGTAGTTGAATGAAGCGAGTTTTGGTGATTGGGTCTCCGGGAGCGGGTAAGAGTACGTTTGCGAAGAAATTAGCGAAGATTACAGGTTTGCCGCTCTATTATTTGGATTTAGTGTGGTATGGAGAGGACTGCGCGAGAGTTTCTCGGGACGAATTTGATGCGCAGGTAATTGAGATTATGAAAGGTGATAAGTGGATCCTGGACGGGAATTTTCAGCGGACGATGGAGATGCGGGTGAAACGGTGTGATACGGTGTTTTTGTTGGAGTATCCGCTCGAGGTATGTTTGGCGGGGATAAGGCAACGAGTAGGACAGAAAAGGGAGGATTTTCGTTGGGTTGACCGTGAGGTAAATCCAGAATTAGTGCAAAAGGCGATTGATTTTTCGCGCGACAAACTGCCGAGGACTTATGAATTGATGAAAAAGTATCTTGATAAAGATTTTGTTGTTTTCAAAACACGAGCAGAGGCCGAAGAGTATTTAGAAGAGTTAAGAGAACGGAGGCAATATGAAAAATTATGAAACTTTGGGCAAAGATGAACCTGGTGATGAGAAAATAGCTGAGTTTTCTCGGGAAGAAGTATTGGATTTAGGAAAGGATGTTTTGAGGCTTTGGGATGATGATTTTGGCGTGGTTTTGCCTTTTGCGCCGCTAGATGATAACTCGGGGGGTGGTGGATTGGAAGATGATTTTGGAGAGGTTGAGGAAGGCTTGGGTGAAGTTGTGGATTATGATGATGGGGAAGGGACGTGGACGGTAGAGGGGATTCGTAGTTATTTCTCGGATAAGAGTATGGCTAATTTAGAATTATTGAAAGATAAGAACCACACTTTGGCGGAAATTTATCGAAATCTGTGTGATGAGTATCCACAATTGAAATGTGTGATACTAAAAGATACGAGCAAATATGCTGACAAGGTGGATGGGAGAGGTTGTGGTTTTGTTGCAGATGCGCTTAGCAGCCACTTGCCAGAAGTGAAATTTAATTTGTCGGGTTCGGGTCAGTCGGACACGGAGATGAGTACGAGAGTTTGGCAGGAAACTATAGCAAAAGGCTTGGGAATGTCTTATGATGAGGTAGCTGCTGATGGCAGATTGTTTGGGGTAGTGGGATTTTTGCATGAATTTGGACATGCGTACGATTTTTTGACAAATGCTATGGGGTACGATGGCGTAGAGAAAGAAGAACTTTGCCGAAAATGGGAAGTGCAGACGGCATTTGATAATGGGAAAGAGTTTGCAAAGATTTTTGAACTTGATGAGCGGAAGCGGGAATACGAAGAAGGGAAATTGCCATCCGAGATTGAGTATTTTGCGAATGCGGCTAAGTATGGTACTTATGATGATTTTAAGAGGTTGCAGGCTCAGAAATATCGTGAGATGGAAGATGAGAAATATGCTGATGATTTTGCGATTAAGTATGTTTTGGAGCATGCAGATAAGGGATGGTTTGGTAATTTTGGGAAGAAAATGATGGCGTAAGTTGGATAACGCGATTTTTAGCAAAATTACTGTCCTCGGTAGAGGGTGAACTAAGTGTCACGTACTAGCCTTTGAATGATAAAAAAGAATTACCTCTAAAATAGTTAGAGGTAATTCTTTGGCTCCCCGGACTGGGCTCGAACCAGTAACCTCGAAGTTAACAGCTTCTTGCTCCACCATTGAGCTACCGGGGACTATGTTGTTATTATAGCATACTTTTTCAAATTTGTTATAATAAAGTTATGGGATTTTGGAAGAATATGATGAAGACGCCGGCTGAACGGTTTCATGATAAACTTTCTGATGCGATGCAGAAGATGGATGATGGCGCAATGATACCAGAGGTACGTGAGGCAATTACCGAGGGGAAGTTTGCAAGTATTGAGTTGACGAATGGTGGTCGGGAGTCTGGGATTTTGTTATTGAATAAGGGGGAATTGTGTTTGTTCTTTGCTATTGCTGCGCAGGTAAAACAAGCGAAACGCTTGTCGGGGTTTAATAGTAATGGTATTTCCTATGATGCTTTGTTGAACTATCGCAATCGGCGCGTAAGTTCCAGTTTTTCTCAGGCGGTGTACCAGATGGAGTTTACTGCCGCAACCGGGTTTTTGGCGTTGACGGATAAGCGAATGCTCTTTTTACCCCAGTCAGATAGAATGTCGGGCTCGGCGCCGATTGAAGTGAAAATCGAGAAGATTTTATCGGTGCGAGTTGTAGATCGTTTCTTACTTGTGGTGCAATCGGGTGAGAATATATACAATTTTTATACAAAATATCCGAAGATGTTTGAGATGGTATTGATGAACGCGCGCAAATGTGATCGGATTGAAGCGTCGAAAGATATGAAATATTTAAGTATTTAGGTAATTTCTGCCAAAAATGTCCAAAATATGGTAAAATGAAAGGAATTGTATAAATAAGTATTTTTTGCGGCAAATTGAATAAAAATTGAAGAAACTGAGAATATTGCGGTAAAAGATGGTAATTCACCGAGAGTGAAGAAAGGAGCTGGCGTGGAAAAGGCTAATGAGGCAGAAAAAGTAATCCGAATTGCTGGCTCGATTACAGTGGACGAGTTGGCGACGGCTTTGGGTTTGTCGGTGACGGCTTTGATTGGGGAGTTGTTCAAGAATGGCATTGTGGCCACGATTAACCAGCGTTTAGATTTTGAAACAGCCGAGATCATGATTGGCGAATTGGGCATCGAGGGGGTGCGGCTGGAACGTAAGAATACTGCGACGCAGACCTCGGAGCAGCGGCGTGAACTGAGTGACCATGCAGTGCCGCGTCCACCAGTAGTAGCGGTGATGGGGCATGTTGATCACGGTAAAACCACCTTGCTGGACACTTTGCTACATAAAAAGACCGTGGAAACGGAGGCGGGTGGTATTACGCAGCATATTTCGGCGTATCAGTTGGAACATGATGGGCGCAAGATTACTTTTTTGGATACTCCGGGGCATGAGGCGTTTGCGGCGATTCGTCAGCATGGTGCGATGTTGACGGATATTGTGGTAATTGTGGTGGCGGCGGATGACGGCGTAAAACCACAGACCGTGGAAGCAATCAAATTTGCTCAGGGCGCCAATGCTAAGATTATCGTGGCAATCAATAAGATTGATCGTGAAGGGGCGGATATTCCGCGGACGATGGCAGATTTGTCGGCGCATGGTTTGCAGCCAGAGGAGTGGGGCGGTGATATTATAATGATTCCGGTTTCGGCCAAGACGGGTGAGAATTTGGAAAAATTGCTGGATAGTATTTTGCTGATCGCGGATGTGGAGGAACTGAAGGCAGACGTAGACATTCCAGCAGAGGGTCTGGTGATTGAGTCACACATGGAAACCGGTAAAGGTTCGGTGGTAAATTTGCTGGTGACTGGTGGGGAATTAAAGGTGGGCGAGTTTGTCACGGCGGGCAGTAGTTATGGTAAAGTACGTACGATGGCTGACTTTAAGGGTAGGCCAAAGGGGAAAGCGGGTCCTTCGACGCCGGTAACGGTGACTGGTTTTAAGGAGTTGCCAAATTTCGGTGATCGTTTCTTAGAACAGAAGGACGAGAAAACCGCGCGGAAGGCAGCGTTGCTCTATGCACAGGGGGCGGCGGATGAGGCGGCGAGCGCCAATGTGACAAGCACGGATCTTTTGCGCATGATGAACGCCGAAGATAATTCGAAGGTGTTTAATGTAATTATCAAAGGCGATGTGTTGGGTTCGGTGACGTCGGTGGTTGATAGTTTGAAGATGATTGATACCAAGGGTGAGGTGACGTTAAATATTGTGGCGACTGGTGTGGGTGACATTACAGAGAATGATGTGTATATGGCAGCTGGTGACGATAATACGGTGATATATGGTTTTAACGTGAATGTGCCGACGAATATCGCAAAGTTGGCGGCACGTGATGGCGTAGTAGTGCGGAATTATCGAGTGATTTATGAACTTTTGGATGATGCGCGTGCTAGCATGGAGAAGTTGTTGGGCGAAGAAGTAGTCGAAACTGATATGGGCGAAATGAAAGTGATGGGGGTGTTTCGTGTGACTAAGACTGAGTTAATTGCTGGTGGGCAAATGTTGAAAGGGAAGTTGGTGCCAGGGGCATTGGTGCGAGTGAAACATGGCAAGGACGTGATTGGTGAAGCCGAGGTGGAGAGTGTACAGAAGGAACGAATTGACGCTAAGGAATTGATTGAGAACGAAGTTGGTGGCCTTGCAATGAAGACTGAGAAAAAGATTAACTTGGTGGTAGGTGATAGGTTAGAATTCTTCACACGCGAGAAGCGTCAGCGGAAGTTGGGGGAATAATATCAGCACAAAAAATGAGGGCAACTGCCCGGAGATTACTCACCGGGGGGCCCTCTCTGTTTGTCATTATATCTGTTTTCTATTTAATGTCAATAATTTTGGTAGATTTCGTAATAACTTTTAGCCGCTGTATTTTTCTGATTTCTTTGGAAACATATTTAACGCGTCTAATGGCGATAGTATCAGGTACTTTTAGGGCATGTAAGTCGACTATGACGTTATTAGATTGATTGGCGGCTTTTCGGAGAATGCGATCAAGTGTACGCGTGGAACTTTCATGGGGCGTTTTAAACTTCCACTCCAGCCCATCAATGATGGCATCGGCGGTTTTTGTTTGGCGGCGTCTGGCAGTTGGTATGAGTTCAACATTGTATCCTAGATTAGTAAATATTGTCACGATGTCTTTTTCGTGATTTTTTAATACTACACCGTTAGAAATGATTTTACCTTGAGATTTCTTTAGTTGTTTAGTAGTCATTTTTCCATTCAAAAATAAATTGATAGTTTTTTGAATGTTTGTTTTATTTTCTCCTCTAATTATTACTGTATCACGGCGGAAAAAATCTGTACAACTTGAGCATTTTGGGCTTGACATAAGGGTTACGCTTTGAGATAATAAGAGTTAATAAGGTCATGTTTATAAAAATAAGGTCGTAGAAGGAACAAAACACATGAAACTAAATAAAATTACCAAACGCAAGTCTTTGGGGTTGGTGTCGTGTTTCGGCGTGTTGGGGTTGCTCACAGTTATGATGCTGTGCCCAATGGCTGGAAATAACGCATCTGCAGAGGGTGAAGTAACAGAAACTGCCACTACAAAGGCACGAGTAATGCTGAAACCGGTTATTTCGGTGAGTTTGGGTGCTCGCGTAGATGTAGATGTGGTGCCAAAGTCAACCGGGAGTTTTGGGGTGAACTCGATGGATTTGACCGTGTCAACCAATAACAGTTCTGGCTTTGCAGTTTTGATGAACGGTGTTGGTGGAACAGACCTTGCTGCGACTTCTAGTACTAATACTTCTTCGATTAAGTCAATTGCGGCTGATGCTAATCAGTCTGGGTTTGGCTCTAATACTTGGGGTGCCTATGTGGGGACTGCGGCGCCGTCTGCAACTACAGTGTATAAGCCAGTGACGGCTGCGGCTTCTCAGATGACAAGTACGGCAACTGCTAATGCTAAGAATACGTATAAGTTGGCTTTTGGCACGATGGTGAATACAGATTTGCCGGCTGGTACATATCAGAGGCAGGTATTGGTATCTGTGGTGGCAAACCCGCTCGAGGTAGATAGTTTGACAAACATGACTTATATGCAAGATATGACTCCAGAAGTCTGTGCGCAAAGCGCTGAAGGTGAAACGACGCAGTTGATTGATACTCGTGATGGTAATAAGTATTGGGTAGCAAAGCTTAAAGATGGTAGGTGCTGGATGGTGCAGAACCTTGCATTGACCTTTGGGAATCCTGCGGTGAACCCGACTTATGTAAATAAACTGACTCCAGCTGATAGTGATGTGACTGCTAACTGGTCGTATACTGAAGGTGCTGGTGTGAAGATGCGCGATACTGAGTTTAGTGTACCAGGTGCTGTGAGTAACCCGCCTCAGACAGAAACTCGATCTTGGAACTTGGGTAAGTGGGTGCTTGCTACTCCGTTGCTGACGACTTCTTGTGGTGATGTGACAAATATCGCAACTTGTACTAAGGTTGGCTTCGTAGATGTATCAAATACGGCTAACTTTAAGCCTGGATACACTGCGGCGACAGGGAACTGGCAAGGTGCCAATGCAACCAATAATACGTTGGTAGCGGTGAACTGTACTGCCTGGTCTGGTTCAGGTACGAGCAAGATTTGTACTGCCGGTACTTATGATGAGCACTACCTGATAGGGAACTATTATCAATTCAATGCTGCTACAGCAGGTTCTGGTGGTAGCATTACAGATGCTGATGCTGCTGATAGTATTTGTCCAAAGGGTTGGATGTTACCGACTGCTGGGCCACAGGCGAATGGGACGAGTGGGAGTTTCTATTACATGCTAGAGAAGTATGGACTGCAGAGTGCTGTGAGTGCAGGTGGGTATAATATTGCAGCCGAGCCTCTTTACTTCGTGCGCAGCGGGGACGTATACCTACCTGGTGTTAGTGGTGCTACTTTCAGGTTCGCTGGCCAGTACGGCTATTGG
>CAYXCA010000023.1:0-17516 GCA_964463545.1 uncultured Candidatus Saccharibacteria bacterium | reverse complement strand
TCGTTTATTTTGTTTATTCCATCAGGGCTGAAGTGATCACCGTTGGTGTAGATGATCTCGTTATTATTGTTTTGAAGTTGACTATTGAGATATTGTTTTACGCCATGAGTATCATCACCAATTAACGAGTCGCCAATGATAGTGATGGTGGAGAGATCAAGATTGTAAGTGGTAGTACAGTCTTGAGAATTCCCTTCTGGGTTGTAATAGTAGATACCATTTACGCCCATGAAATTGAGTGTTTCGTTGCTGATGGCGGCACCAACCGGCAGAGTTTGCGTGATGAGTGCAATGCAAGTGAGGATAATAAATGAAATTTTTGATAATCTTTTTATCATACGGCGTAACTCCGGTTACGTACGTCTGCATAGATGATGTAATGATTCATAGCGATGACAGGAGTATCGATTGACTTATTTGCTTTGATATTTAACCTTTGGTTCTGACTATTGAGCTGTGCAATATGTTCTTCACCAGTGAGTTGCCTATTAGTGTCTGCATTGATTGCAATGCGAGTTTCTGGTTTGTATTTTTTTAGGAAGTTGTAGTAGTCAATTATAGCAAGGACGGTTTCTGCATCGTCTTTAGTAACTCCCGAGATGCGAGCGAGATACCCTGCTGGGGAGTTGTCTAGCGGGTGCTCTTGTTCGTATTGGGTTTCATAGGCTAGAACGGGGCTCTGGCCGTTGCCATAAGCGCCTGCCCAGTCTAAGATGCGTTGATCTTCGATATAGCGCTGGTAATACTTGAATGTTTTCCAGTCGCTATTGGTATCGATATTGTTGACACATTTTTGTCCGGTTGCCCATTTCAGGTTCTCAATAGAGTCAGCAGAGTTAGCGATATCTATAATATCGCCGATCACTGGTAATGCGTTGAGGATAAAATTACCTGCTTCGAGCTTCCCTAGGATATTAGCATCAACTATACCGAATGGCGAATCACGTCCATCACAATAGTTGATGTATTTTGCCAAATCGCCATCTTTATCAATAGTACAATTGCCATCATTATCACAGTCGAGTTCTTTTCCGAGAATCCTAGTATAGTCATGATTGTCTGGTTCTATGTCGATGAGGTATGGATCTGTAGTGGTGATAGGATTGCAATATATATCTCCGACTGCGCCTATTTCTGCCAGGTTGGGGCAGTCCCCGAAGTTACTCATATAAGAACTACTACTGGCAGCTGAGGCTGAGTTGGTAAGTGAGGCGACTGCAGAAGACGTGGCTCTAGTGAGGGTATTGATGTTTGTAATGACGGCCGTGCTGCTCTTGGCGCTGAATAGGGTTATGGGCAAGAGTTGATAGGCGATGCTACCAAGGAAGGTATTTTTTGATGTAATGTCGAAGGGGCTACGATTTTTGCGATCTTCTTCTGCTTCTTTGGCGATGGCATCCTGAGTGATATTATCGTATGCTCTAGCCGCTCCTGCAGATGATAGTGATTGTCCACTACCAGAGCGACCGACGCGTGTATTGGCTGCAGATGCGCCCCGGGCGAATAATTCCCCGCTGGGGATACCGATAGTGGTTTCAAAGATATTGGTGAATAATACCGAGGCGATAGTGGGAATGAGAAAGCCGAGTGTAAGTGTGGTTGCGCCACCAATTGCCACACCGGACACGGTGTTGAAAATAGCCTGCCCAATAGCCGAAGCGCCAAGTGTACCAATGGTGGTGATAATTGATACGACGGCGACGCCGGCTTGGACACCGGCGCAGGCATAAACGCTTCCTGCAGACATGTTTAAAGCAGTAGCAACAGCGTTTCCGGTTCGCTCAAGAGAATAGTTTTTGGTAGTATCTGCACTGAGTGGGGCGTTAGCAAGCATTGCTTGTATGCCATTGGCTTGGACTGGTGCACCAGTTACGGTCGATCCTTTACCAGTACCACGAACATCATTAACATCTGGCAGAGTAGTGCTAACTGATGCGGTAAGGGTGTTGAGTACTTCGTTGATGGCGGAATTATTGCCTTCTCCGTATTTCATCTTGCTGATATTTTCCATGTAGTTCATGAAATAATTGATGGATTGGTAGATTTCGTTGGCAGCGACGATGGCGGAAATGGTGGCTCCGACACGCATGAGGTTGCAAGCGCCGTTGGCTGCTTGAATGGCGGCCTTGGCAGCTGTTGAGCTGACAAAAGTTTCGGCTTTTTGTGTGGCATCGGTTGCTGAGTTGTTTGAGCTGCCAGTAGTTTCGACAGCATCAGTGACGGTTGTTTGAGTTTTCATTTTAGTTGTACCATCTGGGTTGGTTGCTGTTGAGCCGTCTGGATTGGTTTCTGGTACTTCTTGTGATTCTGCTTGTATTCCACGTATGGTTGACGAATCGTTATCGTATTCAGGCTTCATGGTGTTACGGAAGCTGTCCATATCGGCATCAGCGTCACCGGTTTGTTTGTAACCCCTAAACATATTACGGCTAAGCCCGAGTTTGTTATAGATTTTGGTAGCCATATTGTCAAAGAAGGTTGCGACGCGACCCTGGGAAGATTTAGCTTGAACCTCAGTGGTAGAGATGTTAGTATATTTTTTTGTCATATTGTCGGATGTGGAGGAATGACTGTTGGCAAAATTAACGATTTTACCTGTTCGGAGGACAAAACTGGCGTGCTGCGTATCAGTGGCAGTGGTCATGAGAGATTCCATGGCGGGGGCCAATAGTGAATGAGAGCTGCCTAAAAATGCTCCGCCGCCGGCAAGTAAACAGAGGCTGACTATCATTGCGGCGAGGCCTTTTCTTTGCTTGAAGAAAGAGCCTTTACCTTTGCCTTGAGCACCTTTACCTTGGTTTCTATTTCCTAAGCCAGTAACACTGTTTTTCCATGGTGAGCCGAAGGTGGGGCTGTTGCTAGATAGGGCTGAGTTTTCGGAATCGCGTAGTAAATCTTTAGAGTTATTAGATTTGCCACCATTGATGACCTTGAGATTGTTACGACCAGATTTATTGTTGGATGGAGTGGTTCTTCCGCCATCGAGCACTTGAAGGTTAGGGCGAATCTCAGCACCTTCCATATCATTGTATGGATCGTTGGGCGCTAGAGCGCTACTTCCGTTTGTATTATACCTGACCATTTGTTATATTATCGCATGAGATAAGGTGATTAGTCAATATTATCTGCGGTTGCGATCCTCCGGTCGAGTGGTAATTAGAGATTCTTCAGTTTCTGAGGCGATGACTTGGATATGGACGTGGCTGGCGCCAGCAAAGAACAAACCTTGACCGACTGGAAAGTTAGCAAGGCGTTTGCGCTCTTCGTCGGTAAGTTTGAAAACATCAGAAAGAACATCGACGGCCGAGGCAGACTGTTTGAGTAGTAATTGCATAGAAGAGTTGGCCACGATAGCACGACCCATTTTGGTGCTCATGAAATCTTCAACGTCTTGAGTGACGGTGGTGAGGCCGAGGTAGTATTTGCGGGCGCGTTTGGCAAGGCTAAAGAGGAAGTTGGCGGAATCATCATGTTGCATAAGTTGCCAGGCCTCATCAACGATAAGGATACGTTTTTTCTGTTCAGCACGGACGGCGTTCCAAATATGACTAAGGACAATATAAATAGCAACGGGACGCAGTTCATCCTCAAGATCGCGGATATTGAATACAGCCATTTGATTATTGATATCAACATTAGACTGTTGGGAGAAGATGCCAGCAAAAGTGCCACTGGTGTATTTGCGAAGGCGCTGGGCAAGTTGTGGACCGGTGCCACCCATATGGAGTAGGGTATCGTAAAGGTTGATGATAGTAGGTGGCGTGGACTGATGAGTGAGTGGGTCGCTGGTGATACCGGCACGGGCGTAGGTGTCAATAAGGGCCTGGTCGAGATCAGCTTCTTCATTGGCAGTGAGGGCGGGGATGATTTGACCATTAGGACCAAGTTGGTTGCCACCAAGCATAAGACGGAAGAGTCCATGTAAGGTGACAAGATTTGCGCGGAGAGCATCGTTGGCGTCTTCGGTGTCGATGACTTTTGGTAGATCAAATGGGTTAATACGGACATCAGAATTGAGGCTGAGGCGAATATAACTACCACCAACAGCGTCGCAGAGTTTTTGATATTCGTTTTCTGGGTCAATAATGATGATTTCTGTGCCGAGCATCATGGAGCGGACAGCTTCAAGTTTGACAGCGAAAGATTTACCAGCACCAGATTTAGCAAAAACAACAAGGTTGGCGTTTTCTAGACTGAAACGGTCGAAGATTACTAGACCATTGTTGTGCATATTGATACCATATAAGATACCTTTCTCCTGAGTAAGGTCGGCAGAAGTGAATGGAAAGCTGGTGGAAATGGCGCCAGTGTTCATATTGCGACGAATTTGGAGCTGATCGGTACACTGTGGCATGGTGCTGTTCATTCCCTGCTCTTGCTGAGAGCTGGCAACTTTGGAAAAGAGCATTTGTTGGCCAAGGAGAGTTTCGATTTTGTGTTGGACAAAACCGAGTTCGTCAAGTGAATCAGCCCAAAGGGTAATATAAAGTCCAAAACGGAAGAATTTTTCAGCACCAACTTGGAGTTTATCGCGTAATTCTTCGGCGTCTTGGATGGCGGCTTCGAGTTCTGGATCACGCACCTTACCTTTTTCGGCATTGACGTTGTAACTGGCTTCAAGCTGAGTTACTTTTTTGCGGAGATTCTTCATGACAACGGTGGTTTCCACTGGATAGACGTACATGGAAACGTCGAGGACTTCGTCGATATTGATGAGATTGGAGAGCCAGCCGGTATACAACGAGCGTGGATAACCGTAAACATAAATGGTGCGACCATATTTGGTACCAAGACGGAAATATGAAGAGTGAATTTCGATGGAACTAGGCGAAATCAAGTCGCGTAATGTATTGATACCCTGTTCAAAAGCGCGCTGAATCTCGGCATCTTCGGCAGCTTGAGATTGGGCGGCGATGTCAGCAGCGGTGAATTGGTTTTTGGTATTCTTGGCGGCACGTTTGGCAGCGCGTTTTTCTTTACTCATAGACTACTCCTTTGTTCCCCTTTTGACATAGGTGGTTGCTAGTTTAGTAAAATCTACTAATGGTTCGCGGACGGCAGTGTCGGGGTTGTTGAAGTTGTAGAATAGTTCGCTGAGCTCTTTGGTATTGAGGCGAACAGATTGGATACCGATTTGATAAAGACCAGAAATAACAGTTTCGACACGGTTATTGAGTTCATCAATAGCTTTGTTGTAGACGTCGCGGTTGATGCGCGTAACATTGGGAGTTTTATTTTTGCCGAAAGCTTTGAAAAAGTTTTTGGTTTGCTGAACGGCGGCTTCGAGGTCGGCAGAAGCATAGTATGGAATGACGATGAAGAATGATTTATCCATAATGTTGGCTTCTTGTGCAAGAATATCGATGAAGTTGATATAGTCGTCCATCAAAACTCCGAGGAGCATATTATCATTGTCGCGACGCAACTTGATAAGTCGCTCGATGTATGGTCCGATATCGACGCGTTGGGAACGGATGAGAATTTGGATAGTGAAGTTGAGGGAGTTGAGGAAGTTTTGGTAACTATATTCAACGCCTTCGCGCTCGGTTTCGGACATAAGGTCGAAGTTGATAGATTGGCAAGCCACGACGGCACGGAAGGAGCCGTCTTTCATAATAACGAGACTGTCGCGAAGTTCGGAAAAGAGAAGGGTGGCTTGGGTGGAAAGTGGATCTTCAACTACTTGTGGGGTGGCAAGTGTGGCGCCGGGTTGGGGAGCAGCAAGAGGGGGTTGTCCGGTTGTCTGGGTCGCTGGCTGTTGTACTACTGGTTGCTGTGGCGGCATAGCTTGAGTAACTTGGGTTTGTTGGACTGTGGGCTGGGTAGTTCGGATTTGTTGGGCGAGAGCAGGATTTTGGGCAACTGCGAGTTGAGCGGGTGCACCAGACATACTAGTGGGCATTGCACCAGGAGCATAACCTGGGTATTGAGTGGGAGTAGCGGCTTGTTGGGGGCGTTGCATAGGTTGAACACTTGCATGGGCAGCAGTCATAGCGCGAACTTGAGCGTTAGCGCCATAACTTTGAGGAGCAGGCTGGTTTTGTGGGGTTTGGTTGTAATTTTGTGGGTTCATATAACTCCTTAATGTAATGGTACGTAGACCTCGGTTTCGTCTTCACGATTGATGCGATCGGCTTGCTGTTGAATGGTTTTGACAGAGAAATCTGGATTATGTGCAAGATTTGTCATTTGGGTGGTCTGGGTAGGTGTAGCTTGAGTGATGGCGGTTGGAGAAGATAGAGGCTGAATGACGCGTTCGCCGACCGGTGTAAGGTTTGGGGTATAACTAGATTGTTGTGATTGTTGGATGGCAGCACGCATTTGCTCAACGATTTCGTTGTGGCGCTCCTGTTGTTCTTTGGTGATGAGATGGTTGAGCCGATTAGTACCAGAATGATCAAACATATCAGTGGCATTATAGGCTTCGGCATAGAATTCATCGCGCATAGGCGAGTTGGCGTTTTTGATGGCATAGCCTTCGGAATCAACGATGGCTGCCAAGAAGGAGAGGCGATGGCCGGCTTCTTCTTCGGTAATGTTGCGGACACGATTTTCTTCGATTTTCTTGGGAGCGGTGATGAGAATAGTAGAATCGCTTTGTCCAGTCATCCAAAAACGTTTGTGGGGCTTAGTGTAGAAAGAGATGATGGCAGCGAGGTAGGTTTCCATGGGTTGGTCTTTCTTGAGGGGTAGAGCTAGGATGAGGAAAAAGAAAGCAAATGGTAGAGGAATGATGGCGAGGAGTGGAAACACCCGAAAAAGGGCAAAAGTAGCAACACCTAGACCAAAAACAATCATGAGATAGACAAATTGCCGGAAAGAAAATGGACCAAGTAATTTATCGTCGGCTTCGACATCTTGCGGTACTTTATAGGTTGCCATAACTCTATTTTATCATAATATGATGAGCAAAAGCAAAATAGTGCCCACCAAAATTTCACCTCCCTGTGGTTTTAGAATACGCGGAGTGATGGAAACTGTCAACCCCCCTGGGTTGGAGGGGTTGAGGCTTATGGATATAACGCACTATCAGCAAGGTCGAGAATCTCGGCTCTCATATTGTCGATGTAACTTTGTTCGACGGTGTGACTGAGATCAGTTGTGCCATTCGGGTCGTTGGTGTATTCATTTTGCCAATGTTCGACGATTCGTTCAGCTTCGAAACTGAGTTCGCGCAGGGTTTCGTTATTTTGGAAAACACTAATTACCTGACTACCGATGGTGTAGATATCTGCACCGCCACTTTCGGCGAAAATGTTTTCGAGCATGGCGTGGATAAACTGAGGGTCGTTAGCGTTGTTGATGTAATCATCTTGTTCGTTGCTACTACTGATTTCGGCATTGAACGTTTGCATGGCACGGATAAAGGCGTTATAGGCTTTTTGTTCGTCTTTGTTGAAGTAGGTATTGTCGTGATTCCCCATTGGTACGCCGTCTTTGTTTTGGCGTTGAGAATTGTTATTACCGTTACGGCCTTTTTTGCTTGAGTTGGTGTTTACACTTTCGTAGTCATATCGTTCGTATACATCTTCACGAAGTTTGGTAATGACGCGCTGGACGGTCTGTGGATCTTTGGTATCCAGGATGTTTTCGCCGTCATTGCTGATACGTTCATCGAAGGTAGAATTGGGATCGAGAGATTTGGCGCCGACACGTACGGCGGCTTCGGCTAGGTCGCAGAAAGCGAGCGTACCGTCTGGTTTTTGACTATCGAGTACAGTTGGTGAAGGGCGACGGTCGATGGAGCCAATGAGTTTTTGGATAACGTTCGGGAAAATCTTGTGTTTGATCCAGTTGCGTTTGTCATCTGTGGTAATGCTGGCGTCGTTGCGATCAATTTTGTACCAGTATTCTTCGCCTTTTTCGTTAATACCTTTGCGTAGACCGTGGAGCGGCATACCATTGACATTTTGCGTCAGAGCAACGGTGGCGTCGTCAAAGATATCTTCAAAACGTTCGCCAGGCACATCGCTATCAAGACTATTAATTAGGCGTATCCAACTCTTAATGATAGGAGCATCGTTTTGGAGAATTTTACCAGATTTAGCGGCCTTCCAGAGGCTTTCGAGCTCAGCAATGTGGTATTGGCCGATGGAGGTGATGTAACCGTTGTTGGCCTGGGCAGTAAGCATGGCAGTGACGGCGGCATTATGTTCGGCATATTTGCTTTCGAGCATGGCGGCAGTAATAGTACTGTGGTAACGACGAAGGATACCAGAGCGATCGGTGTGGGCATACTGCGCGGCAAGGCCAGTATATTCGGACGGTTGGCGAGCAAGGCCAATTTCGTTGAGATAGCGGACGTTGATCGGGTCACCAATGGCAATATCTTGGCGTAAGAGTTCCTTCATGTAACCGGCGTCATCATCAAAGACTTTTTGAATAACGTCGCCCTCATCGTCTTTAATCTCCATGTAACGAACCTTCTTGTACTCGTTACGTTGGTCTGGGTTAAGACGGAGATAATCTTCTTTGGTGATTTCTTTATTGGTAGTTTTGTGGATGGCAATATATTTATCCCAACTACGGTGTTTTTTGCCAGGAAGAAGATTATAGTCAGCATCTTCAATGACTTGACCGTTTTCGTCCTCCTCGTAGCCGTCATCATTGATGCGGGCTTTATCGAAGACCATACCGCGGAATTCGGCTTTGCTGTAGCCGAACTTATTGGCCACAACGAGAGCCTCGCGACGACGACGAGTTTCAATCTGGACACTACGGTCGATGACCTGGCCGATAATGGAGGCTTCGCCAAGATGACCAAGGCTACTGGCAGCGCCACCAATAAGGCGATTAAATTCATAAGGTGAACTATTGCGCTTTTTGGCAGCATTGAGGTACTGGTTAAGGAGATAGCCTTGGTCGTTCATAGCAATGTTTTCTGCGCGGAATTGTTGCTTGGTGTTATCAAGGAAAGCGTTAGCACTGATGCCGCTGATACGTTTAGCGGCAGTACCCTTGAAGGTATCACCATATTCGGAGAGGTTGTTGGCAAGATTTTGTTGAGCGGTGGCGGTAAGTAGTTTTTGGACTTCGGATTGCTTGCGGAGGCGAGTGTGGCGATTGGCATAGCCGTTGAATGGACCGTGACCACCGACTATGGCATTGCCATTAGCGTCAAGGCCGCGGTAGGAGGCAGCTTTATTAAAGGCGCGTTCGGCGGCGATGTTCTTGCGAAGTTCAGTGGCAGCAGCGGTGTCGTCATCGCGAATTTGTTTTTGTTTGTCGAGGAAACGACGAAGGTGTGCACCAGGCATCATGCTAGAACTGATATATTTTTGGCGGGCGAGCTCCTGTTTGGAGGTTGCATAGCCAACGGCGCCGGCTTGAATTGGCGCACTGAGTTTGTGCAAAGCGGAGTTGATGTTGCCAAGGACGGTGCCGGACATTTTGAAGAGTGAGAAGGAGAGGAAGATTGGTGCAACTTCTACAACCATGCCAATGAGCACCATGAAGAGATTGGCGTTAGCGCTGGCAACAATGGCCCAGCCAGCGAGTTTGGACGCGCCAACAAGAAGGCTGAACATTGGATAGAAGAAGAGCATCTGGAAGAATAAGCTTTTCCATTTTTCGAACCATTTTTCGGTGTTAGGCAAAAGATATGCCAAGAAAGCAAGCGGAGCAATCATGACTAAGATGATGATTAGACCTTGACGTAAGGAAATGGTGAGAAGACCGATGCCAAGTGAGATGATGGCGCCAATTAGAGCAATGACAACACCCCAGAAGATCGCCTTGATGCCAGCAAAACCAGCGATGGCGACACCAGCAACAACGCCACCGGCCGTGAGGGCTCGGGTGAAGTCGGACCAGAGGACGTCAAGATGATAGTTGAGATCGGTATTGGCAAGGATGCTAGATTGAATTCCGCCTAGGAAGCCGGTGATGCTACTACCAACGACATTGCTAATGTCAACCGCGATGGAGGAGATGAGAAAACTAAGGTTGACCATGATAACAGCAATGATAAGACGGGGCAAAACACGTTTTATGCCATAGTTACTGATGCCGAGGCCGGTAATTTGAGAATAGATAACGACGATGGCGAATATGACAAATAAAATATTGGTGATGTCACGTGCGGCACGCCAAACTTGAACAACGGCCGAATCTTCTTCAGTGGAAAGAGGCTGGACGACGAGGAGTTTCTCGATAAATTCATAGAGAGAGTCAACGAGATTACCGGCAGCACGCATGACAGGACACAGGATCCAGGCAACTGAATCGCTTTCAGCGGTACAGGGGTTGTCGTCGGTGGGGACGTCATCTTCCCCTTCGGCATAGGCAGAATGTAGTAGAGGGTTGGATGTATCTTGTGCAGGAAGTAGAGCGCTAGCAAAAGTGACGCCGAATATTAGCATCATAGCCGATATAGCTCTGAGAATTATTTTTTTCATATTATTACATCCAAACAAGCCCAATGTATGGGTACTCTGTAATTATAGCACACACAGGCGATGTAGTCAATGGTAAATACAATGTTTTTTGTATAAAATCAACGCTTATGTTTATTTTATTGATGTAAGGTGCTAAAATAGTGGTTTTTTTGGGTGGTTAGTGTTAAGATAAGATTATGAAACGTAAAATACTGGCTTTTTTGGAAACGGTGATAATGATGGTTACTTTTATGACCGTGATGGTGCCGCAGACTGTGATGGCGGATGGTGGACTAGGTAGTGGTAGTTGCGGTGCACCAGTTTTCTTGGGGTTTAAACCGTGGTATGCAGATTTGTGTGATGGAGATACCCGTGACAGTGAAATAGTCCATCCAGACGGTGAAGAGAAGACAGTGCAATTTATATGGACAGTAGTTTTGAATATTTTGTTTGATGTGTTCTTGGCGGTGGGGTACTTGGCGATGGGCTTTATAATGTATGGTGGCTTTTTGTATATTACGGCGCAGGGTGATCCAGGAAGAGCTTTGAAGGGGCAGAAGACGCTAACGTCGGCGGTTATTGGTACGATCTTAACAATGAGCGCAACGGTAATTGTGAATACGGCGAAGATGGCGTTGGGTATTAGTGGAAATAGTTGGAAGCAGGCTTTGTTTGAGAAAGATCAATTGCAGAATGCCTTTAGTTGGGGCTATACAGTGGCAGGTATTGTAGCGGTGATATTTATTATTAAAGGTGGGTTTGAATATGTGATTTCGCGGGGTGATCCGGGAAAAACACAAAAGGCAATGCGTTCAGTTATTTATGCGGTGGTTGGCTTGGTAGTTGTGTTGTTGGCGGCTACGATTACGGCTTTTGTAATTAATGCAACAAAATCAGGTTTGGAGGCGCAACCATAATGATGAAGAAGTTTTGGGTGAGTTTGTTAGTGGTGGGGATGATGTTGTTTGGTGGTGTTTCTGCAGTGGTGCCCGTGATGGCAGATATTGGTGATATTTGTGAAGATGGTAATAATATCCCGGATGATTTGAAAGAGGCGGCGGGATGTAAGCTTGATAGTGATGATACGGCGATGCCAGCGGTAGTATACATTATAAGTGTAGTTTTGGGTTTAATTGGTATCGTGGCGGTGGGGGTGATTGTTTATGGAGCGATTATATATGTAACTAGCACGGGTGATGCAGTAAAGTTGAATCGAGCGAAAAATTCAATTGTTTATGGTGTGATTGGCTTGGTAGTTGCACTGTCGGCTTATGGTATAGTATATTTTGTGAGTCAAAGTATCTGGGGATAATTCCCTATTAAAGCCTATGGACAAAAATCAGATAATGATGTACTATGGGAATAGTATAGATAATTGAAAGGAAAATTAAAGAATGAAGAAAGTAATTCTAAGCGCAATTGCTGTAGCGTTGACAGTATTGGGTCTAGGTGGCGTGGCGACTGTGTCACCGGCTTATGCTGATGTGATCTGTCCAGATGGCACGACTGGTGTTGATAAGCTAGAGAACTGCCCAGGATATGTTGGGGGTACTGGTGTGTTTCAAAATAGAGACTTAATGAGCACGCTCACAATTATCATTAACGTCGTGGTCGGCGTGGTTGGCTTTATTGCGGTTGCGATGATAGTGATGGGTGGTATCAGCTTTGCTACATCTCAAGGTGATGCCTCCAAGGTAGCTAAGGCTCGTAATACTATTCTTTATGGTGTGGTTGGCTTGGTAGTAGCCTTGCTGGCCTTCGCAATTGTGAACTTTGTCTTGTCGTCTGTTTTTAAGTAGAGATAGAGGAATAGGTACTTTTATGAAGTTGAAAATCTTAGCTGTGGTAGCTTTGCTTATTGGGAGTGTGTTGGGTGCGTCGGCATTGACGACAGGTACTTATGCTGCTGGAGGGAAGTGCCCGGAGGGGTCTTATAACGAAACCTATACTAATAGTTTAGCAGAGTGCAATATTCCAACAGATTATCCTGGTTCAGATAAGAAGTTGACTGAGCGTGTAGTTGATATTATCAATGTAATCGTTGGTGTGGTGGGGCTTTTGGCGATAGTTGTGGTTGTGATTGGTGCGATTCTCTTTGTAACTTCAACTGGTGAGGCGGCAAAGGTTGCGCGGGCTCGTAATACTATTCTTTATGGGGTGGTTGGCTTGGTGATTTCTATGCTAGCGTTTGCGATTGTGAGTTTTGTTTCAGGTGCGGTGTTTAAGGATACTAGTAGCAGTAGCAGTACAAACAATAATAGCAACTCTAATTCGAGTAGTGATAACTCGCAGCAACCGTCTGGTAACTAGATAAAGGTAGGCAGACAGGTTAAAGACACCTTCTTAGGAGGGTGTTTTTGGCTGGGCAAATTTTTATATAGTTATTAAACTAACATTATTTATAATGTTAGTTTAACATAGAAGACACGTGTATGATTGTGTTTACGAATGATGTATTATACTGTGTACACTAAAAAACACCCCATGCGGAGTGATTTTTAGTGTGTGAGTATGGTAAAAGAAATTATTGGATGGCGATTTTGATAGGTGCTTCAACTTTTTCTTTTTCGAAAGTAATAGTGAGGACACCATCTTTGAGTTCGGCTTTGACAGTTCCCTCCTCTTCCTTGACTTGGACTGGCAAGGCGATGGTGCGAGAAAATTCGCCCCAGTAGCACTCTTGAATGTGCCACGCAGTAGTGTTTTCGTCTTCGCCACCACTAAGAATACCGGAAATAGTTAAAATGTTGTCGGAAATGGTCACATTGAGGTCGGACTTGGAAATACCAGCCGTGCGAGCTTTAACAACAAGTTTATCTGCGGTTTCGTAGACATCTACGGCGAGTTGTCCTGGAAAATCGTCAGTATTATCCCACCCATCATCTCCCCCGTCTGATGGTTCAACGTCGAGGGCAGAATTATCAACTGGGTCAACAGTAGCTGAGGTTTCTGGGCCTTTGAATAATTCTGCTAGTTCTTCTTCCATCAGCATGTCGTCACTATTAGTACGAGCCATTGCTTGAGTTACCTCCGTTATATATTGTTATGCTTTATTATAAGGGCTTTTTGGTGTAAAATCAATACTAATTATGAAATTCGTTGTGAAAAATACAACAGGATATGGCCCGCTAGACTTACTTTGTCCGTACACTTGTAGGGGTTGTGGGTGTTTGGGGGTGGTACTATGTGAACGTTGTAAAAAAGACTTATTAAAAACTTCGTTGCGGGTTTGTCCGCTTTGCCAACAAGCGCTTGCGAAAGTGGAAAAAGATGGCGCAATGTGGAAGGACTATAAATGCGGAGAGTGTGAAACGGGTTTTGATGCATTGTTTGTGGGTGGTTGGCGTGAAGGAGTCTTATCAAGGTTAATAAAAGAGTATAAATACCAGGCGGTGTGCGCGATAGGCGATGTGCTGGTGGAGGTGCTAAATCGGGCGATTCCGGAGTTGCCTAATGACACAGTGGTAGTTCCCTTGCCGACAGTGGGAAAGCATGTGCGAGAGCGGGGGCTGGATCATACGCTAAATTTAGCAAAAAAGTTGGCACATAGACGCGGATGGAAATGTCGGCAGTTGTTGCTGAGGGCGGCTGATACGGTGCAAGTGGGTACAAAGGCATCTGAACGCATGACGCAGGCAAAAAAGGCTTATATGGCACGCAAAAAGGTCGATAGCGACGTTTGCTATTTGCTTTTGGATGATGTATGGACGACGGGGGCGAGTATGCTGGCGGCAGCGGAGGTGATGAGAACGGCAGGTGCGAAAACTGTGATGGGGGTAGTGGTAGCGGCGGGGAGGCAAAAGGATACTGATGCGTAGCGACGTTTACTCTATATGCCTAATACAGTACTAAGGCAGCGGAGAGGAAGACCATGCCAGCGATCGGCTGGGCCAGATGACGGGCGGGCTATAGAATTGTTGAAGTCGAAGTGATAACTGCTGGGGATAGCGGCATCATCGTATCGCATATTCGAGCCGCGCGACGACCAACAATCGCCCCACTGGCTCGTGCCTCCAGACGTGCCATTACCTAGATTGAGGACTCCGCTGCGCACGAAGTAAAATAGAATCTGCTCCTTAAGCGAGCAGGTTTAGTAAAAGCATGGCGCTCTCAGCGTTTTGGGCGGGAGCGGTAGGATTAATAGTATTGAGAACAAAGTTGACAATGGCGTAAGCAAAGAAGGCAATAATCAAGCCAAGCAGAGCGTAAAGGATGGTATTTTTGGCATCGGTAATCTTCTTGCTATCGCCACCAGAAATAATGTAGCGAAGACCACCCCAAATCAACATAAGTACGGAAATTGCGCCGACAATATAGAGGATAGTGTTGGTGATACGAGTAAAAACGCCGTCTGGGCCAATGAGATTTTCTGGCATACCATCAGCACGGGCAGCCTCGGCACCTTCTTGGACGGTCAATGCCATGGCTTTGCCGGCGCATAAAGTAACCATAGTACAGATGCCAGTGGCGATTTGTAGGATGTTTTTCGTGATTTTTTTCATTAGACTTCTCGCAATTAAACTTTCTTTATTATAGCATACTTTTTTGAAAAGTAGATAATCTAGAGTATAATAAAAGGAACTAAGTGAGGTGAATTATGAAAAAACGCGGAATAATTATTACGAGTGTGGTGCTGGTGTTGGGGATCGCTGGAACTATTATTTGTGGAGTTTTGGGAGCGATTGAAGATAGTCGGGATCAAAAAGATAATGAAGTGGTGCAACAGGTAGAGTTGTCGGCGCCGGAATTGTCTGGTGGTTTGCGCGGTGAGATGGGGATTGATAAAAATATCAACGAAAGCACGATTGATAATTATCTAGGGCGTGAAGATGCGGTGTATCGCGATATGCGGATGTTAGTGGATGAGGCGAACTACGAAGCAGTTGGTGGAGATTCGTATCTCTCGGGTTACGTGAAGGGGTTTGAGGTAGTTCCCTATCCGCTTTTGGTAAATGTGGAAGGTTTGCCGGAAGCAGTGGGTGAGAGTTATGTGGGACCGACTTTGTTTACACAAAAAGACGGAAAGTTTACGGCGAATTATGCGGAAGCGATGGAGATTTTGGAATATTATTTTCCGAAAGATAAGACAATTTTCCTGATGTGCGGTGGCGGTGGTTATGCTGGGATGACCAAGCAGATGTTGGTGGCGTTGGGCTGGGACGCGGAGAAGATTTATAATGTGGGTGGATATTGGTATTATGACGGGAAAAATAACGTGAAGGTGCGTGATGGCGAGGAATTCCGGTATTGGGAAGCTCCCTATCATGATATTGAATTTGAATATTTGCATAAACTATGAAGAAGCGTTGGATAGTTGGGGGAGCAGCAATATTGGCCCTGGTTGTGCTGGGAATTTTGGCGATGGTTTTGCGGAGCGATAGGGTGGAAAACTCGGGGGTTGTGGATAAGCCAGTAGAAAAGTTTATGCTGTCGGAGGAAATGTATGCTAGAGGTGAGGTAGTCGAGATTACGGCGCGGGAGTTTGATAAGTTGGTGGCGGAGAAAAAGAGTTTTGCGGTGGTGCTACATATGGTGGTGTGCCCGGCGGAATTCCCAGTTACAAATTCGGCAAAAGAATTGGCACATGATGAAGGGATGGTGATTTATAGTTTGGTGGAGGAAGAGTTTAAGCAGACGGCGTTGGCGCAAACGGTTAAGTATTTGCCTTCGGTGGCGATTATTCACGAGGGCGAGTTGGTGGGTTATTTGGATGCGGAGTCGGATGAAGATGTGAGATATTACAAAACTGCGGCGGGGCTGAAGGAATGGATAGGACAGTATGTGGAGTGGTTGAACTTGTAATATAGTTACAAGTTCAAGATGAACCTATCTCTGTAAAGTTTGAAGTTATTTTTGGTTAATTAACATGTTTTTATTGGAACTTATATGGGTAATTTGTGGTTGAACTATTTCCTGTGGAATAAGTTCAACTTCGTGCGCAGCGGGTATGTAGAACTGCCTCTCATTACCGGCACTTTAAGAAACGCCAGTCAATGGGGTAACGGTTGGTCGTCATGTGCATCATCTATTAATGCTAATGATATTGCTAAGCCTAGCGGTTATCTCTTCGCGTTTAATGCTTCTGCAGTTCTCCCATCTCGCGGCCCCGGTGAACGTTACTTTGGTTTTCCCCTCCGCTGCCTTAGTACTGTATTAGATATACAGAGTGGGAGAAAAGACTATTTCCGGAAGAGCCGACGACAGCGTGCGGTTTTGTAAGTATGATTGTGGTATAATGTAGATGATATCAGGAGGTAAAGATTAAATTATGGCAAGATGCCCTAAATGTAGAAGTGAAAATGTTTCGGTTCAGATGATGACGACCGAAATGAAAACGAAAAAATATGGTACCGGGTTTGGCGGTAAACTGCACAATACTGGGCGTGCTTTGTTAGCCATTGGCACATTAGGAATATCTAATGATTTCGTCCGAGAAAGGCTGGGCGAGGAGAAAACTGAGGTGGGTTCAAAGAAGGTCTACGTCTGCCAAAGTTGTGGTTATTCTTCCGATGGGCATGATTTTATCGGTTCAATTGAAAGACCGAGCATTCCGGCTGGCAGGTTTAGCCCGGATGACCCGACCGTTAGGAAGGCGGTTGAGATTTGTGTTAAACAGGGCAAGTTCTCGACGGCGCTTTTACAGACATGGTTGGGAAAGGGGCGTGATTACGTAACGAACTTGAGAGTGTGGCTTGCTGATAATGGCATTATAGAGTTACCTAGTGATTTTAAAAAGCCGAGTGATGTTTTTATTGCTAGCCTAGATGAGTTTGACCAAATAATGAAGCCGAGCCGCTAGAACGGTATTAGATATGGAGAGTGGGAGATTCCATCTTTTGCTACGCAAAATCTGGCGGCAGGGCGTCGGCTCAAAAGAAAATAAGTAAACTTATTTTCTTCCTCGCCTCCTACTGCCTACGTCCTCCCGCTTCGCGGGAGTCCTATCTCCCGTCGCTCGCCACAAAAACACCGCCTAGTCACGAGCTAGGGCTCATGCCTATGCGGTGTGGCGGAGAGTGGGAGAAAAATTTTCTCCTGGCCTCTCCTTCAAATAAGTTCCCACCGTGCAAGCATGCTGGCCACTTATTTGGCGGAGCATACTATACGAAGTTCGAACAATTATGCTAAATGGGTGATTGC
>CAYXCA010000022.1:0-17896 GCA_964463545.1 uncultured Candidatus Saccharibacteria bacterium | reverse complement strand
ACCAACGACCAAGCGGTTATGAGCCGCCTGCTCTAACCCCTGAGCTACGCCCGCGTCCGAGAGAAAAGTGATGCCTGCATCAGCTTTTCCGAGGGCGCGAAGTAGTGGAGCCAAGCTCCGCTACACCCGCATACAAACTATTATATCATAGGTCGTTGCTGCATAATACCTTTTCCGTAGGGACTAAAGACTTGGGCAAGCATCTCAAGGAAAAAGGTGTTTATGTGATAAGGGCTTATGATATAATATAATCATGAGTGGGATAAAAACTCGTATGCGCAAAACTGGGTATTGGCTCAAGCACGACCTGCTCGATTTTGATAACATAGTTTTGATCATTGCCTTTGTTTTTTGTTTGATTTGGACTTGGGGCTCAATTTCTTCGATGTCACGGAACTGGAATCTCGCCCAAGAACTCATGAATCGTCGCCGCGAAAAGGCCCTGCTCGAACTAGAAGTAGAAACACTCGAACTAGAAAACGAATATTATTTATCTACAGAATATCAAGAACTCGCCGCGCGTAAATATCAAAACAAAATTTCTGCTGGCGAAACGATGGTTTATCTCCCGGCTAATTCTGACCACGCCAAACACAAGCACGACGCAAATATTGCCTCTACCGCCGTCGTTAACACCGAGGAAATGAGTAATTTCTCCCAATGGATGGCCTTCCTCTTTGGGATTAAATTGTAGCCAACCTCAACAGCATAGCGCCTTTTCCGTAGGGCATAAGACTTGGGCAAGCGCCCCGAACTGCCGGGGATAGCGAATAAAGGAAATGCTAGCATTTCCTTTTGAGCGACGCAGACAGAGAGTGACGTAGTCACGACAGCGGTCCCAAGGAAAAGTGTGCTATGCTGTGGGGATAGTTACAATTTGCAACTACAGATAACACCCTTCGCGGGGCTTATACCTATAATCATAGCACAGATAGGCATAAAAGTCAAGAGTTTTTGAAAGATTAGACTTATGGTAAAATAAAACCATGAGCGAATCGCAGGTGAATCAAACCCCAAATAAGCAAAAATCTTCGGTCGCTGGCAGCACTCCGCGTGATGTTAAACCGCCCATGCCGTCGGCCACAACCCCGGATATAACTGTTATGCCGGGTGACGGCGCGTCAGTGACAAATGATCCAGTTCAGTTTGACTCGGCCAATATCGGTGTGCAAACTGCAAAAAAACAAGACCTTTTTGCCGAGCAAAATCGTCTCGCCAGTGAGAAAAAACAAAAGAGCAACAAGGCGCGTAAGAAACTTTTCGTTATCCTTGGTACAGTATTTGGCCTGTTCGTAATCAGCCTGGCTGTTTGGCTAATCGTAGTAATGATTAGATCAAGTGGAGGGTCTGGCTCTGAAGAAACCGCTAGGCTTGAGCCAACTATCGTTGATGCATCCGATGAAGGTATCATAAAAATGCGCGAGCTTGCTCAGTCAGAATATAATAGCAACAAAGATATCAATAAAATCAACCAACTTTTTGCGGATGAAGCCGCAGTGACGAATTCAGAATACCTTAACCAGCTTCGTTTAGCGCAAATTCTTTTCTATGCAGGCAATGGTTTTTACCAACAATCTGCTGATTTATCATCAGAAGTTGATGCCGATAGCCTGCCATTAGTTCAAAAAGGTACATTCTATGATGCGATGTATAGTACCTATAATGGTCTCAACGATAGTATTAAAGCTGGAGAATATTTTGCCCTAAGCTTCGATGTGCAAGTAGAAATTCAGGGTTATGACGAAGGAGATGACGATCGTGATGGTATCTAAAAGAGCAAAATACACTATATTGTCAAGCGTAGCAGCAGTGTTGATTGTCGCTGGAATAATTGTTACGACTCGCCAAGTGTCGTCTGATACTATTATCATAACAACTGAAAATGCAGATGCCGGTAATGCTGGTAATGGTAACGGAGTGACCGGTGGCGGATGCGGTAGCCCTAGTAAAACTTCTTGGTTCGACACCTGCTACGGAGCAACTTGGCAATATTATCCTACAAACTCAAATAGCGTTTCTATCAGCGGCAGTAACTCTGGTTCAGTTAAGGGGGGAAAGGTTGAAGATTGTGCCTGGCAGAATGTGCAACTTTCTGATGGCTCTACCATGCGTGTTGAGATAGGTGGTTATTATCGGTTAGGTCTTGAAAAGTACAACCCAAGTGTTTGGAGTAAAAACCGCAATAATCCGGCCGCCGCTAGTCTTGGCGCACAAGTTGGTATTATACGTAATGGCGACTTAAGGTTATTGGGCGGTAATATTAATTATGTCGTTGTTGATGGTACCGTAACGCTCGATGCTGCAAAAGCTGCTTTTGATGTTGCTGCTAGTAAAGGCGTTATTCCAGACGGCGTAGACTGGAATGGTGGCCTAGGCTGGTTTTGCTATAATAAAGACTGGAATGATACGATTACGATCATTCCAGGTCCAGATCCCAACCCTGATCCTGGGTCTGGATCTAATCCGGTTACGCCAGTCAACCCTAATAACCCATCTAATCCTTCCGCACCAACTACTGGCGGTGGTGGCTACTACTACGCAACGTCGACCGTAAATGTTCCTCAGCAAAATACCGATGTCTCTCATCATAACGTTACTTCTGACGGTGAGGACGGTAGCGTGATTGTTAAACTTAGCACAGATGGCGACACGTTTACTGCTGATTTTTGGCACACACTGTATTATAAACATACAACCGGCAGTGGATACTTCGATGATGCGGTTACAAACTATAAAGTTATCGAAACTGTGAATAGTGTCATTACTAAAGACAATATTGAGGTAGACGATTTTCGCACGAATGGTGGGTCGAATGCTAGCAAAGGTAATATTGCGCATTCATCCGGTACGATAAGCCTAGCTGAGGGTGAAACTAAAACTATTTGTCATATCATTGGATATGCTCCAAAGAATATTACTTTTACCCAGGACTATAGTGGTTGGCGTACTATGTCTGGCTCTGATGATGGCACATCTATGGCATGTGTTGAAGTAACTCGTCCAGAAAATCCTAGAGGTAATACTTGGTCTACCACCACAATGCCACGTGTTAATGGCGACAATAATGGTACTATCATGTACACTGGCGAAGATGCACAGATTGGCTGGAATGTTTGGGCCAAAAATGTACCTACTCGTCGTTATGCTGCCTATCGCGAGATCGTCTATACCGTCAAAGCTACCCAAAATCATTACAGCGGTATCACTAGTGGTAACTTAACCACAGTGCCACGCAATCCGCGTGACCCGTGTACATATTATAATGGTAAGTCAGATAACTCCGGCTGTACTAATGTTTTTGATCGTAATGAGATTACATATAGTAATGGACCGGTTATTACAGAAACAAACACACCTAGTCGTGCCGCGCAAATTATTGTACCAGATTATGTTGGCTACAAGTATTGTAACTCTGCTGGCTGGCGATTTGAATATTGGGTGTCTTATACTCAGAACGGCCAAGATAATTGGTTCAAAGAGAATAAAGATTATTGGACCACTTACGATGCCACTTGTCGCGCAATCGCCAAAAAGCCGACGCTTGGCATTTGGAACGGTAGCCTATTGAGTAATGGTGGCGTGCGTACGGCATTATCGGATCGCTATGACGATACCACACTTGGTCGTAATACTGGCGGCGCTCGTGCGAATGCGCTTTATGGTTCGTGGACTGAGTATCTTAACGTTATTAATCGTGCCGTCGATGGTTTGGGCTCCGGCGCTTCACTTGCACTCGGCAGCCGTATCTCACTTGATCTTTTTGTAAACTCGCCCTTAACTATCGCCAACCGCACATCTAGTTTGGGTAATTCGGGTATCCTAGCGAACACTACTTTACGCACCAGGCTAGGTACTTTTCTAGAAAATCAAGCTGAAGTCTACGACGGTAATCGTACTAGTGCGCCGGTAAATAATCAAGATAAAAACAGTCTCAATTTGGGTAACAATATTCAGGAGAGCCGCATCGTTCGTGTTAAAGGTGATCTCGAAATTAATCAGAATATTATCCTAAACACTGGTAACTATGATAGCATTTATCATGTACCTCAAGTAGTTATCTTTGTAGACGGCAATGTTAAAGTTGATAGCAGTGTTACACAAATCGATGCTTGGTTGATTATTGGTGGCAATCTGGATACTTGTAGGGAGTTTGTAACGGGAGGTACTGAAGCTGATGCCGTTAACCGTGCTAGTGGTGTTTGTAGTAAACAACTCGCCTTTAATGGTCCAGTTATGGCAAATAGCCTTAGCTTGCACCGTTCATATGGCTCCGACTTGAAGATCCGTCGTAATAACGCTTACCAAGGTAGTAGCGCCTTGCGCAATCTTAATGAATGCGATGATAACGATAACAGCGGCGAGTGTAGTAAACGCTATTCTGTGGGTGAGATTTTTAATTTTCGGGCTGATAATTATCTGTGGGCCTATTCCCAAGCTGGGCGTTATGATTCTAGCTATACCGAAAGCTACTCACGTGAGCTTGCGCCAAGGTATTAAAATTAATAATGGCAACGATGAAAAGGCTAAATTCTACACCAAAGACTAAAAAAGGCTTCACCATTATTGAAGTTAGTATTTTCTTGGCTATTACCGGGTTATTGTTAGTCGGAGTTCTGGGTGGTACTTATTCCAACATTGCACACCAGCGTTACAATGATTCTGTACGCTCTTTTGCTGAATATTTCCGCCAGGTTTACGCCGAAGTTATTAGCCCAGAGACTCTTGGCTCAGGCAATTCTAACGAATCAGCAATTTATGGCAAAGTTATTGTCTTTGGCCTTGAATCTCCTGATGATGACGAAAGCAAAGACCAAGATAACACAGTTTATTCTGCTACATTGGTTGGTGATGTCCACATTCCGGAGGGTTCCAGCAACTTTATCAACGAACTTGGCCAAGTTAACGCTCGGCTCTTTTGTGGTAACAGCAATGATAAGGACGAGGCTTCCAGCACTCTTGCCACCTATACTCCACTTTGGGGAGCCAAGATTCATAATATTGACAAGAAACCCTTTCGTGGCACCATGATCATCGCGCGTTCTCCCGCTTCGGGCACAGTGCACACGGCTTTCACAACTGAACAATTTAACATCAAAGAGCATTGCGCCCCCGATGACCAAAGCGCCAGCAGCCTCTTTCATACCGCTATCACTGAAACGCCGCATTTATTCTCCGCTAGTCCATCAGAAAGCGTTGATTTCTGTCTACAGTCCGAAAATAGTAATATTGTGCGCGATATTCGCTTACATCTTGGCGCAGAAGGACGCAATACATCATCAGTCAATGTTGTTTCGGACGACCCGGAGGAATCAAAATGCCAACGCTAAAAGTAAATTATTCTTCAGTCAAGCGCGGTGATACTATCATCGAGGTCATGTTCGCCATTGCTGTGTTTTGTTTGGTAGCGGTGCTTTCAATTATGATGATGAATCTAGGAGTCAACTCGGCGGAGAATGCACTAGAATTAGTCACCGCGCGCAATGAACTCAACGCTCAGGCTGAGGCCTTACGCTTTATTCATAGTTCCTATATCTCAGAAAAAACGCTGCCTCTACGTAGCGAGATTACCGATAGTCAGTTCAATCGTGGCGAGAAATATCAACAATACGAACAACTCTGGAATACAATTGTTAGCAACGCAATTACTCCCGCTCAGGCCAAGGATAGTGGCTTGCTAGATTTAGCCGATACAGTAAATAGTAGCGATGGTGGTGATGTGCACGCTGCCGGCTGTGAACGCGTATACGAGTCTACAAATACTGGCACCATGCTCAGCCGCAATAATGCTTTTATCCTTAACACGCGCAATTTAAGTAGCCTAGATGCTAATGGTCATGCGGATGTTGGCATCTCATATATTAGTGCGCGTATTAACCCAGAATTCTTCAGTGCAGCACCTCTGAATGCGCGCATTCTCTTCACGACGGCAGCCCGTTTTGACCAAATCAAAAACAATGGTGCCATATTCGATAGCGAAACTGACGAAAATTCTTCCGACCAATTTACCGATGGCGCGCCTATCTATCGCTACGTTGCTCAGGCTGAAGGTATCTGGGTAATTGCCGTCACCGATGGTAACGCCAATCCACAGTACTATGATTTCTACATCGAGTCATGTTGGTACGGTCCTAACACTACTTCCCCTACAGCCCTAGACACCGTAATTCGTTTATATAACCCGGAGAATGTCAAATGAAACATAAACTTTACAGTAAGTCAAAATCAGGGTTTACTATGGTAGAACTATCTATTACCCTTGCTTTTATCGGAGTACTTTTGATTACGATTGCAATCATCACCACTAATATTGTTTCAATCTATCAAAAGGGAATGACTATCAAGGCTGTCAATAGCGTTGGCCGTGGCTTGATTGATGAGTTGACTTCCGCAATTAACACATCGCCATCGGTTGATACGGTTAGTCTTTGTAATAGCCTTGCACCGAATAACGTTGACGCCTGCGTCAAAGATCATGCCTTTTCCTATATTTTTCATGCTAGCAAGGATGACGAAACCGGTAAACAATATAACGGTGTCTTTTGCACTGGTTACTATTCCTATATCTGGAATACCTATTATAGTGAAACGTCCGAGCAGAGTCATGCACTCAAACTACGCTATCTTAACACGGAGGGCGAAGTCGTCACTACGGAAGCGCCACGCCTTATGCGTGTCGAAGACCGTAACTATCGGGTTTGCTCCGCCGTTATGAATCCAAGCGGTAACTATAAGTCCGATTTTGATTCCAATATGACCATCGACATTACCACTTTGGCTCATTCCACGTCCGACACTCCATTACCCAATCCCACCAAAACGCCTATTGAAGGTATGCTTGACGAATTCGATCTTGATTTGACACTCTATGAGTTTACGATTTTCCCAATCAGCCAAGATTCTGTTACCTTGCGCACTTATATGTCAGGAACATTTATCTTGGCTACTTTGCGTGGCAACGTTGATATTATGCGTAGTGGCGATTATTGCTCGCTTGGTACCCAATTCGAAGACAAAAATGGTAATCAAGTGGGCGACACCGGCTCCTTAAACAACCTCGGTTCCGAATATAATTATTGTGCCATCAACAAATTTAATTTCGCCGCGCGCACGGCAGGAGTATAATATAGATATGAAACATAACCCGTATAGTTCTAGCAAAAAAGGCGTTGCATCGTTGTATGTTGTTATCTTTGCCACCATCCTCTTTGGTGTTATCACGCTCAGTTTTATCCGGATCATCCTGTCCGAATCTAGCCAAAGTAGCAACGACGACCTCTCTCAGTCCGCTTACGATTCAGCCCTTGCCGGCGTCGAAGATGCCAAAATCGCTGTTAATCGTTACTACCAATGTATCAACAATGGTGGCAACCCCGATTCCTGTGGTTTTAATACACTTTTTGGCGGAAATTGCGACGATTTCAAACTCAAAGGTTATCTTGGCTACAATTATGACGGCGAGGTCCTGATTCAAGAGAGTGACAGTAATAATTCTGACCAAGCCTATACTTGTGTCATTCTATCCAATATTGTTTCGGACTATCGCTCCACGCTAACTTCAGATACTCGTACGCGCGTCGTTCCGCTAGGTATTGGTGCTGCTGAACTTGCCAACGTCAAAACCGTGGAATTTCGCTGGTATTCCGAAATCAATGGCACCGAGTTCAAAAATCTTAACCACAACGGCTCGCTTGGTGACATAAATAATGCCACCACTCCACCCACCATTTCGCTCACTTTGCTTAAGACTCCCGCCAACTTTAACCTTAATGATTTTAATAATAGCACCAGCATGAACTATAGCACAATGATTTTGCTCCCGAGCGAAGAAGGTGACAGCAAGGCTATCAACGCCCTTTCGCAAAACGAAATTAGCCTAGCCGGCAATTCCGACAAGTCGGCCAACGGTGCTCCAATTGCCAATGCGCCTTACCGCATCAAATGTACCCATAGTGAGTTTGCCTGCACCCTCACCCTTGGCACTGATACTAGCCCGCTTAGTTTTGACGCTGGTGGCAATGCTATGTTGATAGTTTCGCTACCTTATGGTGATATTGTGACTGATTTTGCCGTTACGCTCAAAGATGCCAAAGGCAATGTTATTCCATTTGAGAATGTTCAAGTGAGCGTTGATTCCACCGGGCGTGCTAATCAACTTTTGCGTCGCGTCGAATCGCGCCTTGATCCGGCGGATATCTTCTTCCCCTACCCGCAATACGAAGTCGAACTCAGTGGCACAAACGAGGAAAGCCTTCTGAAATACTATTGGATCACCGCTAATTGCTGGACCGACCTTGGCGCTTGTCCGAATAACGGTCGTTTGTAGTACTCAAATATGCTACAATAGTTAGAGTAATAAAGGAGTAATATGGCTAAAGAATTAGATCAATCTAGTAAAACCTGGAAAAACCTTGAGGCTGCTTTCGCTGGTGAATCTCAGGCTTCAATGAAATACGGTTATTTCTCATCCCGCGCTAAAAAAGACGGCTATGAGCAAATTTCTGCTATCTTTGACGAAACTGCTCATAACGAAAAAGAACACGCTAAAATGTGGTACAAACTCTTGCATGGCGGCGCGGTTGCTGATACCGCTACCAATCTTGAAGAAGCGGCCAAGGGCGAGAACTACGAGTGGACCACAATGTACGAAGATTTTGCCAAAACTGCCCGTGAGGAAGGCTATGATGACATTGCTGTCAAGTTTGAGCAAGTTGCCGCCATCGAGAAATCTCACGAAGAACGCTATCTCAAATTGCACAACGAAGTTGAGCACGACGTTGTCTTCAAAAGCGAAGAAGTCACCATTTGGAAGTGTCGCAACTGTGGTTATGTATTTACCGGTGAAGAAGCCCCAGAGGTCTGCCCAGTTTGTGCTCACCCCAAGGCTTTCTTTGAGCGCTTAGCCGAGAATTACTAAGGAAAGTCAATCGATAGCGTTTGCTTCGTTTTTCGGGAATCTCCGGAGGCTACGGCCGCCGATTCAAACATCCGAGAGAAACGAGAACTTGTTCTCATTTCCGAGGATGTGCAGAATCGGGAAGCGTCATCAGACGTAATGGACGAAGATGTGCGACACCCTGGGCGGCGGGCGGACGCGAAACCTGTAGGAGCCGAACGCAGAACTGAACTTTGTTCAGACTCTGCTGAGGCGACGCCCAGGGATCTGCCCAAAGGGCAGACATCGTGTCCCGAAAAAACTGGAGCAAAGCGTTAGAGTATTGACTTTTTTGATGACCTGTGCTACAATACTACTAAGTAAGCCCTGCTTGCCTAGTTTTTGAGGTGTCTGATGGCAAATCAACATATCAGAATCTAGACACGCTGAGCCCTAAATATTAGTCAAAATTAAAGAGAAAACCCTATGGCGCAAAATATTCGTAACGTTGCTATTATTGCTCACGTCGACCACGGCAAAACCACTCTCGTGGATGGTCTTTTAAAGCAATCACACACTTTTCGCGATAATCAAGCCGAGATGTCGCAAACCTTGATTATGGACTCCATGGACCAGGAGCACGAGCGGGGAATTACTATCACCGCCAAACAAACTTCAGTTTACTATAATGATTACAAGATCAACATTATTGATACTCCGGGTCACGCTGATTTCTCCGGCGAGGTGGAGCGTACGCTCAATATGGCAGATGGCGTTCTCTTGGTGGTGGATGCCCAAGAGGGTCCAATGCCGCAGACTAAGTTTGTCTTGCAAAAGGCCCTTAATCTACACCTTAAGCCCGTGGTGATTATCAACAAAATTGATAAACCTGCCGCCCGTATCGACGAGGTGGAAAGCGAAATCGCTGATCTTTTCCTCGAACTCGCCAACGACGAAAGCCAGTTAAATTATCCAATTTATTACGCGATTGCGCGTGACGGTAAGGCCGGCAAGACCACCGACCTTGATGACGATTTGCATGTGATTTTTGAGTCCATCATCAATGATATTCCGGCGCCAAAGATTGACGAAGATGCTTCCAAAGGCGCGCAACTTCTCGTGGCGGCGCTCGCGGCGGATAATTATCTTGGCAAATACGCTATTGGCAAAATTTTCCGCGGCAAACTGAAAAAAGGCGAAACCGTTAAGATTGGACATACGCCCGCACTATCTGAGCGAGCGTCTGAAGCGACCTCCGCGACTAACGAGGAGCGGACGGAGCGACCAGAGCCCCGTAACGACGGGAGCGAGGGAGCGCGCGCTGATGATGCTCGTCAGATAATGTGGACTAATGCTAAAATTGATAAAATTTTCGTCTACAAAGGCCTTGGCAAAGAAGAAGTTCCCGAAGCGACTGCTGGCGATATCGTGGCGATATCTGGCATCGCCCAGGCTAACATCGGCGATACAATTGCTACCGGCGACACCCCCGAGGCTTTGCCAACGATTGAACTTGAGCCACCCACACTGAGTATTTATATTGGGCCGAACACTTCGCCGCTCAAGGGTCAGGAGGGTGAATTTACCACTTCGCGCCAAATTGCCGAGCGTCTGGAGCGTGAGTTGGAAACCAATATTGCACTCAAAATCGTCCCAGACGGTTTGGGTTATAAAGTTTCTGGTCGTGGTGAATTGCATCTTTCGGTTTTGATTGAAACCATGCGCCGTGAAGGCTATGAACTCGAAACCGGTCGTCCTGAAGTGGTCTACAAAGAAATCGACGGCGTTAAACAAGAACCAGTAGAAGAACTCACAATCGAAGTTGAGCCGGAATTTGTCGGCGCAGTTAGCCAGGAATTGGGCGTGCGCAAAGCCGAACTTAAGAGCCAGGAGATGACTAGCACTGGTTCCACTCGCTTTGTTTATGAGATTACCACTGCGGCCTTGATTGGCTTGCGCAACAACTTGCTTACTGCCACTAAGGGTACTGCAATTATGTCAACTTTGCCGAATGGTTATCGTCCGGTAGAAGGGAAGTATAAGCCCGAGCGTAATGGTGCGCTGATTGCTTTTGAACCGGGTACTAGCACGGCTTATGCGCTCGACGCTGCTCAGGCTCGTGGCATTCTCTTTATCCCACCTGGGGTGCCAGTGTATCAGGGTATGATTGTCGGCCTTAGCAATAAGAAAGACGACCTCGATATTAACGTCTGTAAGGAGAAGCAACTCACTAACATGCGTACTCACGCTAGTGATGGCGCCATTCAACTCACGCCCTATACTCAATATTCGTTAGAGCAGTGTATTGATTTCTTGCTGGATGATGAGTTGCTCGAAGTCACCCCTAAATCTCTCCGTTTACGCAAACGCCAACTTGATCCAATCAAGCGCAAGCGCGAAGCGCGGTAGGAATACGAGCAAACCATGCTTGCATGG
This sequence comes from uncultured Candidatus Saccharibacteria bacterium, assembly GCA_964463545.1. Classification (GTDB taxonomy): domain Bacteria; phylum Patescibacteriota; class Saccharimonadia; order Saccharimonadales; family Saccharimonadaceae; genus Nanosyncoccus. The sequence continues at coordinate 6,588 of CAYXCA010000022.1, read as the reverse complement.
TTTTCGAGCCGACGCCCGCGATGAAGGACGTAGCCCAAAGCACGAGTGCAGACGAAATATCATATTGTTTGTGTTTCTCCACTCTTATATGTCTAATACAGTACTAAGGCAGCGGAGGGGAAAGGCGTGGAAGCGTTCCCCTGGGCCACCCGATAGATTAATATCAGAGGGTCCAAAAACAAGGTAGTAGCCACTAGGAACTGCAGCATTGCCAGCGTTAACAGACGAGGCGCGTAAAGACCAACCATTACCATATTGGCCTGCAAACCTAAAAGTACTACCGCTGCCATCAAAGCCAGAACCTATTAAATATATTACCCCGCTGCGCACGAAGAGATAGTGTAAAAGTGGTACAATTTTTCATTTTTGTACCACTTTGGTTAGAAAATTAACAGAGGTAGAGGTAAAATTATACTGGTACAAATTTGATTTTTTGTACCAGTCGTGCGCAGCGGTGATATATACTTGCCTGGTGTCAGTGGTGCTACACTGAGGGGTACTGGCCAGGGCGGCTACGGACGAGCATCTCGAGCCTCATCTATCGCCGCTAATGGCGCTGCTATCTCTAGTGCTTATTTTTTTGAATTCTATGATTCTACGGTCAGTTCATCAAATGGCCCATGGGAACGCTATGTTGGTTACCCCCTCCGCTGCCTTAGTACTGTAATAGATATATAGAGTGGTATAATCATACTATGTTGATTGATACACATTGTCACTTACATGACCCGGAGTGGTTTACGTCCGAGCAATCGGAACTATTTTTGCGGGAAGCGCGCGAAAACGGCGTACAAAAAATCGTCTGTATCGGTACTTATCCGCAAGATTCTGAGGTTGCCCACGATTTTGCTAACACGCACAGTGATGTTTACTGGACTTACGGCATTCATCCCGAATTCGCCAGTCAGCATAGTGAGTGGATAACTGATTTGAAGAACAGGCAATGTTCTTGTCTGAGGGCTTCCGGAGGCTCGGCCGAGGATGAGCGCGCTGACCTTGCGACGGCGGGCGTCGGCGACGCGACCTCAGGCAAGAATGTTGCCTGGTCACCCAAATCAGCAGCAACTCCAGTCGCCATCGGCGAAATCGGCCTCGATTATCACTACGACAGCTACGATCGTGCCGCTCAGATTCGGCTTTTTGAGCAAATGCTCCAACTTGCGCTAGACCTAAATCTTCCCGTTTCTCTCCACATTCATGAGGCTTTTGACGACGCTTTTGCTGTGCTTGATAATTTTCCCAAAACTCGTGGCGTAGTGCATAGTTTCACTGGCTCCAAAAAAGCCCTACGTCAAGCCCTCGAGCGAAACTTCTACGTTGGCGTGAATGGTATCTGCACCTACACTACCAACCCTTTACCGCCGTTAGAAAAAATGGTCTTAGAAACTGACGCCCCGTTCTTGACTCCATCTCCGTTCCGTGGTACAATAAATAAACCAGGATATGTCAAAACTATCGCGACATATCTCGCGGAGAAAATGGGTGTGATAGAAGAAAATATAGTGGAGCAAACAACTCAAAATGCGAGAAACATTTTTCAAATCTAATACATATGGGGCGGATCGAGCCGAAGCCTATAATTTTTGCACTCCGGCTTCGGTTGAACTCTATCGCGAACTAATGGGTGTCGCTCAGGAGATCGAAGCATGCCGTGCGTCAGTCTAGGATCTCATAAAATTTACAAAGCCAAAGTCATGAAATCTGACGCAGATTTGGTCAAGACTGCTGCTCCGGTCTGCGAAACTGATCTGCTTTCTATTAGTCAAGAAACCGAAAACTTAGTCAATATCGCTGCTGTGGCCGAAGAGGTCTTGCAGTCTGAGCAGCATCTTTCCAACCCGCAAACCGTTCCAATTACTTCAGCCGGTGTTAAATCCCCCAAGCAGCCACTCTATTACAAGATTCAGTCCAACATTTTGCGCCCCGCTCGGGCTAAAGTCCTACGCCGTGCTGTGGTCAAGGCAATCAATAGCCCCGCTCACAAAACTTCCAGTCAAGCCCAGGCTGCTACTCCCAAATCTGAGGCTCCGCGGGTCTTACTCGAAGGTACTAATGTACAAATTCATGCGCATCGAGCGCCAATTTCGCGCGTTGGTCAAAAAATCATCGACTCACCATCCGCCAAACCCAAGAAATCGCGCTTTTTCAAAAAGAATCGCAAGAATACTCAGCAGACTTCAGAAAAAGTCGCCGTTGTAGCGCGCCATTTTCGCCGCCGTCCTAGCCGTGCTGAACTCATCAACGCTGAATCTAAACTTGGTAGCACAATTTTTGGTCCCATACCAGAGGGGCATCGTCGTGAGTTTTTCCATGACCGCGAAAACGTCTGGCTCTGGCACGAAGATTGGCTTGACCGTGAGAAGCACCGTCATCAACTCACCGTGCGCTACGAGGTTCGCCCTTCCGGTGTCTACAAAAAACTTTCTGCTGGTAAATATGTTCAACTAAAAGGCGCCGAACTCGAAAATTTCCGCCAGGCGACCAAAGTTTATCTCCATATTATTAAGCAAAAACTCTACGCTTACGCTAAATAAAGTATAATATTAACTATGATTTATCTTGACCATGCCGCCGCCACTCCAGTCAGCGAGAAAGCCCTCGCTGCTATGTTGCCGTATTTCACGGACGATTTTTTCAACCCTTCGGCACCTTATCTCCCGGCTAAGCATGTGCGCGAAGCCTACGAAGCCGCCAAGGATCAAATCGCCCACTGTATCGGCGCAAAAGGTGTCGATCTTGTTATCACGGCTGGCGCTACTGAGTCTATCAACCTTGCTTTTACTGCCCGTCGCAGCAAAACCCTTGTGCTTGCTACTGAGCATGCCGCTGTTCTTTCCGTAGCAAAAACCGGTGATTATGATCTGATTCAAGTTGACAAATCTGGCTTAATTCGGCTTGATGATTTACGCCAAAAACTCACCGACGAAGTTGATTTTATTTCGATTTCACTTGCCAATAATGAACTTGGCACAATTCAGCCGCTCGCTGATGTTGCTGAAATCATTCGCCAGACTCGCCAAGACCGGTTGCGACGGGGAATTGCCACTCCGCTTTTATTTCATTCTGACGCTTCGCAAGCGCTAAATCTCATGGATATTAGCGTGGCTCGTCTTGGGGTAGATCTGCTCACGCTGAATGCGGCCAAATGTGGTGGCCCCAAGGGCGTCGGCGCGCTTTATGTCGCACACGGTGTCAAAATCTCTCCGCTTACCATAGGCGGAGGGCAAGAACGCGGCTTGCGTTCTGGCACCGAAAATGTTCCCGGAGTAATTGGTTTTGCTACTGCTGCAACCGGAGCCAAAGCACATCTATCATATCATCGCAAGCAATATCAAGAAATGGCTAAAATTATTCGTCAAGAGTTATCCAAGATTGGCACGGAACCTACAAAAACCCTTGCGCCAAACCAAAGTTCTGCGCCTCATACCTCCATTGTAGCACAAGATTCAAAAAATGTCAAGCATAACCTTTATTCAGAAATACCACAACCGCTTTTTTTGGGTAACCCTAAGCATCAACTCGCCAATTTCGTACCAGTTTGTTTCCCAGGTATTGATGCCGAGCGCCTAATTTACAAACTCGAGCAAGAAGGAATTTTGGTTTCTACGGGTGCAGCCTGTGCCGCCAACAAGGGAACCAAGTCGCATGTTTTGGCCGCCATTGGCCTGAGTGATACTGAAATCGCCGGCTCCCTCCGCATTTCTCTCGGTAGTACTAATAGTGTAGACCAAATCAAACAGGCTGCTGGCATTATAGCCAACACGGTTAAAGATGAGTATCGCAGAATGCTGGCGCGCGAAGGTGTTGCTAATTCGCAGGAGCATAACTACCAGGCTGGCGCGGGTCAAAATCACGGCCCGTCAGGGCTCGATTTTGAGAGCGCCACCGCTCCAGCGAATAGCAACCCTCGCAGCCAGGATTCCGGGAGTCATTATGTCTAGCGTCTACCTCGGCATGTCCGGCGGCGTCGATTCTTCCGTTTCGGCTGTGTTGCTCAAAGAGCAGGGGTACAACGTCACTGGTGTCTACATGAAAAACTGGTCCAAAGACCTCCCCGGCATGAAATGCCCCTGGGCGGAAGATTTGGCTGACGCCAAGCGCGTGGCTGTGCAACTCGACCTAGATTTCGAAGTTTGGGACTTTGAAGCCGAGTATAAGCAAAAAGTGGTTGATTATATGCTGGCCGAGTTTCAAAATGGTCGCACGCCCAACCCTGATATTATATGCAACGAGCAAATCAAATTTAAGTTATTTTACGACCGCGCTATGGCGCAGGGCGCTGACTATATTGCTACCGGACATTATGCGAGGGTTGGGGTTGCAGATATTGAAAGTGGGGCTTGGAGTGGTCGTTCCGTAGACCATAAAGACTTGGCCCAAGCGGCCCGGAGCGGGTCTACGGAACGCACTACGCCAAGCCATTCATTTAATCTCTTGCGTGCCGTAGATGAGAACAAAGATCAGACTTATTTTCTTTACCGCATGAGCAATGCTGCCACTGCTAAAACCATTTTTCCAGTGGGTGGCATGACCAAGCCCGAAGTCAAAGCACTTGCGGCCGAGAAGGGACTCGACGTGGCTACCAAAAAAGAGTCTATGGGCGTTTGTTTTGTTGGCGAAGTTGGTATGAAAGATTTTCTCAAAGAATATCTCGACGCTCAGCCTGGCGAAATTCGCGACGCCGAAACTGACCAAATTCTCGGTTACCACGACGGCGCAATTTTCTACACCATCGGCCAGCGCCACGGCCTCTATCTAGGTGGCGGCCTGCCGTATTATGTAGTCAAAAAGGATCTCGCGAGGAATATCGTTTACGTTTCGCGCAACTTGAATGACGCCAATCTTTGGAGTGACCATCTCCAACTCGAGAATCTCCACCTTCGCACTGCTCTCCCTGCTTCCGGCAAAATTCAGGTGCGCCTCCGCCACCGCGCCCCGCTGATTGATGCGACGGTTACTTTCCGGGGATCGGCGGATATGGTAACAAGTCCTCAAAAAGTGACCATCGCACCAAGTCAGCAATGCACGGTGACGTTTTCTGCCCCGGTCAAACGTCCGGCCGCTGGCCAATCAGTCGTGTTTTACGATGGGGAAGTTTGTCTGGGTGGCGGAATTATTTCCGAATAGGTTTTATTATTTCTACTCTATATGTCTAATACAGTACTAAGGCAGCGGAGGGAACGTCCATGCCAGCGCTCGTACGGGCCACCCGACGGGTAGATTACAGAATCATAGAATTCGAGGTGGTAACCGCTAGGGACGGCAGCACCATCGCGGCGAGTAGATGAGGCGCGCGACGACCACCCGACGCCGTCGATGCCAGCGACCCTGAAAGTAGCACCACTAACACCAGGTAAGTTTATGAATCCGCTGCGCACGAAGTAAGTGGTACAATTTTTCATTTTTGTACCACCTTGATAATAAGAATAACAGAGATAGAAGCGAAATCAGACTGGTACAAATTTGATTTTTGTACCAGTCGTGCGCAGCGGACATTTGTATTTGCCTAGTCGTAATGATGGTACACTCTTGGACGCTGGCCAAGATGGCCATTTACGATCATCACGCGGATCCAGTACACGATACGATGGTGCCGTCATTCCCAGTGCCTATTTCTTATACTTTAACGATACCGTTGTAAGTCCATCGGCTGGCCCAAATCGTTGTTACAATGGTTTCTCCCTCCGCTGCCTTAGTACTGTATTAGGCATATAGAAAAAGACGACCCAGGATACCAAATACCCTAGGTCGATGCCATTCGGCTATGCATTGAGATTGGCTTCATCTAACACCGTCAGTAAACGCCTGCGTAACATTTTATCACGTTCTGTATCGCGATCGTGTGCTATTTTCTGAGCCGCATCGCATATATTCAGAAGGGCTTTCGCTGCATCCGGTTTGATTAAGTCGCTATAATACTGTCCAACACTATCGTTCAACTTCGCAACCGTCATGCTGGCGATACTCGGGATAATCACTTCTGTAATGTATTTTTCTTGCTCAACTGCCGTCAAATGCTGGGGTGCATTATTGGCCAAGTGAAGTCCTGGCACCAATTTGCCGTCCCGGTAATAATATAGACCTCCTGTTTTATCATAGTGAATGTCAGGTATTAACGTATGCAAGGAATCATTCGCGCGATCGTCACCTCTTAAGGAGCAGTCCATAATTTTGCATAGGTCATAAGCATGATCAGCGAGATTATCAGACTTCTGCCCGATTTGATCAATTAGCATACAAACCAGCGGCAAATCCTTCTTGCAGATTGCTGGATCGCACGAGGTAGCCAGTGTTACATTTTTCGATTCAACCATAATTTTTCTCCTTTTTTACTTTTGATTTTAGTTGCTTATTTATGAACTTAATTATATAAATTCACAAACTCAGTAACTAAAATGTCCCAATAGTAGGAGAACTTACTCAATGCAAAAGAACAATAGAGTGCAACTCTATGTCTATATTATACTACAGTTTTGCAAAAAATCAATAGCAAAGATGGTTATACAACATTTTTGCCATATCGCCATAATAACCATAGTGATTTCGTCAACTAAGTGCAACTCATAACCGTTTTGGGTTTTGTGGAGT
>CAYXCA010000021.1:0-17996 GCA_964463545.1 uncultured Candidatus Saccharibacteria bacterium | reverse complement strand
GTTCTATAATGTAGATAACTACTTATTCTATTGTTCTGGTTTGTTACACTAAGCCGAATTTTATACTATTTAATAGGAAGCCGCAGACCCAAAACCCAGTTTTAGAAAAAACGCGCTATTGCATTATTTTTAATGAAGAGTATACTAAGTAAGTTGCCATGTTGCTATACATACGCAACGCTCTTTATGAGAAGGAATATGTATGTTCAAGCCTAATACGATATGGGGTCTTTTCTAAAAAAGGAGTATATAGGTATGAAATCTAAGCAAAAAGTATTAAGAGTATTGGCAACGGCGATGACAGCAGTAACAGTGATGACGTGCACGGGCATCACAGCATTTGCTGCAGAAACTACGGAAAACATCGAAACGGCTTATCCTGTTGAGATTGACGACGCTACTGAAGGCGTATCGCCTACAGGTGAATCTCGGCAGACTACCCAGTACATTGTTACTAATTCAAATTATTTCTGGAATCAGGGCACCTCATCTGCACTTATTTTTCCGGAGTTTCATTGTGACAACGCAACCAATATCAACATCACTTTTGAGTGTATTGCGCGCTCGACAAATGCAGGGACATTCCATGTTAAGTTACAAAAGAAAGGTTTGTTTGGTATCTGGAGCACAATCAGCAATGTATATACACTCAACCAACACAACACACAATCTTACAACCTCCGTACAGATAAATATATTCAGGGAGCGTGGTCGCGTGTTGGCTGGAGTGTTGGTGACGGCGGAGATTATCGCGTTGTTATTGAGGATCCAACTAACCCGCAGGGAGTGGAACTGTCAGGCGTCTATATCTGGAAAAGACAGTAATATATTCGTGGTTACAAAAACTGACAGAATAGTTAGCAAATAAATTATAAAGTACCTTTCTATTATTCCGGCTCTTATACATTTCCTTCTCAGTTAAACTTAAGTCTGCGAAGAGCAGGCTTTTTATTTAATAATTGATTTCCGGGTGTATAATAAAAACATAAAGCATAAATTTTTAATTGAATGATCTTATGAAGTTTTCCGACAAACTTAATCTGGTTTTTGCCCGGCTGAGGGTACGCAAAATGCGTACTATTGTTACCATCTTCACCATGAGTGTTCTGTTTGGAGTAGTTATTGCGGCAATGACAATCGTCCAGGGAAATTTCGACAATCTTGAACGCCTTAATCAGGAAGCCTACGGCGATAATATTTTTTTCAAAGCCAACTATTCTGGTGGCGATGTCGAACATGCAGAGGAACATATTGCACGTGCCGCTGAACAATTTAACGGTAAAGTGGTTGGAAAGATTACGCATTATTGCTCCAAAGAACAACTCAATATTGCTGGGCTCACACCTTATCGAGAGTCATCAATGGCGTCTATACCTTGCGACGGTTGGATGCCAGGTCAGTATGTGGATGTACTAGACTCTAAACTCATTGCTTCGTTACTTGTGGCATATAAAGGTAATGACGATTCAATTAATGTCATTTTGCCAGTTGCGACCGCTGGCAAGTTACAGGGCATTAATCAGCCTTCGCGCACTAGTACATCTGTTACGGAATATATCAAGAATGTCATAACTCGGTCTGCAGGCTATCAATTTAGTGCTACCGCTCAGGCTTTTAGCGAGTCAGAGGTCGAGGTTGTTGCTGGTAGCATAAATAGTAGTCGTACTATATCATTTACTATTGCTGGGCTTACCCCGTCGCGTGAGATTACTACTTTTTCATCCGAAACTCCCACTATTTTTTCCGATATTATGCCGATTGAGAATAGTGGCTCTGTCGCCCATTTTATGGTTATGAAACCCAATTCGACTAGTTTCCAAGACGCCTATAATCGCCAGCCAGATGACCGTGCAGATTACATAATTGCGTTTTCTAATATCCAGGATGCGTTGGCTTGGATTAATGTCAATCAATATCAAGGAACTGTGCCAGATGTAAGTATAATGGATGATATTGTTATGAATGCACAAGAATTTCTTACTACAAGAATCTCTAATTATAAGAAGCATCAATCTTATAATAAAACTATTACTGAGTTTACTATCGTTTTTACGGTTGTTTCTGTTATTATTATGATTGGTGTCCTTAGTCGCGTAATTGATGACGAAAAATCAAGCATTGCTCTTTACCGTAGTATTGGTGCTACAACGGGTGAAATTGTCCAAATCTTCATGCTTTATATGTTAATCATTAGTTTGCTAGTTATTCTTTGTGCAACGATTATTGGCATATTTGTTTCTCTTGGTGTAACTCTTATCTTTGGCGGAGCAGTTACTGCAACCGCTCGCTCGCTCTTTTTGCTACCAAATCTTAATTTGCTTATCATGATTGGTTTTGATTGGAGGATCATCTTCGTCTGGCTTTCTATCATTGCTATTGCAATGATTAGCCTACTAACTATGATTAAGAAACTTGTATCAAGGGATATTGTTAAGGATCTAAAAAGGTAGCATATGGCTCATTCTATCACTTTTAAGTCAATCAGTAAAACCTATAACGTCAATCAGCAAACGATAGTTGCATTGGATGATATAAGTTTCAAAACACAACCCGATGTTGGGTTCTTGGCAATTATCGGTACTAGTGGTTCGGGCAAGTCCACCGCACTACAACTGCTCGGCGGACTTGAGGTCCCAACTTCTGGACATATCCTGATCGATAATCAAGATATCACCACGATGTCTGCCAAAGATCTAATCACATTTCGTAAGCGTAACATCGGTATCGTTTTTCAGCAATTCTATCTTGAGCCAAATCTAACATTGCAACAGAACATAGAACTTCCGGCCATGTTCGCTAATCTTCCGAAATCAGAGCGTGCAGAGCGCACGAGAGAAATCGCCGAGTTCATGGGGCTCAACGAGCATCTTTCGCACCTGCCAGCACAACTTTCTGGTGGCCAAATTCAGCGTGCTGCTATTGCCCGCGCTATCTATATGCATCCCCGCGTCTTACTTGCTGATGAACCTACTAGCAACCTTGACCCAAAGAATGTCGCCGTTGTTCTGGACCTGTTCAGTCAAATTCGGCAAAAATATGGTACGCTCGTGGTTCTTGCTACACATGATCAAAGCATTGCTGCCCAAGCTGATCAACGCATTCATATTGAAGCCGGTCGCTTGGTTGAATAGTTGACTACTGCGACAAATCTAGCACATCAATATTCTGCAAACCGCCACTCGCGCGTGCCTCCAGTTTGAGATAATGCAAAGCATCAACATTGGCTGCTAGATGCCGCCCAAGTGCCGCTTGTGCGGCCTTTACATTTTCTGGATCACTCTTCCAAGTTGCCAACACTGGCTCCTCCAAAGCCCGTGAGAAGGCAAATGTTACCGGCCAAGGGAATGGAGAATTTTGCATCACGGCTGTCAAGTTTTTTGTAGCCGTCTTTGGCTCCTCGCCGCCACTGAGCAACATCACTCCGGCCAAGAATTTTGGCACCACATGGCGCAAAATTGCCGCTGTTGCCATACCAACTTCACCCGCGGTTGCTTTTGCCTCGGCTTCATTTCCACTACTAATCATATTACACTTCAGTAAACAACCTGCCAAGTCCACATGGCGCTGAGCCAATTTTTCAAATACCATACCGAGTACTTTTACTGTCGCTTCGGCTGCCTGCTCCACGGAGAAATTACCCTCAGGCAGAATATCTGTTTCTACTACTGGCACCAATCCAACCAGTTGACATTCTTTTGCAAAAGTTGCCAATTCATCGGCATTAGTTTGCATCGCTACAAAGCCCGGCTCATCCTTAGCAATCTTGAACGCCGCGCGCCATTTAGCAAATCGAAACCCCAGGTCATAATAATCACGCAATCTTTCCGCCAAGCCATCCAGTCCCAGCGTGTGAGTTTCATCACTACCCTTCAGCGCTGCCAGACCTAAATCAGCCTTAATTCCCGGAATAATTCCCATGTCTGTGATATATTCCATCAGCGAACGCCCGCCTGACATCTTTTGTCGATAGTTCTCATCCGAAAGAATTATGCCACTAATTGCATCACGCATCCCTGGCGCAGTCACCATCATGCGATAAACTTCGTGCCGATTCTGGATATTATTTGGAATTTCAAATTTCTCCAGACGCTTTGCCAAACTTTTGCTTGATTCATCGAGCGCCATCACACCCTTGCCAGAAGTCATCAACGAACGCGTAATCAAGCGCAAATTCGCCCGCTTCTCTAATTCAGTCTTAGCCAACTCCTGGAGTCGCTCCGCCGAAAGCGCCCCCTCCAAATTCGCCTGCTCCGCATTAATCTTGGCCCAAAGCAAAGCATCCGCTGGACTGCCACCCGCTGTAATCACGCCCAGTACCGTCGCCACAATTGTCGAATAAACTGTCAAATGCGTCAGCATATCCGTGCGATCCAGGCTCCAACTTTCCTCGGCCTCACCTAGCACGAGTTTGCGCGGGCTAATGTGGCATACTAACTGCGTATGAGGCTGGTCTAGTTTAATCTTATCTACGATTTTTTCTTCAGTATGCACTGGAGGCTCGTCCTCTACAAAGAGAATGTCTGCCATCTCTGCCAATCTCTGGTCTACTGGCGTCTGTTGTTTGGCTATGTGCACGGCTAATTTTGTGCCGCCAGAGAATTTCAAGAAATTTTTCAACTCATCGACCAGCCTTTCCGAAACATTGGTTGACCGATCAATCAAGATCCACTCTGGTGTACCTTTTGGCATTGTCCAATCGGTCACTTTTCGGCTGCTCGGCACAAAATAAGTGATTCCACCCTTGTACGACAAGATATAACGATAATCGGCCGGATCATCCGACCAAGTAATATCTCCTGCCTTCATCTCGGTCTTGGAATTCAAAATTGCCGCGTCCACTCCCAGACTATGCAAGACCGACAGGGAAACTGCCGCGCCACCAAACACGCTCGTTCGCTTAAAAAAACTGTGCGCCGCCCCGTTAAACGCCAAATCTAGCCAGTTGATTCCGCAATCATCCACCTCAAAGTCATTTTGCCGCTCGTCCAATTTTAGATAAACATCTTTCAGTACATTCCCAATAATCAAAATCTTGCTCATGCTAACATTATATCACACCTTCACGGCATTACTACACAACAAATGCCCCAGTTTCCTGGGGCATCCGGCGAGATTTTTTTAGCGTACTTCTACACGTACGCGGGGCACGTTCTTGCCTGAGAAGTGGCACTTTTTGGTTTTCACAAAAGTCACTACCCCATCCTTGGCAGCATGGATTGTGAAGTTGCGGCTCATATAAGTGCCTGGGCCAGCAATCTTGGTAGCGCCAGTCTGGCGCACGAGAACTTCGCCAGATCTAACTTGTTGTCCACCAAAGCGCTTGACGCCCAAGCGTTGACCGGCATTGTTGTGGATGTTTTTGGCGGTACCGCCAGCTTTGACATGTGACATGCTATTTCTTCCTTAAAACTATTATTTCTCTGGCTACAATCTGTTGTTCGCGATGATACAACAAATCTTTTTGTCCCAGATTTCTAAAACTCTTTACATTATAGCCCAGATTTTTAATTTCGTCAAGCAAATTTAGGCGTTCATATTCGCCATTTGGCCGAAGCCATGCTGGCGCTGCCACCACCACCGGCGTGCCTGGCTCGATTTGCTCAGCCAAGTTCTTCAAAAAGCCCAAAACAATGTTTCTACACTCCTGCTTCTCTTGTTTCAATTTAATCTCGGCTGGCGGCAAAGACATCGGTTGCCCCAAATATCCCTCACACGCTACTGCATTTATCGGCGGCTGCCACTGGAAAGAAGTCGCATCGCCTTGGATAACGTCCACTTCGGCATGGGAAATTACGCTACTGCTTTCTCGGGGATCTTTCGCAGGCCACGGCCGAGAACGAAGCAGCGACGCGCCCGTAACGACGGGACGCGGCGACTGCGTGCCCCGAAAAGTAGTAGTGTAATTTTTCGTATTGATGTTATATAGCCACTCCAAGTTTTTGCGACTATATTCTACCATCCTTTCACTTACATCCGTCCCATACGGCACATACCCCATCAACGCTGCCTCTTGCAATACTACTCCCGTGCCACAAAACGGGTCGAGCAACCGACTTCCAGCGGGTAAATTTCCGCAAAGATTAATCAAAATCTGCGCCAACTTGGGTGGCAACATACCCACCTTAGCGTCGCGGGCTGGTCGGGCTTGGTCGCGCTGCACATAAGCGTCGATATTTTGCACCCCAATCACGCGGTAATATTTTTTATTAGTTTTAATCAACTCAATTTTATTCTCAGAAAACAGATGATTATGAAAACTTGTTGCGCTTGATAACACTGCAGTTTTATTCGGCACCACGCGCACACTATAACCCAGTTTAGTCATGATTCGCTTCAGTTTCAACGCCTCTTTTTGTGCGCCAAAAGCATTCGCCCCGTGCGAAAAATCTGACACCCCCAGTGTAATTTTCTTGTCTTGGGGTAAAGTCTTCAGGAATTCTATCACTGACCCAGAAATCTCCTCGGCAATTTTCTGCGAACCACCCAAACGTCGAATATCGGGAGTAACTCCCGCATCAAACTCCGCTAACTCCGTCCCCAGTGGACGAACATCCTCAAATAGACTCTCTAACTCCGCCAGAGAAATTTTCGGCTGGCGACCCAACACGGCAAGATATTTCATATTGTCATTATTATAACACAAAAATATGCTATAATTCGACTATGAGCAAACCAAAATTCAAACTTTCCTTTCGTACAATTTTAAGTATTCTCACTTTTATCTTAATAATTTACGTTGTTTATAAAAATTTCGGCGACATCAAAGAAGCGATTTCTCACATCGGCGAAACTAATATCCTCATTCTATTATTATTGATTCCGGAACAACTTTTTATGTATTTTTGCTGTGGGCAGATGTTCTTTTCTTACATGCGCGCCAAAAAAGACGCCAAGCGAATTTCACCTTGGACTTTGATGCAAGTGTCGCTTGAGCTCAACTTTGTCAATCACGCCGTGCCGGCTGGTGGTTTGGGTGGTCTTGGCTATATTACATGGCGACTTAAACCCTTTGGTGCCACGGCGGGGCAGTCCAGTTTTATGTATATTTTGCGCTATATTATTACTATCTGTGCTAACCAGTTGCAGACTATCGTCGCGATTATTGCTTTGTTACTCTTTGGAACTGTTCCTGCAACCGGCGCTTGGGTGATTGGCTTCACGGCATTGCTCAGCGTGGGCATTATCGCTGTTATCGCTATCCTGGTGGCAATTGTCAGTAGCAAAAAGCGAATCGATTGGTTTGCCAAAACTGGTACAAATTTCGTGAACTGGCTTGTCAACAAAATCACATTTGGTCACAAGCCTAACATCTTGAAGCGCGAAGTCGTTGATAAATATTTTGGTGACGCCCATGAAGACTTAATGACCGCGCGTCGCCACAAGTCCATGCTGATTCGTCCAATTCTCTGGGGAATTGTTTATAGTTTTCTAGAAATTGCTACCTACTGGATAGTTGCTGCCAGCCTTGGCTACCCGCAGATTTTGCCACAAATCATGATTGGTGAAGCCATTGGCTCGGTGATGGGTGCAATTATTCCATATGGTCTTTACGAACTTGGCATGGTTGGCATCATGGCTAGCCTTGGCGTTGATGCCGGTCTTGCGGCTCTGGTAGTCTTGATGACACGCGTAATTGTTCTGGCTAGTACGATTATTAGTGGTTATGGTTTCTACCAACATTCGATTTCCAAAATCGGTCGCAAAGAAAAAGCCGAAATGCAGCATGACGCTTAGTCCCACTTTCACCGTTTCGGAATTTATCGAGGTTTGTAACCAGTCGCTAGAATACGCTTTTACTGGCGTGATCGTTGAGGGGGAAGTGGCCAGTTTCAAAGTTAATCAAGGTAAATGGGTTTTCTTTGATCTCAAGGAGGGCGACGCTACGGTGAGTTGTTTTGTTGTCTTGAGCCAGTTAGGCGTAGCCTTGAGCGATGGCATGCGGGTGCGCGTGCAAGCCACACCAAAACTTACGGCTAAGGGACATTTTTCGCTCACGGTGCGCACGATTTTGCCACTGGGCGAAGGAAACATCAAAAAAAGTTTTGAGGAACTCAAGCGCAAACTCACCGCCGAGGGGCTTTTTGATCCGCTCAAAAAGCGTCCGCTTCCGGCTAATCTGAGCAAAATTGGTGTCATTTCGTCTACTGGTGCGGCTGGCTATCTAGATTTTCTCAAAATTTTGGATAATCGTTGGGGTGGAATTCAAGTTTTTACTATCAATACTCAGGTTCAAGGCTTGGACGCGCCAAATCAAATTATCCGCGCGTTAGATCACTTTAATCAACAAGGTCAGGTAGATGTGATCGCGATTTTGCGCGGTGGTGGTAGCGCCGATGATTTATCTGCCTTTAACGACGAACAGTTGGCTCGTGCCATCGCCGCTAGCCGTATTCCAGTGATTACCGGCATTGGTCACGAAATTGACGAGAGTCTGGCTGATCTCGCTGCAGACGTGCGCGCTTCCACGCCTTCAAATGCTGCCGAACGTCTGGTGCCCGACCGTCAAGCCATGCAGCGCCAAGTTAAATTGATAATTGAGCGCGTGCATCAGCAGATTCTAGAGCGTATTGATACAGCGCTGTCTAAAAATCGCCAAAAAATTCAGCAACTTGGCCAAGAAATATTACATCGCCTAAATTTTCAACTTCAGCATATCCAAGAAACTACCAAAATTTTAGAGTCGCTTAGCCCCGAAAATACATTAAAGCGCGGTTATGCTATTGTCACCGGCAAACTTTCTCCGGAAGATGTTGTAAAAATTACAACATTTAATAAAGAGATAACCGCAGAGGTAAAACATGTCACAGACCGCTAATAAATCTATTTCCAATAAAATCACTACGCTCGACCAAGCCGTGGAATGGTTCTATAGCGATGATTTCTCGCTCGACCAAGCCGTAGAAAAATACCGATCTGCCACCAAGTTGGCACAAGAGATTGAACAAGACCTCTCCGAACTCAAAAATCAAGTTGAAGTCTTGGCAGACTTCACAAAATAAACTATAATAAAACCATATGCGAAACCAATCACTGGCAAATGGCAATGTTAACCCAATGAATACCCCAGCCGCGGGTAATGTTGGGGCGTCTGCGGTAGGCGGCGCGGCCAGCGCTACCAACACCAGTGCGCAGCAGCCCATGCCAGTGAACCCGCTTGATGTTGCTCAAGGCACTATGCCAGACCCATTAACCATGACCAGTGGTAGTATGGTTGCCGCCGCGGCACCACAGCCCTTTGGCCCCAGTGCTCCAGGCGCCGTGCCGAATTTTGGCACCGCAGCAGTAACTTCCAAGCCCGACCCCGTCCCAATTGTTCCGAAAAAAACGGTCAATCGTAATCTAATCGAAACAATTATTTTAGTTATTGTCAGCGTTCTTGCGATGGTTTTTATTGGCTTGTTCATCTGGAAATATATCGAATGGGACACCGTCAAAACAGATGTTGATGGACAAATTGATGCCGCTGTCGCCATGGCCGTTTCCGAGAACACCACCAAACTTGAAAACGAATTCACAGAGCGCGAAAAATACCCCTACAAGAGTTTCTTGGGGCCAGCCGACTATGGCAGTCTGAGTTTTGAATATCCCAAAACCTGGAATGTCTATGTGGCTAAAGACGCTTCTAATGGCGGTGATTACGAAGCCTACTTTAACCCTGGCGAAGTCCAACCAGTCGGTGTTTCTACGGTTAATGCTCTCCGTGTGATTATTCGCGACCAAGCCTTCGATAATGTTATACGCACCTATGATAACCTGGTACGCACGGGCAAAGTTAGTGTCGTTTCGCGCAATGTCGGCAGTACAGTCGCCAATGTTTATACCGGTGATCTGCCCAATAATATTCGTGGTACCGTCGCCATCTTTAAACTTCGTGACAAAACCGTAATCATCCAGACGGACGCTGCCATCTTTTCTGATGAATATTATCGTTTGCTCGATACCGTGACTTTTGTCGAATAATTATTTCCACAAAGCATGATATAATAAAGAACCCGAGCGAAGAAATATTGTTAAATATTTCTTCCGAGGTGACGCCATTATTTCTAGAACGCAGTTCTATGATATAATGGTTTTATGTCTGTGGAGGTAAGTGGTATTTTGGTTGCGGCGCACGAACTCAAAGCGCCCCTCTGTCTGATTCGTCAACTCACGCTGGCCCTAAGTGTTACTCATGATGCTTCCTCCAAGCAGCGTTTGCAAAATCAGTTGGTCGAAGTTTCCGAGCGCGCATTGCGCCAGGTGAACGACCTAGCCAAAATTGCCCGCCTTGAGGATGGTCTTTTTACCACCGAACCCGTCAGCGTGCGTGGCGTCTGTGAATCGGTTTTGCATGAGATGTTGCCACTTTTCCAGTTTGAGAAACGCACCCTGACCGCCACATATTCCAATAAAGTCCGTCTAGCCGCCACTAACCGTGAGTTACTTTATAGTATTATCTATAATTTCTGTGTCAATGCCGTGCGCTATTCCGACCAAGAAAGTTCCAGCCGGCTTTCGGTTTCTGACCGTCAAAATCATATCCGGGTGAGTGTGCGCGACTTTGGTCCTGCGCTCCCCACCAAAATTTGGCGTGATTTGCAGACTGGGCAACTCGTTCAGCCCACCGCTATTGCTATGCGCCCTGGCAGTTCTGGTCTTGGCCTTTATATTTCTACGCAGTTCGCTCGACATCTGCACGCCAGGCTGGGTGCCGTGCGCCATCACGATGGCACCAGTTTTTACATCGATTTACCAATTTCTAAACAGGCGGCTTTGCCGTTTTAAGGAGGAATATGAATCTAATATACGTTATCGAAGATGAACCAATTATGGCAGATTGCATCGCTTCGGCAATCAAAGGCGTAGCCGAGGAGCCGTCCGAAATTGCCGTTTTTAATGACGGTGTGAGCGCAATGGCGGCCATAAACGAAAAATTACCAGATGTAATCTTACTCGATGTTCTGCTAACCGGCCCTGATGGCTTCGCTTTGCTCAACGAAATGCTTTCGTATCCCGATACTGCCAAAATTCCCGTGGTTTTGATTTCGTCACTCGATTTGGCAGGGCGTGATTTATCGCACTACGGCGTCAAGCAAATTCTTGACAAAACCAAAATGACCCCCGAAGATATTTACGCCGCCATCAAAGCCGCCTTGAACGCGCCCGCCGAAACATTTGCCGAAACGCCCGCCACCCGGCCATTATCTCAAGAAACATCACCGGTATCATCAGTATCACCAGAACCATCAGTTGCAACACCAACTACCGTAGCGGCTTCTCCGACTCAAACTCCACCTCAGCCAAATGCGCCAATCAATTTGAACGATTTTAAAGAGCGCCTCGCCGCTTCCGCCCAAGACCCTCATGCCCAGTGATCTCCGCACCCAGGCGATTGTTTTGCGCCGCACCAACTACGGTGAGTCGGATCGTATTCTGAATCTCCTCACACCCGAGGGCAAAATTGCCGTTTTGGCTCGTGGTGTGCGCAAAGCAAAATCTCGCCTCGCTGGCGGTATCGAACTTTTTTCCTTGGCTGATGTGGTGGTGCACCAGGGTCGTTCTAGCCTGGGCACTCTCACCAGCGCCAAAATGCTCAAATTCTACGGCGGTATCCTCTCTGACGTTCTGCGTTTGGAGTTGGCCGGTAGCATTCTCAAGCAACTGGATCGTGTCACCGAGCAGGTTAGCGCGCCGGAATATTTTAGTCTGCTGCAACAGTCGTTGCAAGCCTTGGATGGTGGGCAGAATATCGACGTGATTTCGTGCTGGTTTACGCTTAATTTACGCCGTATTGGTGGTGAAGAATTTAACCTCATATATGATATATTTGGAGAAAAATTATCACCAGAATTGCACTATTACTGGGATACCAGCGAAAATGCCCTACATCCAGACGTCACAGGGCGAATAAGTGTGTCAGAAATCAAACTCATGCGTTTTTTACTTAGTAACCCACTCGCCTGGGCCACTAGGATCCAAAACCTTCAAGAAGTTTTGCCAGCCGTTCAAGAAATTACTAAAACCTTAGAGTAGTAAAGTTATAAAACTTTTTCGCCAGGGGCCCGGAACTAGGAAGCGCTGTCAGGCGCAATGGAGTAGCGCCCCCAAGAAACTTTATGTTATAATAGGGTTATGAGCCGTGTACCCTTAGCGGAGCGCATGCGTCCGCAAAGTCTGGATGAGGTGATTGGGCAAGACGAAATTATTGGTGATGGTAAGATTCTTACCGAAATCGTCAAAAAAGCCGAGCCGGTCAACCTGATTTTTTGGGGTCCTCCTGGCACAGGCAAAACCACTCTTGCCCGCATCTTGGCGCACGAATATGAGGCTGATTTTGTGGAACTCTCGGCTGTCACTGCCGGCAAAAAAGACATTGAAGCCGTGGTGGATCGTGCCAAGACTAACTGGAATCTCAAGATTCGCACCGTGCTCTTTGTAGACGAAATTCACCGCTTCAACAAGGCTCAGCAGGACGCCTTTTTGCCCCATGTTGAATCTGGTTTAATTATCCTGATTGGCGCTACCACCGAGAACCCGAGTTTTGAAGTGATTTCACCGTTGCTCTCGCGTTCGCGCGTAGTAGTGGTTTCCGCGCTGAAGAAGGCTGATATTCTGCAAGTTTTGCAGCGCGCTCTCAAAGCTGAAAAAGCCGAAAAGCGCGTCACCAAAGAAGCTCTAAATTATATCGCCGATCTCAGCGGCGGTGATGCCCGCTCCGCCCTTGGCGATTTGGAACTTTCGCTCAATCTTGCCGAGAAAGTTGACAAAACCGTGGTCGAAACCGCCGTTGGTAAAAAAATGCCTCTCTACGACAAATCTGGCGACTATCATTACGACAATATTTCCGCTTTTATCAAGTCGATGCGTGGCTCGGATGTGGATGCCACGCTCTATTATCTGGCACGCATGGTGCAGAGCGGGGAAGATCCCAAGTTTATCGCTCGCCGCATGGTGATTTTTGCCTCCGAAGACATCGGCCTGGCGGGGAATGGCGCGCTTAATCTGGCAGTGAGTTGTTTTCAGGCGATTGAGCGTGTAGGTATGCCCGAGGGTGGAATCATCCTGAGTCACGTGGCGGTAGTTCTGGCCAAAGCCAAGAAAAACCGCGAAACTTACGACGGTTGGGCCCGGGCTCAAGCCGTGGCTGCCAAGAGCATGGGCTGCCCCGTGCCTACCTGGCTCCGCAACGCCCCTACTAAGTTAATGAAAGACCTCGGCTTTGGCGAAGGTCAAAAGTGGGAAGCCGGCTTTCATCTCGATAAAAGTTACCTTCCCGAAGAAATTCAGCACGAAAAGATTTTTGGCGTCCCCAGCAACTATAATCATAACGAAAAATAGTCCCAAAATTGCCAAAGTCACTCAAAAATTGCAAAAATCATTGACATTTTAGTCATTCTGTGATACAATAGAACTGTAGGGGCAATTTTGTCGCTAGTTCTTTGGCAAAACAGAATTGTCCATTTTTTCTTTCATTTTAATTAAAAATATATTAAAAAGGAGGGGTTTATTATGAAAGAGAAAAACTCAGGGAACTCAAAAATCAAGAAGGTGTTCACGATCATACGGCATATCAGCATCTTTATCGGTTGCGTCGCCATGGTAGCGGGCATTATTATTTTTCAGAAAGGGATGAATACCTTTGGTGATAGTACAATAAGGGCCTTCGCTCTTAGCACAAAGAAGTTGCAGCCACTTATGTCGGATAAGGATGTAACATACGAACTTCAGGCGCGTTATTCGCACGCCGACGGCACATCATCCGATGAAGGCAATGCCTGGCAGAGAAATGTAATCTTCGCTGGTCAAGGCGACGTAATTGAGGTGCGTCTGAAAGTGTCGGCTCCACAAACAGACGATGCTGGCTCGGAGGCCGTTTATCGTAACGGCTTATCGATGGCACCATTCAATGGCCTAAACTGGGTTGAGCCCGATAATTGGCGTGCCGCCATACTGCCGGATGGCAGGAGATCTGACTACATGGAGAATGCCTTTGACTCAACTACACAATACTACCATATTGGAACGCTTCGGCTCGATTGGGGTGAATGGTTGTATGACGATGATGCCACTCCGATGGTTAAAGTCTGGAAAAGTGACGGTCCTGAGGCGGTAATATACGTCGTTCCTCCATACAACATTGTGGCACTGAGATTTGGACTTATGGATCTGCTGGCTGCAGGCTTTTTCATTTTGATATTGCCATCTGTTTTGGGTATCATCGAGGTGATTACAATGAGGCGCCAGAAGGCAGAGTAAAAAACAGGCCTCGCTTCGGCGGGGTGTTTTTTGCTCTATATGTCTAATACAGTACTAAGGCAGCGGAGGGAAAAACCGTGCCAGCGCCTGTCTGGACCACCAGATGGGTAAATGTCAGAGGACGATGAACCAAAATAAAGAAAATAACCGCTAAGGTCGGCAGTACCGCCAGCAACGGCGAACGAGGCGTGCGAAGACCAACCGTGACCATTTTGGCCAGCATTTCTAAAAGTCCCATTATCTAGCAACCTCACGACCCCGCTGCGCACGACTGGTACAAATTTGCAAAATTGTACCAGTTTGGTTTCGCGTCTACCTCTGTTATTCCTATTATCAAAGTGGTACAAAAATGAAAAATTGTACCAGTTTTACACCACCACTTCGTGCGCAGCGGAATGATGCATCTATCCCTTACGACTGGCGTTTTCTGGGCCGCTGGCCAGCTTGGCTATGATCGGTCATCGCGTGGTTCGTCTATTCGCGGCGGCGATGGTGCGGCTGTCCCTAGCGCTTACAACCTCTACTTTCCTGCTACTGGCGTAGATCCGTCAAGCGGCCCGGCTAATCGCTGGATCGGTTTCTCCCTCCGCTGCCTTAGTACTGTATTAGACATATATGGTAAAATACTATTAGATACATACTATATTAATAGTACTAATTAGGAGGTGTTAGATGTTTATTGAATTTGAACCAGAGATTTTGGAAAGATGGAATCATTTGTCTGATGATGAGCGTCAAAGAGCCATTAGCGAAGGAGATGTAGATATTGCTGCAACCGTAGAAATAATTCTAGAGGCGCACGGAGAAATTGACCAGGAACATAAATATTACCATGTCACACGATACTCAAAACTATTGGGAGGCGACATTACTATCAATAGTATCACCGAACAAGAAATAATTTTTTATTTTAAAAATGCGCGCGAGGATGGAGAGTCGGAACGCTTCTCAGTAAAAATCGGCGAAGAAAAACTAATCCAAGTAGGACGCGCTCCTTATGTGACTACCTATAAAATTAAGGCATACAACCTGTCTTACGGGCAAATCATGGAATTATAGAAACTCAAAATACGTCGCAAATCAGCCGCATCGCAGGATATACTACAACTTGCCGAATTGTGCTATAATCAGAATGTAAATAAGGAGTTTTATGGCAGATTTTAATAAAGTCTTGACCCCGGGGGACTACGAAAATGGCGAAATCAATGTTGTGATTGAGATTCCAACCGGCTCTAATCATAAAATTGAATGGGATCGCAAAAACGCTTGCTTTATGCTCGACCGCGTTGAGCCGATGGCATTCGCCAAACCATGCAACTATGGTTTTATCCCGCAGACTCTCGACGAAGACGGTGATGAACTTGATGTCTTGATGATTACTGATCAACCTTTGACTACCGGTATTTATACCAAAGCTCGCGTGCTCGGTGTGATGAAGTTTGTGGATGATGGTGAAGTTGACGACAAAATTATCGCCGTGCCGGCTGACGATCGCAATAGTGGTGATGCTATCCAGACTTTGGAAGATCTGCCAAAGCGGCTTATTGAGCAGATTGAGTTTCACTTCAATCACTACAAAGACCTCAAGAAGCCAGGTTCCACCGTGGTCAAGGGTTTCTTTGGCGCAGACGAAGCCAAGCAAGTTATTGCTGATGCTATCACCCGCTGGAATGAGCAATAAACATGCTATATAACCAAAAAGTCCCGTATAATACGGGACTTTTTCGAACGGCCGAGGCTTGACATGCTTTTTGTAAGGTAGTAGAATGGAGATATTAAACATTTGTTACCCTTGCTAGTTCTTAGCGAGGGTAATTTCGACTACAAAACATAGCCGACCGATATGCATCGCAAAAGTCGACCTACTCCTCTTCCATAAACGCACCCGACTGGCGACTCCAGAGGTGGTTATATACTCCGTGTGACTTTCCGAGCAGTTGGTGATGTGTGCCTTGCTCCACAATCTTACCATTCTCTAGCACAACGATCCGGTCTAGGCTCGCTACAGTAGAGAGCCGGTGCGCAATGACGATGCTTGTGCGCCCTTGCATCAAAGTGTTCAAAGCATCCTGGATCAAAGCCTCACTCTCCGAATCTAGCGCCGAAGTTGCCTCGTCTAGTACCAGAATTGGCGCATCCTTTAGAATGGCGCGCGCGATTGCAATGCGCTGTCGTTGACCACCCGAGAGTTTAACTCCGCGTTCGCCCACCAGCGTATCATAACCATCTGGTAAGTCTTTGATAAATTCGTGCGCATTGGCCAGCTCGGCCGCACGCTGAATCTCTTCTGGCGTGGCATCTAGTTTACCATAGGCAATATTTTCTGCAATCGAACGGTGGAACAGTGAAGTTTCTTGCGGCACATAAGCAATATTCTCGCGCAGAGAACGTTGCGTTAGGTCCCTAATATTTTGGCCAGAAATCGTAATCTGCCCCGCATCTACATCAGCAAACCGCAGCAACAGTTTAGTCAGAGTTGTCTTGCCAGAGCCCGACACCCCCACCAAACCAATTCGTTCACCGGGTTTCACCTCAAGTGTAAAATCTTGGAAAATTGGCTCTTTCGCGCCCTGATGCTGAAAACTAATCTGGTCAAAGTCCACTGTCGCCTGCTCCATTACCAAATCTTGTGCATCAGGCGCATCCACCACATCATCAACCATGTCCAAAATTATTGTCATCTCATGCGCGTCACCAAACACGCGGTTGATATTCTTAAATATCGAGTTGATGTTCCAGAGTTCGCCCTGAATCGTTTGGGCATAGTTCACAATCAATACCAAAGTTGCCACGGAGATTCCCAGCCACTCTCGACCAAACACCAAAAAGACTAAAATCAATGCCGTAATACCAATTTGCACACCGTTAAACTTAAGATCGCGTCCAATTGTTGCGCGCATCTGTTTATAGTTGGCCTCCAGCGTTGTGCGAGAGAAATTAGCATAGCGATGACGTTCATGCGCTTCGTTCGCGTAAGATTTTACTGAGATAATGTTAGAAATCGAGTCGGCCAGTTGCCCCGTCTGCTTGGTTTCGGCCGCTGCCACATTATCACTCAAATGAGCAATTTTCTTGAAAGAAATTCCCGATACCAAAGCATAAATTGCCACAAAACCTACCAAGCCTGCCGCAAACCATGGCACCTGTGGCGCTAGCACAATAATCACCATAATGATATAAACCAGCGTTGGCCAGAGGTCCCAAATCACCGTATCAACCAAGCGTTCAAATGCCCAGACAAACTTATTCGTTTGCGATACTAGGGAACCAGAGAACCGGTCATTATGAAACTGCATCGACTGGTCGTTCACCACCGTAAAACACTTTACCCCCAAATCATACATTGCTAGCACCTCCATTTTCCAGCACCAATACAGCCGCAATTCTTCCAGCACTACTTTATTCAAGACATACAGGGCAAAGAACCCAATAATCTCAACTGCTGCTATGCGCAGCATCTCATCGGCCGATAGTCCCATGGAGGCTTTTTCGACCAAATCTGCAAAAATCATTGGTGCCAAAATCGCCCGCACAAAAACCACAATCGGAGTAGTAATAAACATCCCCAACGAGTACCACTTGTACTTTTTGACTTCTTGCCAGTAATAATGCAAAGTCCGGCCTGTGGTCTTGATTTTTTCGGTATCCTTTTTCGTCATGTTTTTAATTATATACTACTGGCGCGCATAAAACAAGTGCAGAGGTATTTATGGTTCATTGTAACAAAAAGGAACAATCCTGTAGAATAGTAGTTGAGATAC
>CAYXCA010000020.1:0-18024 GCA_964463545.1 uncultured Candidatus Saccharibacteria bacterium | reverse complement strand
AACTCCACAAAACCCAAAACGGTTATGAGTTGCACTTAGTTGACGAAATCACTCACCGTATTAGCCCTGTGAGGCTTCAGAATGGTCGTTTTGGGCGGTTTGAGTATTTGGCTTGGTATGACTGCGGTTTTTATTAAAAACCTGCTTGCGGGCGTTTCTAGAAGCAAATTCGGACTTTTTATCTTTTTTGAGGGCTTGTTTCCCTGTTTCGGGCGGTGTATTTTGCGGTTTTTCACTCTTTTGAGGCTGTTCTGGACCACTCTGGGCTGCTTGTTGGACAAGTTGGCCTAAATCTTTGAGCCCCATGCGCTCCTTGCCCTCAGCGGCGTTAGGGGACATTTTGAGTTTACGAAAATCACTCTGAGGGGTGGGAATATACTGAAAGTTCGGTTTATGTTCGGTTTTTGGTCGCATATTATCATAATTCCCTGTTGGTTGGGCAGTAAAATTGTTGGGACGTACGGTATAACTACTATTGATTTGATTTTCGATGTTCCCAGCACTCCCGGCGGCGCGACCGCTGTCAGAAAGTTCCCTTTTGTATTTTTCAGATTGTTCAATATTAGCGCGAATTTCTGCTTCAACTTCTTCGCGGCGACGTGCATAGTTGCGGCGTGACGCTTCGACGATTTTGTCGAAGTTATCTTGGGGAGTGGTAGGTAGAGCGAGGGTAGTGGCAGAGAAGGCTGGGACTTTTTCGCCGTTAATGATCATCGAAATGACAAAATGACGGTTGTTAAGTTGGAGCAGGTCGGCGGCTTCGAAAGTGGGCTCAAATTGTTTGGCTAGAACTGGAGCATCGTCGGCCGAAACGCGGAAACTGATGGTGGTACCAACGTTACCAAAGACAGCATCACGCACGGAATCGGTCATCTGGGAAGTATATTGGTTAGCAACGGTGAGATTAAGACCGTATTTGCGGGCCTCAGAGAGAATAACCGCAAAGGAATCAGTGGCGAAGTTTTGGAACTCGTCGACATAGAGATAGAATGGGCGACGATCGGCGACGTCGGGAATGTCGGAGCGACTCATGGCGGCGAGTTGAACTTTGGTAACGAGGAAGGCGCCAAGGATGCCGGCGTTATCTTCGCCGATTAAGCCTTTACTTAGGTTGACAACGAGAATTTTGCCCTCATCCATGATTTTGCGGACGTCAAAACTAGATTTGGCTTGGCCGATGATGTTACGGATGATTGGGTTGGCGGTGAAAGCGCCGACTTTGTTAAGTACTGGAGCGATGCTTTCGTTGACTTGTTTTTCGTTCCATTGGCCAAATTCGTGTTTCCAGAATTGCAAAACTGTAACATCGGTACAATAATCGAGAGTTTCTTTGCGAAAGTCTTTGTCGGTCAGGAGTCGCGAAATGTCAAGCAGAGTGGCTTCAGGTCGGTCAAGTAAAGCAAGGATGGTGTGGCGCAAAATATGTTCCAAACGTGGACCCCATGAGTCACCAAACATACGCTTGAGTACGCCAATCACCTCAGAACAAACATTAGGCTTGCGGCTGGGGTCGCTGACTTCGAGAGGGTTAAACGCTACTGGATAAGCCGTGTCGGCTGGGTTGAAATAAATTACATCATTGATGCGGTTCTCAGGTACAAAGCGGAGGTTATTGATGGCGAAGTCGCCGTGTGGGTCGATAATGCAGTAGCCTTGGTTATAAAATACGTCAGATAAGGCAAAAAGTTCAAGCATACCAGACTTGCCGGCGCCAGTTTGGCCAATAATATATACGTGGCGTGAACGGTCGCGGCGGTACATGCCGAATTGATGATTGATTCCGCGGAAATTAGTGAGCCCAAAAGCAGAAATATTCTCGTCGTGGGCTGGGTCACCAGTGATAAGTGGTAATTTGGCGGGTGGTTCGGCGGTTTTGGATGATGCCCAAACGATGTTTGGGGTTTCTACTGAGGTGTGTGGAAGGTGATAGACCGAGGCTAGTTCGGAAACATTAAGAATAAAACCATGATCTTGGAATAGACGCATTTTGTAAGCGTCGAGTTCCTCTTTTTTGAAACTGCCGCCAGTACGACGAAAACCGTTGAGGTTAGTGGAATTGTATTGTTTGAATGTTCCTACCAGAGCCTGCATATTTAGTTCGGCGTCAGTTTGGTCTTTGCCGAGATAGGCGAGCCGAATCTTCACCTCATAGCCAAGTTTGGTGGCTTTTTCTTCGGCCTTAGCAATGCGAGTCTTGTCGCGCTCAGAGAGTTCAGGGGCCTTACTACCATTGGTTCCGCCATTTGGTGGGCGGAAAAACGCACCGAGAATTTCAAAGAGCCAGGTCCAATCAATGCCAGTACTGCCGCCGCCAAAGAATTTGCGTCCAGATTTGACTTTGCTGATCCACTTATCGGTGGTTTTCTTGCGCCAGTCGTCAGCGATTGGGCGCGTGAGAATCTGGATCCAGAGTTCCTCCGAATTATCTGGGTTTAATTTGGCGAGAGTACCGGTGATGCCAGCGAGCGGGTCAACTTCAAAGTTCTCGAAGGTCTTGATAGGGAGCGCTTCGTTTTCGGTCAAAGTTAGTTCGGTAGTAAAAGAAACTGGGTATTTGTCGCAATCATCAACGTAGTCATCGTCCATTTTGTAAATTTGGACGGAAGGATATTGAGCATAAACTTGCCCCTCGACGAAACTTTGGTAACGTCTGGGCATCCAGATATAAAAACGAATTTGACCACCGGTTGAAACGATTTCAAAACTGAAGTGTTCCTGGACGCCACCGGAATTGCGTAACTCAATTTTGCTACTGCGCAGGATGCCATGTAGACTGGCAAACATTTGCTCGGCGGCTAGTTCCCTCTTATCATTAGTGCGAGGAATCTCAAGCATCAAGAGTACGGAATCAGTGTTGGTTACGTTGAGGCGGTTGAGTTTTTTGTAATTACGATAGCCAAAAAAGACAAGAATGGCAACAATTGGTATCCAAACCACAGGCATAATGATAAATTGAATAATTTGCGCAAACATACAATTCTATTTTACCATAAAAGTTAAATTACGGCTAATAAAATGCATTAGAAGTCAGACAACTACTTTATCAAAGGCTCCGTCGCGAACTGCGTAGGAGTCCGAATGACGAAAGAGTTTTCTCTTTCGTCTGAGGCGACGCCCACAGGAGTTCAATACGAACCAACGGGGAGCGCTCGAAGCGCAGTTTCACCCGTAACGACGGGCTGAAACAAGCGTGCCTGGATAAAGTGGTTGTCTGGTAAACTGATGTAGGTTTTTGAAAAAAAGTTTATTCTTCTGGGGCGAGAGTATAGGAATCTTTGTCAACTTTGGAGAAGAGTTGCTTGTTTTGCAAGTTGAGTAGCACGGTGGTTTCTTTGACTTTGCGGGCATGCAGTACGCGTTTGACGATTTCTTCACGCGTGAGTGGTTCACCGGCTTCTTTGAGAATATTAGTGATGATGTCGGCTACGGTTCCCTTGGCATAACCCCATGAACTCAGCGCATAAATACCGCGGCCAATTAGAATGAAACGAGAATCTTTGATTAATTCGTTATGAATGGCTTGAATCGTAACATTCTTACGACGGAACTCAGACTTAGAAATTGCATCGGCAATATCCGAGAAGTGCATCGGCTCTTTTTTGGCTTCGAGCACGACAAAAATCTTGTCGCGGATATTTCTTGGGTTGACGGTTGGCCACTTTGCTAAGCCCCAAAGACCGTTCAAAGATGCCAAAAGTTTGGAAATTGAAGCAATAGCGCGAATATGATCGGGATGTTCATAGTTTAGAACCTCATCGAGTTGATCGATGGTCATTGGCTCTTTGTGCTTTTTGATTACATCAACTACCTCGTCAACGCGAGCATGCACAGTTTTGGCGTCGCCATATTCGGCAATGCCGATGGCAGCATAATAGAGATCATTCTCATCTAGAGCGGTCAAATTGTTGGAAATTGCAGCAATAAAAGTGAGTTTAGCGCGCTCGGCTGGAGTGGCTTTGTGGCCATAAATGCGCTCGGCTAGATCGCTGGTGCGAGCCACGCGGCCGAGTTCGGTAAGATTGCGAATGATAAGTTTCTCAGCGGCGGCAAGATCTTGAATTTGACCTTCCTCGGCGCCAATACGAAGACGTACTAAAATAGCCTTTTCAAGTTGACGTACGCGCTCGCGTGTGATGTTTAATAGTTCGCCAATCTGCTCAAGTGTTTCTTTTTGCCCTGACAAGCCAAAACGGCGTGAGATAATTTCGCGTTCGCGATCTTGCTCAATAATGTCTAGACTACCCTTAATGGCGTTCTCGATAGTGCTGGTGTGCTGATCCATCCGATTCCCTTCGTTCCCCTTCACCCTATGTAATAGTTAATATTAATTCATTTAATTTTATGATAGCATATTTTCGTATTGGCGTCAACAGGTAATTTTCGTCATTTTTACTTTTTTGTTGACTTTCTAGGGCTATTATATCACTTTTTTGCCTAAAATGTGTAAAAATTATGCGAAAAATTACGACTTTGAGGCGGTTCTAGAGGCTTTCTTGGTAGTTTTGCTTTTAACCTTGGTGGGTACGGCTGGTAGTCTTTTTGGTTGCCTTTTTGGCGCTATTAGAGGCCTTTGCGGTAGTTTTAGCGCTATTTTTAGCACTACTACGGGCGAATTTGCCACGTCCAGTGGGCTTATCTTCCAACATTTTTTGGGCTTGTTCGAGGGTAATTTTCTTGGGATCCTGTTCTTTAGGAATTTTGACGTTATTGAAACGTCCTGGACCCTTGATATACGGCCCATAAGCACCGTTAATAATCATAATATCGCCCCAGTCGGCAATGATCGAATCGATTTTTTCTTGATAAAGTTTCTCGGCGGTTTTGAAGTCGATTTTATAGGGGTCGTGGTTTTTGAGTTGGATGTTATATTTGCCGGCTTTGAGATAGGGACCAAATGGACCACTGGAAGCGATGATTACTGCACCGTCTTTGGCTGTGCCGAGTTCGCGAGGAAGTTGGGGCAAGTCGAGTTGTTTGAGTGCGGCTTCTAGAGTAACGGTTTTTTCGGTCATTCCCTTGGGGAGTGGAGCAAAGCGCGGTTTCTCGCCGGTAGATTTTTCGTTGTCGCCGAGTTGAATAAAGCCACCGTTGCGTCCGATTTTGGCGTAAATTGGTTGACCTGTCTTGGGGTGTTTTCCGAGTTCACGGGCGTTATTATAACGGGCGGCTTCGTCAGATTTGATTACTTCCTTTTGGAATGGGCCGTAGAAATCACGCAGCATTTGTACGCGCTCTAACTGATGCTCGGCGATTTTATCCAAGTCTTCCTCGATATTGGCAGTAAATTGATAGTCAACGATGTTATTGAAATTATCAGTCAAAAAGCCAGCCAAAAGTTCGCCGATGGGGGTGGGGATGAGTTTGCCCTTGGTGGAACCAGTTTTTTCGGTGACAATTTCACGTTTGGTTTGGCCTTTTTCTAGAGTAATTTGAATCACGTCGCGTGGTTCGCCATCAGACTCGCCTTTTACTACATAGCCACGAGATTGAATCGCTTGCATGATGCTGGCATAGGTGGATGGACGGCCAATGCCGAGTTCCTCTAATTTTTTGACCAATGAACCTTCAGTATACCTGGCAGGTGGTTTGGCAAAACTTTGGCGCGCCACGATGCGAGTGGCTTGTAGCGGATCATCAATAGCAAGATTTGGCAATTCGTCTTCTTTGGTGTGGCCGGTAACTTCGAGAAAGCCGTCAAAGATAATCACTTCACCTTTGGCCTCAAAAAGATATTTCTTTTCGGCATCAGTGACAATCTTGACTGTGGTTTTTTCAGTTTTGGCTTCGGCCATTTGAGTAGCGAGGGTACGGTTGCGAATCAAGCGGTATAGTTTACGTTCATAATCATTCTTCCCTGCTACTTCTTGTTCAATGTGGGTAGGACGGATGGCTTCGTGGGCTTCTTGGGCGCTAGCCGATTTAGTTTTAAAATTACGCACCTGGAGATATTCTTTGCCGTATGTTTCTTCGACAAAATTGGCTGTCATGGCAATGGCTTGCTTGGAGAGGTTAAGACTATCAGTGCGGTGATAAGTAATCAAACCAGCCTGATAGAGCGCCTGAGCGGCGGTCATGGTGGTGCGAGTGGAGAAACCAAGGCGCGAGTTGGCTTCGATTTGCATGGATGCGGTAGTAAACGGTGGTGCTGGGCGTCGTACGCCAGGGCTGGTAATAACATCTGCTACCTTAAAATCGGCCTTGGCGACTTTTTCCAGATAATTTTGAGCGGTTTTTTCGGTGTCAAAGGTGTGATCAAGTGTAGCAGGGAGTTCGTCTTTGGCTTTGGTAAGGAAATCGGCCGTTACTTTGAATTTAGCATTAGCAGCAAATTTCTCAATTTCTTGTTCCCTTTCCACTACTAGACGGAGGGCAGGTGACTGTACGCGACCAGCAGAGATTGCGCCGGGGACTTTTTTGCGTACGACGCCAGAGAGGTCGTAACCTACCAACATATCAAGCGTTTGCCGGGCTTGCTGTGAATGTACCATGTCCATGTCGACTTTGCGAGGGTGCTGAATAGCATTTTCGAGTGCAGGCTTGGTGATTTCGTGAAAGGTGATGCGATTAGTGTTCTTGGGGAGTCCAAGCACTTCCATCAAATGCCAAGAAATGGCTTCACCTTCGCGGTCTTCATCAGTTGCGAGCCAGATAGTGTCAGCCTGAGCGACGGCCTTTTGCAGTTCGTTGATGATTTTTTTGTGGTCGGGATCAACCTCGTAGGTGACATCAAAAGTATCTTTATCGACGTAGGTATCTTTGCGAATATGTCCAACCGAAGCCAAGACATGAAAATCCTTACCGAGATATTTCTCAATAGTATGGGCTTTGGCGGGGGACTCAACAATAACTAGATTTTTTGGCATATATTATTTAGTATAGCATGGTTGTCGAGCGATTTTAGACAAAATGCAGATTTTATCGTGGCTGTGCTTGTTAATTTTGGCAAATTTGATATATGCTGGCTGTAGAACAATTTTACTAATTGTTTTGCAACGGTACTTAAAAAATCATTTGTGATTTGTGAGGTAAAAACCAAAATGCCTCCAGGTAAGGGTGGGCATCACCTGAAGGCATTTTGGCCCTATAACGCATCTCTTTTAGACTCCGAAGGGTTCCGGAAGCGCGACCCACCTCACACAAACACGGGGCCCGCCGGTTATAGGGATTGCTATGCCTTCGAACAGGCCCTAAAAGTGGAGGTAATACTTATAGCCGATAACCTTAGAAGAAATTATCGACCCTAGGGGTTTCAAAAGCACGCAATTTCTGTTAGCCTTGAGCACGCTCGCGGCCAACTGAAATTATGATTTATTTAGGTACAGTTGGAGTTAATAACCCTAACTGCTAAGCATTATAGCACACGGAGAAATAAATGTCAACACTTTTTTCACACTTTTTTACAAAAAACAATGAAATTCGACCCCAAGAAGCTGATTTTACAGAGGTGTTAGAGTCGATTGCGCTTAAGCCAAAAATGTTATATTTTTATGGAAAAATGCCAGAAAATTGGTTAAAACCGGGCTGTAAACGGGCGACGGAACGGCCAAAAACGATCGCGATTGTGGGGACGCGCAAACCGACTAAATACGGTGAAAATATTGCCTACAAATTGGCGTATGAGGCGGCGCGGCGCGGGGCGGTGGTGGTGTCGGGGTTGGCGTACGGGATAGATTCGGTAGCGCACCGCGCCGCGCTGGATGCGGGCGGGGTGACAGTGGCGGTACTCGGAACGCCGATAGACCAAATTTATCCCCGCCCGCATCGGCCCCTGGCGGCAGAAATTATTGAAAAAGGTGGCTGCGTGTTGAGTGAACTGCCGCCAGGGACCCAAATTGGTGATGAATACACAGTGCGAGAGCAGGTGGAAGACGAATATTTAGCGGAACAATTGAGAAATGGGCGCTCGGTAGGTCGGATGGGAGATGAATGTCTGGTAAATCAAGTGGGGGATGGGTATTTGACGGGTCAGTATAATGATGATTTAGATATGCGAGCGCAGGAATTTAGGGATGGCGAGCGTCTAGTAAGGCTGAAATACTATCCAAAAACTTGTTTTTTGCAGAGGAATCGTTTGATTTCGGGGTTGGCAGATGTAGTGGTGATTCCGGAGGCGGCGGAGCGAAGTGGTTCCTTGAATACGGCAGTGCACGCCTTGGAACAGGGTAAAGAGATTTTTGCGGTGCCGGGAGATATTACGCGGCCGCTGTCGCAGGGGTGTAATCGACTGATTCGTCAAGGGGCGACGCCGATGTTAGGCATAAATGATATACTGGAGGTGTTGTTCCCTCCTAAACACCAAAAATTGACACAAGCCGCGCTGATTATGGGCGATACTGAGGCGGAAACAATGATTTTGCGGCTGATTGCGGCGGGTTTGCAAGACGGTGAACAGATTGTACAACAAAGTTCCCTTTCGGTGGCGGAATTTAATCAAACAATGACACTTTTAGAAATCAAAAATCGCGTAGTGGCGCTGGGCGCGAACCAGTGGGCTCTAAGACAGTAAAAGATGTAATCTATAATTCTATTATAGCACAGTGTGTACAATAAGTCAATGATTTTGGGCTAATTCGTCGATTTTGGCGGTAATTTTGGCTAAAATTTGAGGCAATTCGGCTTTTTCTTTGGGGGTGAATTTGCCCAAGACAAAATCAACATCGCCAACTTTTTGGCGGACATCAGGGTTGTTGCTGCCAATGCGTAGACGCGGAAAATCGGTAGTACCAAGATGCTCGCTGATAGATTTGAGGCCATTATTGCCACCCGATGAGCCATGAGCACGGTAGCGCAAAGTACCAAAAGGCAAATCAAAGTCGTCGCAAACTACTAAAATATCTGCAGGTGTGATTTTGTAAAAATGCATAAAGGCTTGGACGGCTCCGCCAGAGTTATTATAGTAGTTTTGGGGTTTGATAAAAATGCGGTCACCGTCTTTGCACCATAGTGCACCGAGCTTGGGCTTTTGCCAAGTGCACTTGTGAATTTTGGCATAAAAATCGAGCGCAAGAAAGCCAAAATTATGTCGAGTGAAGTTGTATTGATTTTCGGGGTTGCCAAGACCAACGATTAGTTGCATAAATTACTCTTGATTACGAAGTTGATCGAACTTTTCGAGGAGTTGTTGATGTTTGCTTTCGAGAGCACGGAGGCGTTGGATGTTTTGGGTGGTGAGGTTGTATGTAGGCATAAGTTTAATCAAGCAGCGCTTGAGGCTGGTGGTGCTGAAATAGAACTTTTTGGAACTAAGACGGCGGATATTCTCTTGATTATTGACATTGGCACTTTCAAAACTGGCAAGATGGGCTTGCACAAACTGGTTGGCTTCGGTTTTCACCTGGCGTACGCGTTCTTTGGACTTACTATTACGCAAAGCAAAATCTTCAAAAGCCTCGAAATATTGCCAAAAGAGTTCGTTATATTTGGCAAGGAGTTTATGTTGGTCTAGAAAATCGTAGAGCATGAAGGCAATGTGAAGATGATCAATAGCGTGGTCGTCAGCGGTGTCTTTGGACCAAGTTTGCGACATAATACTACCAGCATGGCGAATATAATTGTAAAGTTGCTTGTTGAGGAAGAAGGCAGTTTGACTGACACAAAAATACGCGACGCAGAAATAGGCGTCTTCAAAACGTTTACCTTCGGGAAACTCGAGGTGGTATTTGTCTAAAGTGGCTTTGCGGAAGATTTTGTCGGTGGAAGAGAGGTCGGTATTGTATATAATATTGCGGTCGATTCTTTGAAGCCCGTGATATTTGAGTGAATAATAATTATCGTCGCTGAGTTTCATCTCGGCATGAGCATTGTAGGTGACGCGAATTTCGCAAAGGGCAAGATCGGCCTTGCTTTTGGTGATGGCCTGATACATGTCTTCGCACATGGTGGGTTCGTAATAGTCGTCAGCATCGCAAAACATGAGAAAAGGCGCGGTGGCTTGCTCGATACCGTGATTACGCGAAGCAGCCAAGCCAACATTCTCGGGGTTGTCGACGTATTTGACGCGGGTATCCTGTTTGGCATAACGCTTGAGCACTTTGAGTGTACCGTCGGAAGAGGCGTCATTGACGCCGATGACTTCGATGTCGGAAAGACTTTGAGCAAGCAAGGCATCAAGACATCTTGGGAGCAACTTGGCGTCGTTATAGGATGTGACGATGATGCTGACTTTTGGTTTATTCATGTTCTATCTCCTGAGATTGCAGTTGATTTAACTTGGTTTCGAGTAGGTCGGTTTCAGCATAGAGTTCGGAAATAAGTTCAGAAATAAGGCGTTGTTTGCGGTAGATAGGATGAGTTTTGAGCCAGATTTTTTTGATAAATTCGCGCAGACTAGCACAAAAACGTTGCCAGCGGATCTTCAGAATGGTGCGGCGCACAGAATGGCTGAGCATAAACTGTAATAGGTTCCACTGCGCGGCAATGGGAAAATAACTGCGAACGAGAAGGTCATCTTGGCTGACGGCTTGATATTCTTCTTTGATTTTGGCGATAAAATCAGGCAAAAGTTTGCGCGAAAGGCGGCAAATGTTCCAGTAATACGCGCCAAATTTGGCAGCTTCAACCAAGGGAGCGATCTCATCAAATAAGTCGTGCTGTTTGAGGTATTTTTCAATTTCTGCGTATTCGTAGCAAACGTTCATAACTTTGCCAGGGTTATTGACGGAAGAAGTTTCGTTGTCTACGCGGTAGTGCAGGAAGGCTTCGGTGGTGAAATAAGCGCGGGTGGCATTAGCCCAAACTTTAAAATTAAAACCAGTGTCTTGATATGAAGCACCGGGGGTGGGCAAGAATTTTATATCATGCTGGAGCAAAAAATCGCGTTTGTAGATAGCAGACCAAATCGCGGGGGACTGGAAGAAGATCCAAGTGTGCTGGTGTGGGTTGACGATGCGCCCGGAATCAACGGGATCGATATAGGAGAGTTTAGTATCTTTGCCGTCTTTGTTGAGATAATAATTGGCTCGGACAACTTCAGCGTCGTAGGTACTGGCGTAATCGTAGAGTTTCTCAAAAGCGTTGAGGTCAATATAATCATCCGGTTCGACGATGGCGATATATTTGCCAGAGGCTTTTTTGAGGCCACGATTCATACTGTCACCATAGCCAGTGTTGGACTTCTTGATGACTTTGATGTGGTCATCGGTTTTTTGAAATTCTTGAATGATGGCAGTGGAGCCGTCGGTGGATCCATCATCAATGCAGATGATTTCGATATCAGAAAAGGTTTGATTAACTAAACTATCTAAACATTGATGGAGATATTTTTCGACGTTGTAGATTGGAACAAGCACGGAAATCTTCGGCGTTTTACTCACAATTACTCCTCTAGAATTACAATTGACAGTCAATAAAAGACCTTAGTAATGCAGATTATGGTGGTTCTTACTGGGCTCGAACCAGTGACCTCACGAATGTGAATCGTGCGCTCTAGCCAACTGAGCTAAAGAACCGGAACAATCTGATTATTAAGGTCTATGTATGATATAATAGCATAGATGAAGATAGATTTCCAGAAATTTAGGACCGAAAAAGTCGAAATTGAAGAATTTTTAGCGCAGCCAGATGCTTATGCGCAGCCGGGGTTTGCGGAAAAGTCGCGGAGGTTGGCCGAAATCGAAAAGATTTTGGCTTTCGCGGATGATATTAAACAGACTGAGCAAAAATTGGCTGAGGCTGAGGTATTAGTGAATGACCCTGAGATAGGTGAATTGGCGCGAGCCGATGTGGAAGATTTAAAGATGGACTTGGCGACATTGGAAGGTGATTTGGCGGAGATGTTGTTGCCACATGACCCAGCGGATGATAAGCCGGCGATTATGGAGATTCGCGCGGGGGCGGGTGGCGATGAGGCAAGTTTGTTTGCGGGTGAATTGTACCGGATGTATGTGAGGTACGCTGAGCGTCATCATCTGAAAGTTGAATTGTTAAGCCAAAATGAGAATGAGGCTGGCGGCATGAAAGAAGTGGTGATTCGGGTGAGTGGCGAGAAGCCGTATGGGCAACTGAAATTTGAGGGTGGCGTGCACCGAGTGCAGCGGGTGCCGGTGACGGAGAGTCAGGGACGAATTCATACTTCTACGGCGACCGTTGCCGTGCTACCTGAAGCGGCAGAAAGTGATATTGAGATCAAGCCGGATGACCTTAGAATTGATATTTACCGTTCGGGTGGGCATGGTGGCCAAGGTGTAAACACGACGGACTCGGCGGTGCGAATTACACATTTGCCAACGGGAATTATGGTGGCGATGCAAGACGAGCGTAGCCAGCAACAGAACCGAGTGAAGGCGATGGCAGTGCTACGTAGTCGTCTGATGGAACGGCAAAAACAGGAAGAGCGGCAAGCGGCGAGCGATGCGCGCAAATCTTTGATTGGTTCGGGCGATCGGAGCGAAAAAATTCGGACGTACAACTTCCCACAGGACCGTATTACTGATCACCGGGTGCATTATTCGCGCTCAAATGTCGGCGCCGCGATGGATGGAGATATTGATGACATCGTGAAAGAGTTGACTTTGGCTGAGCGTGAAGTGGCGAGCGCCGAAAAATAGCAGATTTAAGATTATAATATTGACTTTTCTGACGATGTGTGCTATAATAGAAGGATAGGGTATGCAAAATACGGTAAAATCTTGGTTGGTAGAAGCGAAAAAACAGATAGATTCGCTGGATGCGGAACTAATTGCATTGAAATGTTTTGCTTCGGCTGGAGTAGACCGTAGTTGGCTGGCTACGCATGATGTTGTAGAAATTACAACATCTCAGTTGAAGAAAGCAGACGAAATGGTAAAAAAACGGGTTTTGGGGATGCCGCTGGCGTATATTTTGGGCGAAAAAGAGTTTTATGGTCGGAAATTTGAGGTGAATTCGGATGTGTTGATTCCTCGCCCGGAAACTGAGGTTTTAGTTGATTTGATTCGTGAATTGTCCTTGCCGAAGCAACCGAGTTTTTTGGAAGTTGGTACAGGTAGTGGGTGTATTGCGGTGACTTTGGCACTGGAGTATCCGCAGGCCTATGTTTTGGCAACCGATGTAAGCGTGAAGGCACTTGATGTGGCCTATCAGAATGATATTATCCATGAGGGGCGAGTGGAATTTGTGCAGTCGAATTTGCTGCGTGAGGTGCAGTCGGATGAAGGACATTTTGATGTTTTGGTGGCGAATTTGCCTTATGTGGACCCAACGTGGGAATGGTTGGATCAGAATAGTTTGAGTTTTGAGCCGAGCCGGGCGCTATATGTGAAACAAGACGGTGGGTTAGCCTTGTATTACCGACTGTTTAAGGAATTGCGTTTACGACAGGGCCGGGGCGGCTTTGGTGTAGATTATGTGGTGGTAGAGGCGGATCCGTGTCAGCATAAGGCTTTGGCACAAATTGCTGAGCGTCAAGGTTTGATAATGTTGAAAACGCAGGGTTTTGGCCTGGTGTTTGAACGGCGTCAACGCTACCAAGCGGGGCAGCGCATGCGAAAACTAATGAATATTGAAGCGCGGTTGGCTAAAACTAATAATCAAAACTAGAATTACAAGTACACTAAATAAAACTGGCAGAGCAACATTGGCAAATTTGAGTTTGTTGCCGTGCTTGTCGAGTTCGGCATTAACTTGCAGATAAGTGTAAGTAAGTACGGCGAGAATGAGGCTGAGTTGTGATAAACAGATACCAGTATTCCCAATGGTATAGATGATAAGCCAAGGATATGATAGCCAGGAGATTTCCGCGAAAACTAAACCGCAGACTAGAGAAATAAATGTGGCGTCGTGGTCACCATTTTGGACTAAGACGTGATTGGAAGCGGCAAAACCGATAATGAAGCCGGCAACTACAAGTACGATGGAATTGGTAATAGCGGCAAAAATACTGGCCGTTGTGGCGCCAAGTAGGACGGCAATGACCGACTGGAGAATGTTGAAATTTAGTGAGGAGCGTGGCTTGATGACGATGAGCCAAACGGCGTAAGCAATCATCAAGGCAATATGTACTGGCAAAAGCGTAGTGCCGGCGGCATAGGCCAGAAGCACAAAACTAATGCCAACGATGAAGTCGACTAGGCTAGAGCGGATATTGAGCAGCCAATAGCGATGGTTGACTGCAAAGATGCGCCATTTAGAAATCACGACCAAAATTAGACCGATGATGCAGTTGCCAGTGATGAGAGTGGCGCCGACGGAAGCAACTGCTAATAATAAATTGAGCACAACGTGCAAAAATGAACTAACGATGTTGCGGCTTTTGCGAATAAAAATATAATCAGCCATACATTATGATTATAGCAAAACTTTTGCGCATGGTAAAATAATTGTGCTATAATGAGTGAATGGAACCAAAACCAAAATTTTTTCAAAAACACCCACTGCTAAAAGATATCTTGAGTTTGGTGGTATTTGTGGCTTGCGTAATTGGTGGTACGGTGGTGCTGAATGCGTTTGTATTTCGTTCATATAATGTGGTGGGGCGGAGTATGGAGAATACATTACATAATGATGATCGTATTATTGTGAATCGCTTACCAGTGACTTGGGCGCACTTTTTAGGTAAAGAATATGTGCCGGAGCGGGGCGATGTGATTGTGTTTGCAAATGGGGCGGCGGATGGTCCGCTGACTTGTAACGTGCCGGATGATAAGGTGGATCAATATATTATTAAGCGAGTGATTGCTTTTCCGGGTGAACGTGTGACGGTGAAGGATGGAGTGTTGACGGTCTATAATGAGGAGCATCCAGAAGGGTTTTCGCCGGATGAAGAAACTCGGGTGGATGAAAATAATGGTCCCAAGGAATATTCTTCGGGCGAGGTAGATGTAGTTGTGCCAGAGGGCGAGTTGTTTGTGGCGGGCGATAATCGCGAAGGTTCGCATTCGTTTGATTCGCGTTCTGGTCTGGGTACGGTGCCATATTGCCGAATTATTGGCCCGGCGGCAGTGCGAATTTACCCATTTGATCAGATTCGGCTGTTTTAGTATAATTTATTGCGGGTAGGCTGTATCTTTGAGAAAGAGGAGGTGTCGGTGTATGTACGGACAGGAGATGCGGTGGAACTTGCCAGGACGAAAGCGTAAAATTTTGGCATTTACTGATTTGCATTTTTGCGATGAAGTGGCAGGGCGAAGAGCGGAATTGATTTTGCAAACTCTGAAACAAGTTTGTCGGCGTGAGCAGATTGACTATATTTTCTTTTTGGGTGACTTGATTAATTCGCTGGAAGTGTTGGAAGATGCAGCGCTGGAAGTGGCTTTGAGAAAGTTTCTTGACGAACTGGCGGAGGTTGCGCCGCTGATGATTGTGACGGGTAATCATGACGTGAGTAGTTATGCTGACGGCGCTACAAAGGGCAAGATGTATCCCGAACGTTGGCATCAATGGGCGCGCGAACTGATGCAAAATGAGCGAATTCGGGTGTTGGATGCGGCCCTAGGTGCGGAGAATGCGGTGTTTGATGACGGTGTAATGCGCGTTCTGGGTATGAGCCTGCCGGGAGTGTGCTACCCTGCAGTGGTGGATAGGATGCAGAGTTCGGCGGAAGCGTTTCGGCAATATGCTGAGAAAATGTTGCCCGAATTGACCAAAGTGAAGGGGCGTGAATACTATTTGCTGTTACATAACCCGCAGTTTTTGTCTGAGATTGAACTAGACAAGCAAATTGTGGTGCTGGCGGGGCACATGCACAATGGCTTGGTACTACCGTTTGTGGATGAGTTGACCAGGTTTACGAGCCGCGGGATAGTAACGCCAGGGTATCATAATCGTAAAGGTTGCAAAAAAGGTTATGTGCCGTTTGGAACTGGCGCAAGGTATCGCCCAAAGGAGAAGCGGCCGTGGCTGACGCTTAACTCTTGTACGCATTTGCCGCCAAAGAGTTGGCTGTGGAAATTTGACGGAATGTTCCCTGCCGTGAGTTATGCGG
This sequence comes from uncultured Candidatus Saccharibacteria bacterium, assembly GCA_964463545.1. GTDB lineage: Bacteria > Patescibacteriota > Saccharimonadia > Saccharimonadales > Saccharimonadaceae > Nanosyncoccus. The sequence goes on along the minus strand of CAYXCA010000020.1, from coordinate 2,126 downwards.
TGATTACGGGCGACGGGCCGGAATTTAAGTTTTCTAGCAAGTACTTTTGGTGCTAATGTGAATATCCCCTGCTTTTGTGCGGGGGATAAGTTTGTATTTTTTAGGAGTTTGTGTAATAATAAAAGAATGAAGAATATCTGGGAAAATTTGCCGCATGGTTTTACGGCTTTGGCGCCAATGGAAGGAGTGACGGATGTGATTTTTCGGCAAGTGGTGGCAAAAGCGGGGCGGCCGGATCTCTTTTTTACGGAATTTACGAATGTTTCGAGTTTTGCTTCGGAGAAAGGGCGGGCAAATGCATTGGAGCGGCTAGAGGTGGCAGAATCGGATGCGCCTATCATAGCGCAGATTTGGGGTAAGAACCCGGAGCATTTTGCGGAGCTGGCGGGTGCGCTAGAGGGTTTGGGCTTTGCTGGTCTAGATATAAATATGGGCTGTCCGGACCGGCATGTGAATGCGGCGGGTGGTGGAGCGGCGATGATTCGTACGCCAGATTTGGCGGTGGAGTGCTTAAATCAAGCGCGAAAAGCCACGAATTTGCCAGTTTCGGTGAAGACACGGTTGGGATATACCTATGTGGATGAATACCGGACATGGTTACCAATTTTGCTCAAAGAGAAGCCGGCGGCGTTGACGGTGCATCTGCGCACACGCAAAGAAATGTCGAAAGTGCCGGCGCATTTTGAATTGATTCCGGAAATTGTGGGGTTGTGCCGGGCGTTTTCGCCAGAAACGAAATTGGTAATCAATGGTGATATCAAAGATTTGGCGCAGGTGCAGGAACTGGACGCAAAGTATCCGCAGGTGGATGGTTGGATGATTGGTCGGGGCGTGTTTGAAAACCCGTATTGTTTTACGAATCATCAGGCGACGCAGCAAGAACTGTTGGACTTGCTGAACTATCATTTAGACTTGTTTGATGCGAAGGATGCGGAACTAAAATTGCAACGGGTGCAGGCGTTGAGTGCCGGGGATGATGTGGAGGTGCGAGGCTTGGCATTTGAGCCGCTGAAACATTATTTTAAGATTTATGTACATGGTTTTCCGGGAGCGAGTGAACTGCGGGCAAAGTTGATGGAATGTAAAAATACAACAGAGGTACGGAAGATACTCGGTTAAAGAGTTGAGTTTTGTTGTAAAAATACAACGATTTTGGTGGGGTTTGCGGAGAAATGTGGTTCTGCTATTGATTTTATAGATGATGTATGATATAATAGAAAGAGGAGGCTAATAATGGCCTCTTATATTTTTTGCGATATTTATGATCGAGCATTTTTAAGAATTAAAGGAGGAAGATACTATGGTGAATGAATCTGAATTGGGAAGTGAATTGCGGAAATTGCAGCAAGCAGTTAGGTGTGGTGAAGCGATGGAACAGTTTCCTGTTGGTACAGAAATTTCTGATTCTTGGACGGAGGTTAAGAGTGGTAGAAAATACGATATTCCATTGATCGTTGTGAGTCACCGAGAAATTATTACGGCTGAAGGTCAGAGAAAGTTGGGAGTAATCCTTATGCGCGGAAAAGCCTTGCCGTGGATGCGGCCATATAATGAGCGTGGCTGTGAGTATAAGGAGTCTGCGATACATCAATATCTGGAATCGGAGTATGCAGCGGGATGCTCAAAGGAACTGCTCGACGTGGCTATGATGAATAAGATTGAGGTTGACCTTGGGTCAATTCAGGCGAAATTTTTCTTGCCGTCAGCGACCGAGTTGAACCGATCAAATGGGGACTCTTCTATGCGCATTTTTGAGTATCAGGTGTGGGAGTATTTTCTGTATCATGACAGTAATCGTTGTTATCGCCATATGTTTGGTTATGCCGGTACGGAGCATTTTATTCCGGCAGATTTCTGGTTGCGGTCGTGTTATAAACCTGACGTTGATTTGAGGATGCGCTATATGTGTTTTATTAATGATTCAGGTCGTTTGGGGCATGCTGAGCCATATTATAATCTCGGAATCGTACCGGCTTGTGCTGTATGTTGACAAGTTATGATTCGATGTACTCCTCTATTACTTACGTTGAAAGCCTGGGTCTTGTGACCTGGGCTTTTGCTTTATATGTCCTAATACAGTACTAAGGCAGCGGAGGGGAAGACCACGGTAACGGTCATGTGGTCCG
>CAYXCA010000019.1:0-18557 GCA_964463545.1 uncultured Candidatus Saccharibacteria bacterium | reverse complement strand
GAATTCCCTATGAGATCCCAGAGAGAAGATCTGGTTGATAGGCGCAAGGTGGAAGTATGGCAACATATGGAGCCGAAGCGTACTAAAAGATCCATCGCCTTTTTATGCTCAAGTCATCGGGTTTGTGTTAGACTTCACAAGAGTACTTGACAAGAACCGTGGTGACTTGGTATACTTAACTAGCAATCGGTGTTTGAATCAGGCAAGGCGTAGCCGTTAGTCTGTAATCGCACCGAAACGTTTTACAATTTTTATCCTTCTAGTTGTATGGACATCAAGAATAAATACTTCCCGCACAGCGAAGTATCATCTTGGTGCCCATAGCGCTGGGGAAATACCTGTTCCCATTCCGAACACAGAAGTCAAGCCCAGTAGCGGCGATTATACTGCCACAAGCGGGAAACTAGCAAGGTGCCAAATTATACGAGTAAACCACCCTAACGGGTGGTTTTTCGTCTTGGTTGAGCCTTGAAAGATGTTATAATTAACATAATATGCGCGAAGTGACTCATAATCAACCTGCAAAATCCAGTCAAGCCAAGAACCAAACCCGGCCCGTAGGTAAGACATACTGGGCGGCATTGCTACTCTTGCCGCTAGGACTAGTATTGCCTCTCATTGGTGAACTGCTTCAAATTTTGCTAATCGGCGAAGAACGTGTTTGTTGCATGCCAGACAACCTCGACCAGCTGCTTACTCGCGCCGAAACTGCTAAAAGTCTACGTTGGCTATCTAATCTAATCATTGGCGGCAGTATGATAGTTGGTATTGCCTTGGTAATCTTTGCTTTCACGGTAGTTTATCGTAAAATTATCCCTGGTTTATCCCGGAATCATCGTCGATTAACCTTATTTATGATAAGTATTGCGTGTATTTATATTATTTTTGTACTTATCACAATGTTATTATTCTTCGCTTTCCGAAATGATTATTATTTTGAATATCGCCCTTGGCCCGGTGGTAGTTTGTATGATGGTGCTTGGTTTAATCCAGTCCACTGGCTAAAGGCAACTTTTGCTAATCCGTTTGCTTAAATAATTATGCAGGACCGAGTTTTAAAATATCTTCTCACCATACCTAAAGGCAAGGTCGTCACTTATGGCCAAATTGCCGACGCCTTAGGTTGTCCTGGAGCGGCGCGTGCAGTTGGTAACGCTCTCCATAAAAATCCCGATGGCAATAAATACCCCTGCTACAAGGTTGTCAACAGTAAAGGTGAACTTTCCGGTCGCTTTGCCTTTGGTGGCATCATGGTGCAGCGAGAAAGATTAGAGGCTGACGGCATTGAAGTTGCCAATAACCGTGTAGATTTATCACAATATCAGTTTCAACCCTAACATCCATCAGCATAGCTGGGTATGATATAATATATCTAAGCATTTTGATGATATCAATAATCTAAAATTGGGAGCAAAAATGGAATCAGACAAAATCACTCAAATAATCGCAGATTTAATTGACCGCCAAGATGTCTGTTTTTTAAGTTTTATCAATGACGCTGGCTTTCCAACCACGCGTACCATGCTTAATCCGCGCAAACGTCAGGGAATTAAGGAATTTTACCTCACAACTAATTCTAGTTCACAAAAAGTCCAGTCACTTTTGGTCAATTCCAAAGCCGGGTTGTATTTCTATGATCGTCCGACTTATCGTGGCGTGGCCTTCACGGGCACAGTTGAAATTCTTCATGATCAAGCCATCAAAGATGAGGTTTGGCGTGATATGGATACAATTTTCTATGAAAGCAATACCGACCCAGATTACTGCGTACTTAAATTTACCGCTCTCATGGCGCGTTATTATCAAGATTACACTTCAACTAATATCAACTTATAACCGGTATATTATGTCAGAAGATACCACTTATGATTTAGACCCATCAGTTACTCCTGCGATGCGTGAGCAACTGTTGCAAAAACTCAAAACTTTGCCTAACGCCCCGGGAGTTTATTTTCATAAGAATGCCGATGATGAGGTAATTTACGTTGGTAAAGCCGCCGTGTTGAAAAATCGCGTGCGTCAATATTTTCACAAAACCCAAAAAGATCCAAAAACAATTGCTCTCGTGCGTGAGATTGCCGATACTGACTGGATCGTTGTAGATACAGAGATGGATGCGCTTTTCCTGGAATCAGAAATGATCAAGCGCTACATGCCTAAGTGGAATATTCTTTTGCGCGATGACAAAACTGTTAGCTATGTGCGCATTGATATGAAATCTGAAGTCCCCTACGTTAGTTTCACCCGCACGCCACAAGACGACAAAGCCACTTATATTGGCCCATTTTATGGTAAACTGGCCGTCGAAAAAGCCCTGCGCACTTTACGTAAAGTTTTTCCATATTATGACAAACCATATGATAGCAAGAAAACTTTAAACACCGATCTTGGTTTAACGCCAGGCATAGAAATCGGCAAAAGTACTCCGCAAGAGTATAAAAAAAATTTACGCAAACTTATTCTCTATCTTGAGGGTGGCCGTCACAAATTAATTAGCGAACTAGAAAAGCAGATGAACCAGGCTGCCAAGGCGGAGAATTTTGAGGAAGCCGCAGAACTTCGCCAACAACTCTTTGGTCTGAAAGAATTGCAAAAGAAAATTGTGTTTTCTGACAAAGAATTCCTCGATATCTCTTCGGACCAAGCGCTAGTAGATTTGCAAATGATGCTACATTTGCCTGAACCGCCCCGCCGCATTGAAGGCTATGATATTTCCCATCAATCCGGCACTAATGTCGTTGGTTCGATGGTAGTATTTGTTAACGGTGCTTCTGATCGTTCCGAATACCGCAAGTTTAAACTTCATCATCAAAAAAATGATGACACCAAAAACCTGCATGAAGTCATTGAACGTCGACTCAAACATCAAGAATGGCCCTACCCTGAGTTAGTAATTTTGGACGGCGGTGTCGGTCAGGTTAACGCCGTCAAGGATATGTTAGGTGAACATAATATCGCCGTGATCGGCCGTGATAAATCTGGCGACCATACGCGCAATGCCGAAGTTCGTGTCATCGTTCCGCAGGCAGATGGCTACCGCACGCTGCTTTTACCACCGAGTTCACATATTTCCAAATTAATCGCACGAATCGATGATGAAGCCCATCGCTTTGCTATCACGTATCATACCTTGCTTAAGCGCAAACAAATGCTTAAATAAACAACTTATGCTATAATCGTACCATGATAAAGAAGCAGATTCTTGTTTTTGTCTTGCGCTGGGCAGCATCTAGCCTAGGTATGTATTTTTGCATTACTTGGTTTGGGCAAGTGAATTCAACGGAAGCATTTTCGGAACCGTGGGTGCTCTACGTTGTAGCAGGTTTAATTTTTTCTCTCGTCAATTCCATCGTCAAACCATTAGTCAAAATGTTAGCGCTTCCGCTAGCAATTCTGACCATGGGTATTTCCACATTGGTTATAAATACTGCCATGGTAATTCTCACGATTTACCTTTTGCCGGGCGTAGAAATGGACTTTTGGGGCGCGTTTTTCTCAAGTTTAATTCTGAGTTTAGTCAACGCCGGCATGAACTTTCTCATTAGTTAACGGGCTTGCTTTTTCGTCTTGTTAGCGTATAATAGAAATATGGAATTGGGAACATTTTTTCAGAGTTTGACTTTCGTGTCGGCAATTTTGACGATTTTACTTGTATTATTGCAGCAGCGCGGCGCATCACTTGGCGCTGGTTTTGGCAGTTCTGGCGAATTATATACTACTAGGCGTGGTTTGGAGCGCTCGTTGTTTAATGCAACTATTGTCTGCGTTGTGGTTTTCGTGATGTCAATTCTTTGTTTGCTGTTGGTACCAATGTCATAGGGGCAACTTAATTTCATCGTATCATGAAACAAACTTTCAAAAAGCGTGGGCAAAAAATTGCAAAAAAATGGGAGCGTTTCTCCGAGCAGGCGCGCGAGGACAGTCGCGAGCACATCAAAGAAAATCTCATTAGTCGGCTGCCCAATGCTCGTCGCGTCCGCCTTCTGATGCTGGAGTGGGGGCTGCTCATTATCGTAATCCTTTCGCTAGCGCTTACGCAGGCTTTCTGGTATACGCAATCATATTCGGTGCAGGCTTATGTGGATGGTGGCACTTATATTGAAGGCACAGTTGGTAACGTTAATTCATTAAACCCACTCTTTGCTACTACCAATAGCGAACGTGTGTTATCGAAACTAATGTTTTCAACTTTAACCGCAATTGACTATTCTGGCCACGTCGGGCTTGGCTTGGCTAAATCAGTTACGCCAGATAGTGACGGCAAAGTTTGGACGGTTACGCTCAAAGACAATCTCAAATGGTCGGACGGCGAGCCAATCACGTTAGATGATGTTTTATATACAATCGAGATTGCGCGCGACAGTGCTATCAATACCAACTATGCTTCCAATTTTTCTGGTGTTAAAGTCGATCGCGAGGGTGATGCTTTAATTTTTACGCTGCCGTCGTCTTATGCCGACTTCGCCGCCACTTTAATTGTGCCAATTTTGCCATCACATATTCTTAAAGATGTTCCGGCGAGCAAATTACTTGAGCACAACTTTAGCACCAACCCAGTTACTTCCGGTGCTTTCAGTTTTAACGCAACGCAGAGTCTTGCTTCGGGCGGAGAAAAAATTATTTATCTCACTGCCAACCCCAACTATCATAAAGCCGCTCCGATGTTGAATAGTTTTGCCATACACACCTATAATTCCACTGGCGACATCGTCACAGCGCTCTCTAATGGCGAAATCACTGCTAGCGCAGAACTTTCTGCCGTGGATGGCGATTTGCTCTCTTCGGACTTGGTTTACGAAAAACAAACTACCATCTCAAATGGCGTCTTTGCTTTCTTAAACACGGCCAGTGGTTTACTTTCTGAAACAAATGTTCGCCAAGCAATTCGTCAGGGAATCAACATGAAGCAAGTTCGCTCAGTTTTAGATAATGAACAGCCACTCGACTACCCTATTCTCCAATCAGAGATTGAACTCAATAATTATCCCGAAATTCCTGAATATGATCTTGAGTCCGCCAAAAAAGCCATCACTGAGGCCGGTATAATGGGCGAAACTCTGCAACTTGCCACTATCAGCACCGGATATTTTCCTGAACTCGCTGCCGAGTTTGAAGCCCAATTAGAAAAAATCGGCTTCGACGTAGAAGTTTCAATTTACAACCCTGGGCAGGAATTCTTAATTAACGTCGTGCGCCCACGCAATTACGACATCTTGCTTTACGAAATCGAACTTGGTCCCGATCCTGATCTGTTTGTGTACTATCACTCCTCGCAGGCTTCTACTTCTGGGCTTAATCTCTCCAACTACCACAACACTTTGGCGGACGACTCCATCTTGGCTGCTCGTAGCACCATGAACGAGAATCTTCGCATTGCCAAGTATGAAACATTCTTGCGCCAATGGGTTAATGACGTGCCAGCAATCGGCATTTATCAAGCCAGCCTCATCTACTATTTCAATAAGAATGTGCACGCTTTTTCCGAGGACGACCGCTTGGTTTACGCCACTGACCGTTTCGTTGATGTGGAATATTGGGCCGTCAATAAAGCCCAGAAGAACCGCACCCCTTGAACTGCCGTAGGGGCCGAGTGAAGAAAATCCTTGTATTTTCTTCCGAGGTGACGCCCAGCAGCAAGTCTACCAACGGTAGACTTGACATAATGGTTATGGTGTGCTATACTGATAGCATAGCCTTGTATAGGTCTAGCTTTTGACGTGTCAGATTTGAGAATTTTGTGGTATAATTATTGCTATGAGAAGTTTATCTAACGCACTAAAAACCGAAATTGGCAAAACTGTTCAAGTATCTGGCTGGGTAAATTCCCGCCGCGACCACGGTGGTTTGATCTTTATTGATTTGCGCGATCATACTGGTATCATTCAGTTGGTGATTACACCTGATACTCCCGAAGCTTTCGCCGTGGCCGAGGGCTTGCGTGATGAATTTGTTATCTCTGCTACCGGGACCGTCCGCGAGCGCGCTCCTGAACTCAAAAACCCCAACATTTCCACCGGCGATATCGAAATCGTAGTTGATAGCCTAACGCTGATTAACCGCTCTGAGCCACTTCCGGTCAATACTCACGATGAGGGTGACCCATCTGGTGAGGAACTGCGCCTCAAATATCGTTATCTTGACTTGCGCCGTCCGTCAATGCAAAAAAATCTCAAGCGCCGGGCTGAGTTTTATCGTATTCTGCGTCAGTACATGGACGAGCATGATTTCATTGAAGTCACCACGCCAATTCTGGCCAACTCTTCTCCTGAAGGCGCGCGCGATTTTCTGGTGCCATCACGTCTACATCCAGGCAAGTTTTATGCTTTGCCACAAGCCCCACAACAATTCAAACAATTATTGATGGTGGGTGGTGTGCCACGTTATTATCAAATTGCCCCGTGTTTTCGCGATGAGGATCCGCGTGCTGACCGTCTTTATGGTGACTTTTATCAGTTAGACCTCGAGATGTCCTTTGTTGATGATGGCGAAGTTGTACGCCAAACTATGGAACCATTGATTAAGAAACTTGTCAAAGAATTCGCTGGCAAAACTTTAATAAACGAAGACGTTCCGCGCATCACTTACCGTGAAGCCATGGAGAAGTATGGTACTGATAAGCCGGACTTGCGTTATGGTCTTGAGATGATTGATCTCACAGAAGCGCTCAAGAATTGTGAGTTTAAGGTCTTCCAGACACCTTGCGTCAAGGCAATTCGGGTGCCAGGCGGCAGTAAGTTCACGCGTAAGCAAATTGATGAGTTCACTGAGTTGGTGCGCAAGAATGGCGCTGGTGGTTTGGCCTATATATTATACGAGAATGGTACCGTGCGCAGCCCGATTACCAAGTTTCTCAAAGAAGAGGAACTAGCGAAGATTCAAGAACTCACGGGCGCAGAAGATGGCGATGCAGTCTTCTTTGGTGCTGATTTGCGACAAAACGTCAATAAAGTGCTTGGGCAGATGCGCATTGCTTTTGCCGATGCTCTTGGACTCAAAAACCCGCAAGAAGTTGCTCTGTGTTGGATCGTAGATTTTCCACTCTATGAGCAAGATGAGGCTACTGGTAAAATCGATTTCTGCCATAACCCGTTCTCAATGCCAAATGGCGGCCTTAAAGCATTGCGCGAAACAGAGAATAAACTTGACATTATTGCTGATCAATACGATATGGCTCTGAACGGTCTTGAACTTTGCTCGGGCGCGGTGCGAAACTACGATCCAGAGATTACTTATGAGGCCTTTGGCATTCTTGGTTATAGCCGTGAAGAAGTAGCGGAACGCTTTAGTGGTATGCTCAACGCCTTTAAATTCGGTGCGCCACCGCATGCTGGTTGTGCGTTTGGGCTTGATCGCATGTTGATGGAACTACTCGATGCCGATAGTATCCGCGACGTTGTTGCTTTTCCTAAGAATGGCTCGGGTGTAGATTTAATGATGAATTCGCCCTCTGTAGTAGACGACAATCAGTTAGAAGAAGCCCATCTCGCCGTGGTTACCGAAGACGAATAATAATTCCTCAGAAAAGCGTTGCAATTCGTAGCGCTTTTTTGTTGTTTTTGGCGTAAGCATGGTATAATAAAACTGCAATACTTCTAGTTATACAATATAACTATCATTTTTAATACAGATGTTACTTTGACTCGTCGTTTAACTGGGCCCCGTGAGGTCTTCAAACTAATGATGAGTCTTAGGATAGTTATTGGCTAGAAGTATTGCACCCTCGCGGTGCCCTTTTTGTTTGGGGCATATAGACCTTTGGGCTGAAGCATGACCAAACGGCCGTCCAGAGCGCTAGGCCTCTGCAAAAAGGCACCGCGACCTAATAAAAATCATCTTTTTTTGGAGGCAGCATGGTGCACAGAAAACAAAAGTTAAGCGTAAAATTAGCAATTATTACATTTGGAGTTCTTACTACCGTTATGCTCTTCCCAAGCACTAATGACGTCCACGCAAATGCCATTAGCAATAGCCGCAATCAAGACAAAAGTTCCATTTCCGTTGCTTTAGATGCAAGAATAGACTTAGAAATCACTCCAAGTATGGCTGGTGCCACTAACTATACTACAACCAATCTTACTATCTCCACGACCAATAGCAATGGATTCCGAGTGTTCGTGAACAGTGATAGTACCACTCTACGACGCCCAGCCCATCTTAGCGCTCCTAGCATTTCTAGCATCACTAAGTCTACCATACTCTCTTCATTGCCAAATAATACTTGGGGAATTTATTTTGGGGCAACTAATCCAACTAATTCTAGTGTCTTTCGTCCCGTTCCAACCACACAAACTGAACTTATACATAATGAGTTGGAGGATGCCAGCGGCACTTATAAGTTTGCAATTGCTGCTAAGGCTGATACATCATTACCGGCTGGATATTATGCTAACCAATTGACTTTCTCCGTCGTAGCAGAACCAGCAGCAATTACTAGCCTAGCAAATGCTACCTATATGCAAGATATTACACCGGAGATTTGTAAGAATAGTAAGATCTGGGCTACTACAGCGGATACCGTATCCTTAATTGATAAAAGAGATGGTAAAACCTATAAGGTAGCCCGCCTCAAAGACGGTAACTGTTGGATGCAGGAAAACCTTACTTTAGCGCTGTCTACTAGTAAAACTCTAACGCCTAGCGATACAGATATTTTAAAGAATTGGACACCAACATCAAATGTAACTCCAACCACTAGCAACACTAACTACGCCGCTGGGTTAGCGCTAGCCGGTACACAAAGCACCGCTACTGCCAATGGTGCAGAGTATGCTGGTAGTATTTGTCCTAAGGGTTGGAAGCTGCCACTAGGTGGCACTGCTAACCAGAATGTATCGGGGAGTTACTATAACATGATGGTAAAGGGGTATGGAGTTCGCCCGGATAATGGTACATCGAATGGAATAAACACTACTAATCTTAGGAGTGCGCCAATGTATTTTGTCGGCCCATATGACTACGTAACTCGAAATGCCAAAACTAATAGTTATATTTGGACAGAACGGATATATGGAAATTCTGGCGATAATGATTATGTAGGTTGGGCGTCTGAAGAGCCGTTTGCCGACCCTGTAGCGGTGAGATGTATAGTGATCGTTCCTGGTAACTGATTTTCGCTGCGAATCTCTATAATCTAAAAATATCATGTTATAATTATCTTATGGTTTGTGTTGCTGCATTTATTGTCTTATGCTTAGTGGGAATTTTCGTGGCTTTCTTGAGTATCTTTCGGCGTGATATTGGCCGTAAGTATTGGGCGGTTTTCAAAAAAGCCTGGGGCTGTGTCGGCAAAAAAGTCCGCCTACAAAAGTGTGAAACCAATTTTAAGGACGACGTCAAAAACACCTTGCTGAGTAAAGTCGTGCTCAAGCATCCTGGCTGGGTCAGGTCTTTGGGCATCGCCATCGAGGTTAGTGCCGTACTAATTGTTCTGATTACGGTTTGGTCGTTAGTTGAGGCCGTCAAGGCTTTGTTGGCACTCTGGGTCTTTGGCACCTGCAATATTTCTCAGCCTGCCAACTGCGCCCTTGGCGCCGAGGTTTGTGGGATTGATGCCGCTGAGCCCTCCAACCCTATCGAATGGACTGGGCGTTGGTTCTCAGAATGGGGAGAAATTTTTACCAATATTCCCGATAAGTTTCGGAATTGGGACGTGGAACAGTTTTTAGTGGAGCCTTATAGTTTTGCCACTGGCTACCAAGACGGAAAACCGCTTGCTCTGGACATTTTTGATCCAGGTTGCACCGTTTGCATGCAGTCTTATCGTAACCAAAAAACTTCAGGATTTTTCAACGAATACAACACTGTTTTGATGGTTTATCCTATCCAACTTCCAGATGGCAATTATAAATTTAATAATTCCGATTTAATTGCGCGCTATGTTCATGCTGCTAATCTTGCCGATACCGAGTACGCCCGTAAGATCGTGAGCCGCCTCTTCACTGAGAGTAACCAAAAGGGAATTAACTACCAGTCTGCCTTCATTAGTATGTCACGCAGTGATGCCGAAAAGACTCTCCAGTCTTGGCTCAAGGACTTTGGTGCTAGCACCAAACAAATCGAGGGCATTGCTAAAAGTGCCGCTAGCGAAGCAGTCACCAAGATTATGGAGCAAGTCAAAACCATGGTTGAAGATAACATTCACGCCAAGGGTATCCCAACGTTAATTTATGACGGAAAGAAGCATAATGGGCTTTATCAGTAAACTTATTCTTTTTCCGTTCAAACTCGCTAAGTGGCTGGTTCTCTGGGCTATTGTCACCCTAGCCTTGGTGATGCTTTTTTCCACTCCGGTCGAGGGCCTGTCTGAGCGTCAGCGCGGCGCCATCTCACAAAATTGTTCCACTATTCAGCAGTCACTGAGTCAACTCCAGAAGATCGACTCACGCACGCGCACCTACCTTGGCACCACTTACGAAACTATCGCTAATCGGTTTATCATTCCACTTAACTTGCGCTTAGTCAAGAATAATCGCCCGACTTTTTCTGAGATTCAGACCGAATTTACACTGGAACAGGCTAAATTTCGTGACGCCTATACCGAATATATGCGCGAACTGGAAGCCCTGATTGTTGCCGATTGCAAACACTCCCCAGATGATTTTTACCAAAGACTAATTACCACTCGTGAAAAGCGGGCTACTCTGCGTGCTACCACCGAGCACCTCTCGGCTCTTTCCACTCAGCAATACGCCGCAGTGTTAGATTTAAGGAGTAGATTATGAACACCACGCGTGGCGGCCGCAATCTTGCTATTCTCGGCGTGGGTTCAATTTTGATTGCAGTGATTACTACTTCAGTGAGTTTGGCGATGTATCGTATTTCTGGTGACATTTATCTCGACCGCTCGCGCCCAGGCTATTTGCCGGACAAAGATGAAGCAGAAGAAGACACCGACTCCACCTCCAGTTTTACCTTTTCGGACAACGGCCCTATTACTGTGGAGGACTTAGATGAATATCTCAAAGCCTTTCATACTTTAGATGCTCGGCTCAAAAATTTTAGCGACCCCTATTCACCTGTACCGCTGTCAGATGAATCGCTGGGTATCCCGAGCGAATTTGCCGAAGAGCCAGAAGAACCACCCGAAACTCCTATATTTTAAGCACTACAGATAGAGCATCTTGCGAGGATTACCTCTATGTTAGCACAGAATATACATCTTGTCAAGCATAAACTGCTTGCAAGCGATTACCTCACCTCTTCGCCGGCACTACGAGGCGCATGCACAAACTGTGTGGCAGCAGATTCCTGATTACCTGGAAAAACCAATTTCCTAAGCCAAGCATCAGCCGGCCCCGCCGACATTAGCAGAACCAAATAACCTTTTTTATGCCAATCTAATAATTTTTCTGCTAACTCGTCGTTTAATTCGGCAGTTTCGGCGATTTTTTTATTTTCCAACTTTGCTACAAATTGCGCCGGTTTCAGCACCTTCAACTCGGGGTTTTCGCGCGTCAAAAAGGTTGGTACCCAATATAACTTCGTCAGACCCTGAAACACCGTAGCATATTTATCGGCCAGTTCTACCTGGCGACTATTTTGATGTGGCTCATACACCGCCACCACGCCTTTGAGCCCGCGCCGCTCAGCCTCTTCAATTGCTATCTCCACCGTTGCCGCCACTTCTTCGGGATGATGAGCGTAATCTGAATAATATCCTTCTGATACTTGCTCAAATCGCCTGCCTACGCCCGGAAATTCATTCATCATTTGCAGCAATTTTTTCCGCTGCAAAGCCGAAATCTTCATCAAGCCCTTCGGCTTTGGCATAATGCGTTGAATCACGTCAAGTGCCAAAGTTGCATCATAGCGCCGAGCCTCACCCGCCAAAGTTAGTCCCGAATCAATTTCATCGCCGTGAAGCACGGTTTTGCTCTGACTCTCAAACTGCCGGAATGCCTCTTGGTAATCTTCTACTGTTGGGTAAATGTCTGGATGGTCGTACGATACCGTTGGAATTACCGCCAGCCACGGATGAAACGCCAAAAAATTCCGATCATATTCATCCGCCTCGTACACAAAATATTCCGACTTTGGATCATAATGCCCGGCATCGGCAAATGGCAACGTTGTACCAATGAGATACGACAACGGAATTCCTAACTGCTGCGCCATCCAAACGATCATCGCTGTGGTTGTAGTCTTGCCATGCGTACCCGCCACCGCAATCAATTTCAGTTTTAATTTTTTAATTAGATAATTCAACAACTCATCGCGCTTAGAAATCTTCAGTTTCAGTTTTTTTGCCATCAAGAGTTCCGGATGGTCGGCTGGCAAAGCCGAAGTATGTACAAACCAGTCCACCCCGTCATTTTTGACACGAGCCTTGAGAAACTCGCCATCTTGCGTACCTAAACAAATCTGAATTCCATGACCCACCAACTCATTTGTCACCGCGCCCCCCGCCAAATCTGAGCCATAAACTGTCATGCCAGCGCCCTGCGCCATCAACGCCAACGGCCCCATACCGGTTCCAGAAATACCAGATATATAAATCTTCATCGGTTTACTCATAGGCTTATTATAGCACAGGAAGTATGATATAATGTTAGTAATATGGGTGGTAAAAAATCAAATCACGTTCGCCGGTTATTGCGTAGTTTTGGCGCTGTGCAAAATTGGCAGTTATTCTTGATTCTCATTCCACTACTCTTTGTTACAGCTACTCTCCTGCGTCTTGATCATTTACGAATGGTAGAATTGCGTGATGCCGTGCTTGAAGCCGATAGCCTTGGTGATACGGAAATTTTGCAAGAGAAATTGCAGGCTCTGCAGAAGTTCACTTTTACTCACGTTGTGGTCAACATAACAGAGCGTAATGGCGTCCAAAAAATCAGTTTTGGCACCGGACCGTTTTATCTTGAGAACCAATACCTAAAGGCTGCTAATGAAGCAATCGCCGAAGCCGAAGGTCAACTGGCTGACGATAGCAACCCCAACGGTAATATTTATGCTGCAGTTTCGGCGATTTGTCGTCCACTTGCTATTGCTAACGGCTGGGCCTGGAATAGCCCTGGTTATTTGAACTGTTGGACCAGTGAACTCGCTAAATATCCTGCCGCTGATGAACTCAATTCACAACTCACCGCTAATGTCCCCTCTACTGAACTATTCCGTTATGATTATGCCTCGCCCATCTGGGCGCCGTCTTGGGCGGGTTGGGCAATTCTTGCCTGTGTTATTCTCCTTGCAATTATCATTATTCGCCTTGTTATCTGGTGTGTTTTACACATATTCCTCTTATTCTTAGGTAAAAACTAAATAACCCCTTGACGCTCCTCTCAAGTTAGCATAAGATAGAGATATAATAACTTAAGGAGGGACCTCATGGCCTACGAACATACCAACAGTAAAGGCGTTACCTACTACCTGCATAAGAAAGAAGTTACTTTGCGTGGTGGCAAACCACAGACTATTTATTTCTTCACTAAGACTGCTGAAGGCAGCAAGGGCACACCATGTGACTTGCCGGCTGACCGTGAGGTTAATGAGAACCCACGCAACGGTTTCTTGACTTTGAAGAAAAAGGCTGCTTAGAGTAGCACGCGCAAGATTTTATATTTAGGTACAAATTCCCGCCCCTGGATTTGCAGGGGCGGGAATTTTGGGCCAATGCTTCTTTGATCTTCCGCTCTATATGTCTAATACAGGACTAAGGCAGCAGAGGGGGGTAACCGATGTAGCGTTGATTTGGGCCCATTGATGGGGGCTGTGCCAACGCCAAACTTGAGATAATAATTACCTGGTCGAGCGTCGCCATTGGCCAAAGTAGAGGTGCCATACGATGATTGGTAATATCCGCCGCTGCTAATATCTCTAAGATTTCCCGAAGAAACGATTAAATTAATAACCCCGCTGCGCACGAAGTAAAGAGGCTCGGTTAAAATACTGAATCATTTTTGCATTTTGATGCAGTTTTTCGTGCGCAGCGGGGTTATACATTTGCCTGGTGCTAGCGGTGCTACTTTCAGGTATGCTGGCCTCAGCGGCTATGATTGGTCATCGCGTATGTCATCTACTCATAACGGTAATGATGGTATCCCTAATACTTACTACTTTGTTTTCAATAATTCTGTGCCCACCCCGTCGGCTGGTCCCCTCGAGCGCTACCGTGGTTACCCCCTCCGCTGCCTTAGTACTGTATTAGACATATAGAGCGAAAATAGCACGATTACTCCAAAACCATTGACTTTTATCAAAAAGTGTGCTACAATGGAAGTATGTGTAGATTAAATTTCGCACACCAGTACTGGATGTCGACAGCGGCCAATATCGGCCTCGGTTTGCCATGTAATACAGAATGTGCGGGAATTAGTCTAATTTAATCTTATAAATTACTCACCTAGAAAAGTCCCGGAAACCTCTTGGACGGGATTTCTCTAGCCGCAGATTCTAAAAGCGGCTAAATATTGCACCTTAACAATTTATTCTCTCGAGGAGGAAAGTCTATGGATAATGTGAGAGTGATTTTTGAGCCTGGCGCTCATCTGGATGCAAAAGAAAAAACACTGCTAAATTGGCTTATCAACAATTTTGATGGCCGCATTACGATTTTGACTGAGAGTCAGCAAGATGGTATCAAAATGCCAGATGTTTTCTGTAGTGGTCGCCGAGTTGAACTCAAGACTACTTCGGGGAACCTCACCACGCTTGACACTTTGCTGCGCAAAGCCGCTAAACAGGCGCGTGGCGAGTGTGCCATCGTTAATTTAGTGCAAGTGTCATATTCTCTTCAGGAAGCAAGCAAAGTTGCGCTCAATCGCATGAAACGTAGTAACTTAAACGAGGTCTATTTACTCGTCGATGGTGTTGCCAAGGCACACTTAGTTCAAAATAAGGAGGAAAATGTATGAAACTAAAGACTCAAATTACTACTGCTAAACGTAACCTAAAACTTGTTATGCTGGAATCGGCATTAACTTCTGCCTTGCTCGCAATGTCAATTATGACACCATTCTTTTATTCCATCGGTCTGAGTCAATTGCAAATCTCGCAGACTCAAGCAATTTTCACTGTGGTGATGATGATTCTTAATCTTCCTACCGGTTGGCTGGCAGACCGCTTTGGCCGAAAATGGGCCAATGTAATTGGCGATTTTGGTGTGGCTCTGACATTTATGGTTTACGCCATGGCGCAGAATTTTCTCACGGCTACGCTTTGTGAATGCTTTCTGGGTTTTTTTATGGCGCTTAGCCAAGGCGTAGATCAGAGTCTGCTTCGGCACTTTTGCCATAAAATTAGTCCAAAGGAAGATTTCTTTCGCCAGAAAACCGCTCGGATGAATTGCTGGCATTACGTGGTGACGCTGGTTTTAGTTTGGTTGGGTGGGCCAATTGGCGCTATTAGTTTACGCTTGGCAGTTTTACTGTCGGGTATTCCGTATATCATTGGTGGTATTGCTAGCCTTATGGTGACTGATGACAGCGAGAAATTAGTCACCAACAAAAGCCCATTTCGTGATATGCTACGCATTGTTGTAAGCAGTTTTCGTAATCGCCCTCTGTGTCTGCGTATCTTTACTTATGCTGTGGGCAGGGAAATGACACATGCTATAATTTGGGTGTTTACACCACTTCTGATCATGGTAGGTGTGCCGCTTACGGTTGTTTCAACCGCCTGGGCGCTCAACGCTCTGGCAAGTTTGATCGGCGCTAGATTGGCCGTTAAGTTCTCAATTAGGCTCAAAGACTGGCAAATTTTTGCTCTACCATTGGCGTTAATGATGTTTAGCATGGGTATTATTAGTGCGCATCTGAATATTATTACAATTTGGTTCTATCTATTGATGGGTATTGTGCAAGGTTGGACTGGTGCCACTCTGATGCCATTGGTTCAACGCTATGTGCGGCCCGAAGAGCAAACTTCAGTGATCTCTCTCGCTAGTATTGTTGGGCGTTTAATTTATATCCCGACCAGTCTATTAGTTGGCTGGGCGGGTAATTGGCAGATAACGCGCACGCCTCTGGTAGTTTTGCTGTGTTTTGCGCCGGTTGGGCTCTTGTTGGTTTTTCATCTCTTGAGAGAATAACTCAAAACTCCCGCAGTTAATCTTGCGGGAGTTTTTCATAAAAGATCGGCACCGAACCGCGGCAAAACTAAGGCAGCGGAGGGAGAAACCGTTCCAGCGGTTATTCGGGCCATTCGACGGGTTTACGCCAGTAGCATTGAAGTTGAGGTTGTAAGCGCTAGGGGTAGTCACGCCATCATATCGCGTACTCGAGCCACGCGACGACCACCAATAGCCGTTCTGGCCAGCGTTCCAAGACTTACCATTATCCGGACCGAGGTTCCCGCTGCGCACGTTACACCTCAAAACTAACCAAATAGTCCCGAAGACAAAGTTATGCAACCATACGAATGGGCTGCAGGTCTAGAAGTTCATCAAGACTGTGACAACCGTGGTTGTCAATTATCAAACCTCCAGTATACCTCTTAGAATATCTAGAGGAGAACTTCACGATCTTTTTTCGAGAACCGCCAGCAAGCGGAGGAGTGAACTCGGGTCGCTTTTGGTGCCCATGGATGTCATCCACGCCTATTATTTTATCATCAAAACTAAAATAACACCCTAAAGGTGTTATTGCTTGATCATTGTTTGGTGCACCTGACTAGACTCGAACTAGCACAGCACTAAAATGGCCACTACCACCTCAAGGTAGCGTGTCTACCAATTCCACCACAGGTGCAAAAGGCAAACAATGACACATTTATTATAGCAAAAACTCTCAATTTTACAACCCCATCTATATGTTGTAAAAAACACAACAATTTTGACGAGAAAAAGTCTTGCAAAAACCATAAACATCATGTATCATAAAGTCACAAAAGTCATGTATAAACATAAAAAATTAAAACAGGAAACACACAATGGAAAAAACCATTCAAAAGTTACTGGCATTAACTGGTATCTTTATCGGTGCAGCCGTTGCGCTCACCCCACTCACAACTTACGCTGATTCATCTCAGTGTCGTGCCGCTGGCGCTCCGGCCAACCCAGACGAAGTTATTGATGTCAATACAAGCGACTACGCTATCGACAAAAATCAGGGCAACACCAACGTCTGTGTTTATGTCGACACGGTTTTGTCGCTTGATGCTGCTAATGGCGGTGACAAGATTACCATGTATCCCGATATGGTGCGCACTGGCCAGTTTAATGTTCAAGTACGTAGTGCCATGCCTTATACTATTTCTTTAAGTGCCGAAGAACCAGAACTCAAGGAAGTCGAAACTGAGAGTTATTTCATTCCGGCTCGCAGCGAGATTGCTGCTGGCAAAGTCGGTTGGGGCATTCGTAAGGCCAGTCAGACTGAAGGCTACACCGCTGTTGCACCCGTACCACAAGTTTTCTTTGATAGCACCGTTGATAATAACGGTACCGGCACCAACGTTGCCGATGCTAGCACCTGGCATGCCTTTGAGATCGGCGTTTCTGTCACCGACAAGGTTCCACAGGGAACTTATGCCACAGAAGTGACGGTTACTGCCGCAGTCAAAGAATAAGTGCTATAATAAACATATAATGCTTAAGAAAACTGTAAAAATTTTATCCATTCTGTTTTTCGCCATGACTTTCTCTCTTGGTCAGACATCGCCGGCCTCGGCGCTTGAGGCTGGCGATGTTGTTATCCAAGTTAAACCTGCCGATCAAGAAATCGATCTTGTTCCTGGTCAAGTGGTTCGCGGTATGATCACTGTACAGAACGTTGGTCGCTTGCCTTTTACTTTTACCGCATCCGCCAAACCTTATCAAGTTACCAACGAGAATTATGATCCCGACTTTGTTACTGAAAATTCCTATACCAAACTCCATAACTGGATCACCTTCTCTAAGAACACCTTTCAGTTGGAGCCAGGCGCCTCGCAAGACGTAGTTTTTACTATCACTGTGCCCGAAAATGTTCCAGGCGGTGGTCAGTACGCAGCTATCATCGTTGAAACCCGCGACAGCATGTCCGAAGACGCCAATGTACGTATTATTAGCCAACTTGCTTCACTCCTCTATGCTCACGTTGAAGGTGAAGAACATATCGGCGGAGTTTTGATGAGTCACAGTTTGCCAACTTTGTTGCTAAGTTCGCCATTCACGGCTCGCGCCACAGTCAAAAACGACGGCAATGTTGACTTTCGTCTTACTCACACACTCAATATTCGTGACTTTTTTACTAATCGTGAGATTCTAAACGAAACTTCAGTTGACGAAAATGGTAAATTCTTGGCTAAATCTACACCCATGATTTTGCCCGAAACTCAGCGCAGTAATGCTATCACGTGGGATGGCGCCCCCAAACTCGGTGTCTTTAAGGTTACTCAGACTATTTCTTTCCTTGACCAGACTTATACTTTTGATCAAGTAGTTATTTGTTGCCCAATTTGGCTGGCTGGTGCTGTGGCGTTCTTCATTCTGCTGATTATTTTCTGGGTAATTCTGCGCCTGCGCAGCCGGAAACGCCGCCGTCCACAAGTAATCTGAAAAACAAAAAACAGCCCTCACGGCTATCTGGTGGTGCGGGCGGTTGGGTTCGAACCAACGACCAAGCGGTTATGAGCCGCCTGCT
>CAYXCA010000018.1:0-18860 GCA_964463545.1 uncultured Candidatus Saccharibacteria bacterium | reverse complement strand
GCGTGGGACTCATAAGCCCAAGGTCACTGGTTCGATCCCAGTCGGTACTACCATTGACATTATTCAGAAAGATGTTACTATATGTAGCATCTTTCTTTTTGTACTCTATATGTCTAATACAGTACTAAGGCAGCGGAGGGAGAAACCATGCCAGCGACTGCCTGGCCCATTTGACGCCGTATTGGCTATGTCCGTAAAGAAGAAATTATAAGCATTAGCCGAGATATCGGATACATAGGCAACCGCCATTGATGACCAATAATCGCCGGCATTACCAGTTCCCCAAAGCGGACTAACTAAATTTATTAACCCGCTGCGCACGAAGTAAAGCCAACTCTTTCTGCTCTATATGTCTAATACAGTACTAAGGCAGCGGAGGGGGAAACCAGCCCAACGATTATATAGACCAACCGATGAGTAGATGCCAGAGGGGCCGAAGCGGAGATTGTAGGCACTAGGGTCAGCAGTACCATCACTATGAGTAGATAATCCATAGGACGACCAAATATATCCACCCCAGCCAGCGTCCCAAGACTTACCATTATCCGGATTGAGGTACCCGCTGCGCACGAAGCAAGGACCTTTCGGTAAGTTGAACTTGTAACTGTGTTACAAGTTCAACGCGCACTCACATCTGTTAGTTCTAACAAAGTTGTCTTTTATTAACGCTTGTGCTTGCTAATTTCTTTTGATTTGTGCTAGGCTCAGAGTGGGCAAGCAAAGTCCCCAGACAAATTAACTTGATGGAGTGTGGTGGGAAAGGAGATAGGCTTATGGCTAGACTATTCCTACGAATTCGTCTGTTGTGCGCGATTGCAGTAATGTATATCCGTACAAAAATTGCTTCAGACGAAAATCTGAAGCAATAACATAAACAACTAATCCTATCCTAGCAAGTTTTTACTAAAATGTCTATACTTTGTTTGCCTATTTCGTGCGCAGCGGGTTTATAGAATTACCTCGTACTGCTGGCACCTTGAGAAATGCTGGTTACGATGGCCATGGCTGGTCATCATGCGGAACATCTACTCGCACTGATGGCGCAGCCGTTACTAGTGGCTACAATTTTAACTTTACTGCAACGGTAATTCGACCATCATGGGGTCCGGACGACCGCTGGTATAGTTTCCCCCTCCGCTGCCTTAGTACTGTATTAGACATATAGTAGTGTGAGTTAACAAAGAACGACAAGTCCCAGCTTGTCATTCTTTGTTCCGAACCGACGCTATGTGACATATCGAGTGGTGGGTGGAGTAGACAAATTTTTCTGCTTTATGTTATAATGGTTTTATGAAAGACAAAAAAGGCTTTACTGTCCTTGAACTTATGGTTGTGGGCGCGTTCGCTGCATTGCTTCTAGTGATCTTCTTTATTCAAAAGGCCAATGTTGAGGCAATGAATCGTGATGATCATCGCAAGACCGCCATCAACGCTATGTATTATGCTTTAGAAGAATATTATTATCCTAAATACGGTTATTACCCGGCCGAGATTAACGAAGAAATCTTACCTGTGATTGATCCTGAGTTCTTTACTGATCCGCTGGGGACTAATCTTGGCATTGAGGGTAGTTCTTATAGTTACGAGGTCGCCAACTGTAATTCCGAGAACCATTGTCGCGAATATACTTTGCGTGCTACTTTGGAGAAGGAAGATACCTACATCAAAAAAGGTAAAAAATGAGTAAAACTAGGGTGGTGATTGCGCTGGGCGGTAACGCCTTGCAACAAAATGGCGAAGTTACAGCCGAAGCACAAAAAGCCGTGGCTAGCAAAATTGGTGAGGTAATTGCTAAATTATCGGAAAAATACGAAATTATCATCGCACACGGTAATGGCCCGCAGGTAGGGAATATTCTCGTACATGAAGAAAATGCAGGCACGGCGGCGGCACCGGCTATGCCTTTGGAAACCGCGGTCGCTATGAGTCAAGGACAAATTGGCTATTGGCTTTCGCAAGCAATTGACAATGCTTTTGCGCGTAATAAACAACGCAAAAAAGTTATTAGTGTAGTAACGCAGGTAGTTGTTGATCGTAACGATCCAGCGTTTCGTCATCCCACCAAACCAATCGGAGAATTTTATGATGCCAAAGAAGCCGTGCGCCTTACCAAACTCCGCGGCTGGGAAATGCGTGAAGACGCCGGCCGCGGCTACCGCCGCGTCGTGCCGTCACCTAAGCCAATTGATATTGTGGAGCGCAAAGAAATCATGTCGCTGGTCCAGAACGGCACGATTGTGATCGCCGTCGGCGGCGGCGGTATTCCAGTTGTCCGCACTAAAGTTCTCAAAATTCTCAAAGGAGTTGATGCGGTAATCGACAAAGATCTCGCCGCCGCAAAACTCGCCGAGCTGGTGAAGGCTGACATTTTCGTTTCAGTCACTGCGGTGCCGAATGCTTATCTAAACTTTGGGCAGCCCGACCAAATCGCCCTTGGCATGCTTACCCCACGCGAAGTAATTGAGCATATCAAGGCCGGGCATTTTGGAGTAGGGTCGATGCTGCCCAAGATTCAAGCAGTCGCGGCGTTTGCGGGCAAGAAACGTTTTGGCGTCATCACCAACCCAGACAACCTCGAACTTGCCCTCAAACGCCGCTCTGGCACCATCGTACAAGAATTTTAGCACAGCATCGACAACTTACTGTGCCAGTTCTCTTGCCGCCATGCGCACGGCTTCAGCCCAACCTGTTGCCACATGTGGCGTTCCGGCTAACTCTTCTACTTTTAGTCCACTTCGAATCGCCAGCACAATTTCCTGAATTACCAAATCTGCCTCTGGCGACACTACCGTTGCACCAATAACCTGTGCCTTGGAATTTATCAATAATTTTACAAAACCCGCCCGAAAATCACTAGTGTTTGAAGCGCTAATTGCATCCAGTGGCACAATTGCCGACTTATATCTTTGCTTGATTTGTACACATTCAACCTCGTTTAGCCCAACTTTTGCTACCCGTGGTAAAGTATTGGTCATCCGCACAAAACCAGTATAATTCACTATATTTCCTGCACCATTTAAAGCGTTCAAGGTTGCCAGTTTTCCCTCGTAAGTCGCCTTTTCGGTTGAACTTTCTCCACCAATCACGTCGCCTGCTGCCCAAATATGCCCATTTGAAGTACGCAAACTCTGGTTCACGTCAACTCCGCGATAAGAAAATTTCACACCAGCATTTTCTAGCCCGATATCTGTAGTTGGTTCTGGCGTTGTGGCTAAAACAATTGCTTGCACGCGCACAGATTTCTCCTGTCCACCACGAATAAAAATGATTTGTTGCTCGCCAGGATCCTGTTGCAAAGCAATCACGCGCGAATTTAACAAGATCTTCATGCCAAAACAGCTCTTCAAATGTTTTTCAATCACTTCGCTCACTTCTGGATCCTCACGGGGAAGCAAACGGTCTTGTGCCTCTACTAAAACCACATTTACGCCCAGAGCAGAGAAATATTCTGCCAGTTCACAACCAGTCGAACCACCACCAACTATGCCAATAACTTTTGGTAATTTTGCCATTCTTAGTGCTGTATCTGGCGACCAACAACTTACTGTATCAATTCCAGAAATTCCATTTACGGCAATGTTTGTGCCTGTGGCAATCAAGAATTTTTCGCTACTTAACTGTTGCTTGCCAACTGCAATTTCATGCGAACTAATAAACTGTGCAAAACCACGATAGCAGTCAACGCCGGCATTCTCAAACACTTTGCGATTTCCCCCGCCTGCACGTCGTACCGCTGTCGCCTGCCAATTCAAGACGGTCGGATAATTATAACGCAAAGTCGTGCTCGACATTCCAAAACGCGAACCGGCCACCGCTCCAGCGTAAAGTTGACTAAAATTAAGCGCGGCATTATAGGGAATATCACGGTAGTTCAATGTGGTGCCACCCCAACGATCCGCTTCCACAATTGCTGTACGATAACCCATGCCGGCTGCCATCAAAGCCGCCGCGCTACCTGCTGCGCCGCTACCCACCACCAAATACTGATAATCGTATCTTGCCATTAGTTTTTGCCCACCATATTTATATTATTTTACCACGATTTTGATAAACATAAGACAAATCTGCGTTATACTTTGCCATTTCCATGCCAACGCGTCGGTTAACATCATCCAATGTCACAGCAGCACGTTTTGCTACCCATATGGCTACATTTTTTGTTACTTTATCTGCTATTGTTTTTGCTACGGTTTCTGCAATGCGTAATTTTACCGCTTCTGCTAAGATTTCTGCTTTCAGTGTTTCTTCATCAAAAGCATAACTTATTGCTGTTTCTTGCTTGCGCTTAATTATATTGCGCTTTTGCTTTACTTTTTTATCATTCTGCATCATGATAACACCTCAAACGAAAAGATAAAGAATGCTAATACCAAGAACCCAGTACCAGTCAAAATTCGGAAAAAAGTCTTGTGTTTTACGCGCCACCTTTGAATATCTACTACCGTTTGCCCTCTACGAATCGCGAAGCGTAATATAATTGATGGCAAAATTGCAATAATAGCGTAGACCGCAACTGCAATTAGTTGATGGAGGTAAGGTAATTCTAATATACTATTTGCCGCTATCACCAATAAAACCAATGTAAACGGCATCTCTGCCAAACTAGTGAGAAGCCCCAAGGAAAACGCTTCGGTATTGCTATTGGTCAACTTTGCGCGCTTGTCGATAAATCTTGCTACGCTCCGCGGTAACCAAAGTTCCGTGCTCCGCCCGCGGCGATAATAAAATATCCACGACGCAATCGCGAGCGCTACTAGCATTCCTACAATAATCATTAATTCTTCCACATACAAGGCTTTGCCAAAATAACGATCAAACGCGAAGGCTATTGCCGCCAAACTCAGCAAAATCAAAGTGCCAATTCCAGAAATATAACTACTCACTAAGTGTTTAGTTTTTTTGCGCACATGTTTACCGATACTGGCATGGTACAACAGCAGCAAAGCACCAAGTTCCAACTGCAAAGTCGCGTGAATCACAGCGGCTAAAAACACCTCACTATAGGGAATAATCATCTCCATATTCAAATTATATCATACTTATGCTTGCTAATTTTTTCAAATTTGTGCTACACTCCCGTCATGAAGAAAATAATACCCTATTTAAGCATAAAAACTTTAGCCAGTTTCTTGTTATTGGGCTGCTTGAGTTTTCATAATACCATAAGTATTAATCAGAATTTTACTGCTTCTGCTAATTCTGCAACTGGAAGCCTGCCTGACAACGATACTGTAATTATCCAACAGCCTACCGAATCTTCTGATTTGCCCAGTAGTCCCAATTTGCCGGCCGAAACTCCCAAACTCTCCAGTGCGCTGATTATCAAGGCTATCAATCCAGGCTATACCGTAGATGGAACTCGCGACGTCGGCGAATTCATCGAACTTCAGAACACTACCGACGCTTCACTCTCGCTCGCCGGCTATTCGCTCCGCTATGTCAATTCTAGCGGCAAACAGACGACCTTGCTTAACTTTTCTGAAGGGAGTTCCATGGTCGGCGAGTTTCTCCTCCTGCGCTTAGCGCGCACGGAAAATAGTACCGAGGCAGATATGGTTTACACTACCACGCTTGCCATGACGAATGCTAAACTTGAAGTTTTATATCATGATGAAGTTGTTGACCAAATTTGTTGGTCAAAAGATGACGATTGTGTCCCGGTCTTTAATAGTAAAAAGCCTTCCATATTAGTACGCGACGATAATACTGGAGTTTTTGCCCATGTATTTACCGATTATCAACCACATTATGATGCAGAACATCCTGCTTTGCAACTTCCACCCGATCCAGAAGAAACTCCACCTAGCCACGATTCTTCGGATAATACTCCTGAAAACTCCACTGATGTTCCAGACAAACCTAGCGATGAGCCCAGTGGTACTACACCGCCGTCTTCAGATGTTCCGCCAGTTAGCACTGAACCCGTTTCGAAATGTCGCGGCATAGAATTTACCGAAATATTGTCTTACTACGATAAAGATGTATCCGAACAGTTTATTGAATTGTATAATGCCACCGATCAAGACATTGACCTGAATGGCTGTACGCTAAATTATAAGAAAAAATCATATCCACTAAGTGGCAAAATTGTTGCCGACGGTTACTTCGTGGTCTACCCAAGTAAATTTACTCCGAGCCTCTCGCTCACCAAAAACCCTAGTTCTTCCAATAGTATCGAGTTACTTGATACAGATAAAACAGTTCTCGATGTTTTGGCGTATCCGCACGGGCAGAAGAAATCTGTCACCTACGCTAAATTTATTGATGTTGACGGCTCAGAATCTTGGGATCTCACCTATGCCGCTACACCGGGCAATACAAATATCTATCAAGAATTCCGTACTTGCCCTACTGGCAAAGTCATTAACCCTGCAACTGGAAATTGCATCAAAGTTACTACCACTAACACTTCTAGTTCGGGAGTGCTGGCTGAATGTCCTGCCGGCAAATACCGTAACCCGCTCACTGGCCGCTGCAAAAATCTCGAAACTGCAACTAGTGAACCTAAACCATGTACTGAAGGTTATGAACGTAACCCAGAAACTAATCGTTGCCGCAAAATCAAAGCCGAAAACAACGGCGCCGGCTACGCTCTTGTTCCTAATACCTACTCCGACAAAACTACTTTTACCGCCCTTGGTATAGTGGTCCTGCTAGTCTTAATTGGGATAATCTATATATTATTACAGTTTCGCCGTGAAATCGTTCGGATGGCTCGCAAAATCTGCCAACGCCTTTACCACATTCGTAAAGACTTGGTCGCGCGGGGCATCAGCCTTCACCGGCACAAGAAGCCCTAACTCTTGATAATGCTTGAGTACTGGTATTGTCTTCTCACGAAATTCGTTAATTCTCGTCTGGAAGATCTCTGGGTCAGCGTCATCCGCTCGCAAACCGCGGTCGTTCAGGAGTTTTGCTGCTTCCCAGCGCCCAATCACATCTTGCTCTGATAGTTGCAGCATCACTACTGCCTTAATCGGATGCCCACTCGACCTTGCGACGCTCATTACTTGATCTTCTTCGCCATTCCAGCGCCCAATTGATGACAAAACCAACGGATACTCCCGCAGTTCAACTTTCTCAAAATATGGTAAAACCCAGTCATAAAATAAATTTTGTGGCACCAACTTACCACCACCAGAAACGTCCTGATTTGTCGATTTCTCCATCGCCCGCACAATCAAGCCCGAAGACAGAAACTTTCCACCAATTGCTTCGGCTAATCTCACTCCAACAGTGTCTTTGCCACTCATTGGCAAACCAAATACGTTTATACTGCCCGTGCCGAGCCATGTCTTGATTGTTTGTAACTGCTCTTCCATAAACGCATTATATCATACTCTAGGCTAGGAAATATCGATTACCTTGTGGAAAACCTGTGGAAAACTTTTATCTGACTGTGCAAAACTGGTGGATAAGTTCATAAAATAGCAGTCTTGATAAAAGAGTGCTAATCATATATAATATATGTATGAATCTCAGTAAACGCCAAGAGGAAATTCTCTTTGCAATTATCGAAGAATATGCCGAAATCGCCACTCCAGTAGGTAGTGTCACTTTGGCTAAACTTTTTAATGTTTCTTCGGCTACAATTCGTGCCGAAATGGCTCGTCTTGAAGAGTCCGGTTTAATTGCTCAGCCTCATACTTCCGCTGGTCGGGTGCCAACCGATGCCGGTTATCGCTATTATGTTAATACCTTGGCCGAGCAGCCCGAACGTATGTCCAACGTTACGCAACTGTCAGGTGCACATGAAGACAAGCCACTCGAGCGCAGTAATCGCGTGCTTGAAGTCCGCATTAGTTCTCAAGAACGGGCAGATTATGCCATTCGTGGCGCCGTCGATTCGCTTGTTGAACTCACAGGGAATCTCGGTCTGGCCACAATTGGCGATCAATTATATATGTCTGGTATCGCTCGCTTGTTCACGCAGCCGGAATTTCTCGATAATCAACGTGTCCAAGCCGTCGCAAAATTGCTTGATAATCTCGAACCTTGGCTACGCGAAGCTGCCCCAGGCCAACCGCTCAATATTTTCATCGGCCAAGAAAACCCGATTGGTAAGACTTCTCAAGTTTCACTGATTATTAGTCGTTTCCGCTCGCCCTATTCTGATCGTAGTTACATTGGTGTACTTGGTCCCACTCGCCAAAATTATGCCAAAGTCATGTCACTTGTACGTCAAGCCGGAGGCATGCTCGAAACTGCACTAGCCATAAAATAATCAAGGAGAAAGAATGAAAAAGTCCAAAGTCGAAGTTAAAGATAACAGTTCAGTAGAAGCCTCGAGTTCGCAAGAAACTCCAGCAGAATCACCTGCGTCAGACGCTCAAGATATGACAGAAGCGCCAAATGCCGCCGAGGCTGCGCTCGTCGAACTTACCAACGACCTCCAGCGCACGCGCGCCGATTTTGAGAATTTCCGCAAGCAGGTCGAAGTTCAAAAATCTCAGGCCATGGCAGCCGCTAAATATGCTACAGTTACCAAATTTCTCCCATTGGTTGACGATTTTTCGCGCGCTATTGATGCTTATTCCGAACAACTCGCGCCATTGCGCAAAAGCCTAGACAAAACTTTGCAAAGTCTAGGTCTTACTACGATTAACTCCACTCCAGGCACAGAATTTAACCCCGATTTGCACGAGGCTATCTCGGTCGAGGATGATGAAGGCGACACTGAAGTCATTGCCGAAACTCTCCGCCCCGGCTATATGTACGATGGCGCCGTGATTCGCGCCGCCATGGTCA
Organism: uncultured Candidatus Saccharibacteria bacterium; assembly: GCA_964463545.1. GTDB lineage: Bacteria > Patescibacteriota > Saccharimonadia > Saccharimonadales > Saccharimonadaceae > Nanosyncoccus. Next base: position 10,112 of record CAYXCA010000018.1, on the reverse strand, counting down.
AGGTCAAACATAAATAATTCGTCGACCTGCACGCATAAATATCTTTTCCGTAGGGCATAAAGACTTGGCTCAAGCGGCCCAGAGCGGCCCAAGGAAAAGTGTATTTATGCAGGAAAGATCAACGAACTCTTTGCGCTAGCGCTAAACAGTGCTACAATAATATATATGAAGAGTCATGATGGGAAAGTGCTTGCTCGCATCGGTCGTCGCGTCCGCGCTTGTGATTATTTAGTAGTCGCGCAATTGTTTTTGCAGAGCGATTTCTTGCTGGATGAGCCACTCACGCCGGATGATATCAAACCGCGTTTGCTTGGCCACTGGGGCACTTGTCATGGTATTAATGTTGCTTATGCAAATCTCCGGGCTTATTTTAGCAAAGATGAGCAAGTGAATCGTCCAACTACCAAGCCCACCAAGACTGCGCAGCCCATCAATCCTTTTGCCGTTGGTGCTAAATTAGTCGACACCGAAGAAAAGCCCGCCGACACCAGCGTGGTTGACCCAAATTTCTCTTTTATTCTCGGCCCTGGCCATGGTTTCCCGGCTTTGCAAGCGAATTTGTTTATTGACGGCGATCTAGAAAAGGTCGACCCCAAGGCTACACGTGACGCCAAAGGTATTGCTTATGTTTGTCGTAACTTTTCTTGGCCGGATGGTTTTCCTTCACACGCCAGCCCGTTCACTCCTGGAGTTATCTGTGAGGGTGGGGAACTAGGCTATGCTCTCGGTGCCGCTTATGGCTATGTACTGGGGCACCCCGAGCGCACCGTCGCCGTAATGTTGGGTGACGGGGAATTAGAAACTGCCACCGCGCTATCTTCACTCAATTTGGTAAAGCTAGTCGGCAACCATCACGCTCACGGTCAAGTGATTCCGATTTTGCACCTCAATGGTTACAAAATTTCTGCACCCACACTTTATGCTCGCAAGTCTGAGCGTGAATTGCACGAGCTCATCCGCGGCTTTGGTTATACACCAATTGCTATCAAGGGTGATAGCCCGGAAATCTTCCAGGCCGTTCTCGAACAATCTGCCAAATATGAACATCCCTTTCTCGTGCTCCGTACCGAAAAAGGCGCCACTGGCCCCAAGGAGGTCAACGGTCACAAGGTTGCTGGTAATTTCTTGGCTCATCAAATCCCACTCCCCGAGGCTAAAACCAATCCTGCCGAGCTCAAAACCCTTCAGGCCTGGCTCGAAAGTTATCACTTTGCCGAACTATTTAACCCCGAGAAAGGATTTACACTATGATTGATGCTGTAGAGAACCCTGGCCAGGAAAGTTTCTCCCCCGCGCGTAGCCTCGGTGCCGTCATGGCCGAGTACATGTCTAAGCACGAAGATTTTTATCTTTTCTCCCCCGACGAAACCACCAGTAATAAACTTGATGCGGTTTTTGAGGTGTCAGCCCGTGCCTGGGATTTGCCACGCCAAGATTTCGATCTACCAGAATCTGTTGACGGTCGCATCGTTGAACTTTTGTCCGAGAACACTTTATTCGCCTGCATGGTTGGGCATTTGATTGCTGGTGGCACTGCCATGATGACAAGTTACGAGGCCTTCTTTACGATTATTACCTCACAAGTTCTTCAACATCTCAAATTTCTCGACCAGTCTAGTCAGGTGAAATGGCGTCCCAACTATCCTGCGGCTAATCTTTTATCAACTAGTACTTGCTGGCGCCAAGACCACAACGGTTTTACGCATCAGTCGCCTGCACTCATTTCCACTTTACTTAGTCTTCCGAGCAATCGCAGTAACTGTCTTTTTCCAGTGGATGATGTCGCTGCCGAGGCTGCCTTTATCTATATGCTCAATTCCACAAACGTTGTAAATCTTACAACGTTTAACAAGACTGAGCAGCCACGTTGGCTCGATTCGCACCAGGCTGACGACCAGTTTAGTCATGGCGGTGCCAGCGTTTTTGAGTTTGTTTCCGACGAAAACCCTGATTATGTTTTGACCGCCGCCGGTGATATTGTTTCTTGTGAAGCCATCAAGGCCGTCGAGATTCTCCGTCAAGATCTTCCCGATAAGAAATTCCGTTTTGTCAACATTTCCGCTTTGTCTTACAATGCTATCGGTACTACAGACAATAAACTTAAACCAGTTGATTTTGAAAAACTCTTTACCAAAGATCGTCCAATTATCGCTAATTTTCACGGTTATCCTGCCACTCTGCAACAAATTCTCACGCAGTATGCTGATCCTAAGCGTTTACACGTGCACGGTTTTGAGGAGCATGGTAGCACTACTACGCCTTTCCAGATGCTCAGCGTCAACCACGCTTCACGTTACCATCTTGCAATTGATATTGCTAGACTAGAAAAGCGTGATGATTTAGTCCAAGAATATCAAAAAATCATTGACGACAACGCCAGATATGCGCGTGAGCATGGCATAGACCAGGTAGAACTTTAGTAATTTCAGAGTAAAACAACGTTCGAATAGCCCGTATCTTGACAAAATACAGTATCTGTGCTAAAATTACAATGTAGGCTCGTGAAATTTTAGCACGGGAGCATTTTTCAAGCATTCTCCATGAATATGAAGGGAAGGTGATTAGAATGGAGAAAAATTATGATAGCTTATTTAATCTGAAGTATCAGGACTTGGTGCATTACATCGTGAACAGGACAAGGCAGGCTGCCTTTGCAGTCCCGGAGCTCCGGGACTGCAAAAACGGATGTATCAGAATTACTATGGTACCACTGTCGACGCTCGCTGAAGCATGGCTTGGTGATGGATTGAGTGACTTTGGTACCTTTCCGGTGTCCGGAGTAAAAGATGTCTGCGAACGTGAGTTCATCTATAAGATTAATCCGGAAGGCAGCCACACGATCCAGTTCGTCTGTAAGGATGGTAGCAAAGTGTCGGTAAACTGCTATGGTTATTCAGCGCTCAAAGTTGCTTATGCCTCTTGGAAACGTAATTTTGATGAATGGGCGGTAAAGAACAACATTCCTGAGGCGTTGGAGGCCACCGAGCTTCGCGAAAAGCTGCAGTATATGATACCTGATAACGGGTACGCAATAGATGGTGGCGTAATTTTCACAACCATCAAGCTTGACGGTGTGGATTTTATGAGGGTGTATGTCACTGTGAGCGGTGCGCAGAGCGGCAACGATGATCAACATTGCTCGATTGCTGGTGTTCTGGGTTTAAAAGAGTACTGTATTTCAGCGTCAAACTACGTTACTCTCCCGGAAAACACAACTCACAACTTTCAGCTCGAGCCTGACCTGACTTATATTGTGGATTAGATAACCTAGACCCAGGAAGCGAACGCAACCTGGGTTTTCACTCTATATGTCTAATACAGTACTAAGGCAGCGGAGGGGGTAACCATACCAATAGGCGTTGGGAATGGAAGATGGGCTAACACTGGTTGGACTGAGTCCAAAATAATAAGCACTATTCGTGGTGGAGTGCGATGACCAGTTTTGAGCATAAGCACTAGCACTTCTAAAAGTGCCTGTAATTGGTAGTCCGATGCTCCCGCTGCGCACGAAAACTGAGCCACTTCGTGCGCAGCGGAATTACTGATCTGTCTTATATTAATGGTGCTTTTAGAATGTTTGGTCGAAACGGCGATTATCTGTCATCACATGCGGATACGCCGATTACTCGTGTCTATGTGCTTAACTTTGATACTTCGGTTAATCCGTCGCTTACGAATATACTTTGGTACGGTCACCCCCTCCGCTGCCTTAGTACTGTATTAGACATAATAAAGTGGAGATAAGTGAAAAAACAACTCGTCATTTCTTGTTCTGGATTGACGCTATGTGACACATGGATAAACGAGAAGTTCTATAGGGTAAATATGTTATAATAAGAAAATATGGAATTATTTATATTGATTATTGCTCTGCTAATTTTAGCAGAAACTACGGTTCTTACCGTGCAAAATATCAAAAAGACTCCAATTATGGGGTCGAATCAGAAGCGCAAAGTGTATGTGGATACTTCGGCCTTGATGGACCCGCGTTTGCTCGCTGTCGCTCAAACCGGTTTTATCAGTGACGATTTGATCATCCCCCGTAGCGTCATCCAAGAATTGCAATTGTTGGCCGACGGCAAGGATCACGATAAGCGTCTGCGGGCTCGTGCGGGCCTTGACTCCGTGCGCGAACTCGAGCGAGTAGTCCATTTTAACGTAACTATCTTCCCTGACCAACTCGATCGTACCCCAGTCGATAATCGCCTACTTGATCTCGCCAGACAAAATCGTGGCGCCATCCTCACCAACGATTTCAATTTAGAAAAAGTGGCTGCCACCGAGCATATCGACACGCTTAATCTTAATGCTTTGGCGCTGGTGCTTCGCGGTGAGTATCTTCCTGGAGAAAAGGCCAAAGTCAAAATCGTTACCGTTGGCAGCGGAGTTGATCAAGGCGTGGCCTATCTCAGGGATGGCACCATGGTGGTAGTGGATCACGCTAGCAAGAAAGTTGGTGAAGAAATCGAGGTGGAGTTTATTCGTGTCAATCAAACTGCTGCCGGCACCATGATGTTTGCTCGTCCAGTTGCGAACAAGGCTACGAATAAAACTGCCAATAAAGTTACTAACAAACCTGCAAATAAGTCTACAACTCGAACAACCAGCAAAACTATCGCCAAGACTATTACTAAGACTACCAACGCAAGACCTACTTCAGTCAAATCTAGTGCCAACAAATCTCGAAAGTAAAACGCAATAATAACTATACTCAAAAGCCCCGCATCTGCGGGGCTTCGTTCTGCTAGGTATTAGTTATTTCCCGGAACCGTTCCAGAGGATGCGCTACCGCTGGTGCCACTCGTTGCAAACGATGTAAACGCCTTGCGTACGGTCTTTCCATCCGCATCAATTACTTCCACTGTCACATTCTTCTCCGCGCCGGTCACCGGATAAATCAACCCATTCGCCAATATCGATTCAGTCACCTGGCCAGTCTTAATTTCTTTCCCATCTACGATTACCCGATAAGTCGACAAATCGCTCGAGCCTTCAGTGATTTTAATTTCTAGATTATCGCTTGTGCCACTCACAATACGCCGCGTAATTGTAATCTCTGCATTCACCACCTCACAGGTATCCATTTCGTTATAATTATAGCCATCTGGCGTATGCCAAGTTTCTGTCTTCGACACCGGGTCGACATACTTTGTTAGTTCGATTTCTACTCGCTGACTTTCTGGCGTACAATCAGCAGCACGTAGACCATTTTTCTTGTTAAAGGCTACAGTTTCTTTGACGATGCCAGAATTCTTATCGTTGTACCAAGATGGCCAAATATCGGTCTTGCCATTTACGGTCAAAGTCTGAATTCCCGACGGCTTAACCGGTTGGTCACCCGACTTCCACTTGCCCTCCTGCGCATAGAGGTTCTTGTGGACATTCTCCATATAACTATTCACTACAATTCGTGTCACATTGTTCGAACTACTACGCAAGCCCGAACCATCGTGGTTGCCATTCCACACCACTGTCGCCACTGCCGTAGAATAACTTGCCATCCACAAATCTTTCGCCACGGCGCTATTGGAAGTAGTGGAAGTACCGGTCTTAGTACCAGTCCAGACCCCATTCACTACGAACCCCGGCGCAGTACCAGATGGACCAAACACCAACTGTCGAGCCGAAGAGTCACCCAAGATACTAGAAATCTCATAGGCCACTTGTTCGTCCACAACGCGCTTGCCGGCCACATCTTCCCAAGATTCCACCACCTTACCACTTTGGTCTTTTAGTTCTAACACATAAGCCAAATCTTTATATACACCACCGCGCGCAATTGAAGCATAAGCGTTGGCATGTTCCACTGGCAACACCGTGCAACCACTACCAATCGCCATTGAAAGTCCTGCAGTGCTACCACCTGCACAATAATTTTTATCTCCAAGTCCGTGCAAAATCTCGAGCGCATTATCAATTCCCACGATCGCCAAAGCCTTCGCCGCCGGAATGTTGAGCGAGTTACCCAGTGCCTGGCGAATTGTCACATCACCGTAGAATCTACCAGTAAAGTTGCGCAGAGCACATTGCCCCGTATACCCCGCACAGTAAATTGAGTCGATATTCTCATCCTTCAAAACCGTACCTGGACTATAAACCTTGTCCCCCGCTAGCGAAAATAGTGGCGTAAAATCAAGCAATGGCTTAATGGAAGAGCCTGGTTCTAGCGGAGAAGTCGCTGCGTTCACCTCACCATACACCGGCGTATTCCAGTCTACTGAGCCCACCATCGCAATCACCTGCGCAGTTTCAGTATCCACCGAAGCCAAAGCAATGTTATCACTGCCATTTGATTTCAAATTCTTGGCACCCTCAGCCACGGCCGCTTCAGCCATCTCTTGCGCGCGGTAGTCCAGTGTAGTTGTGATGGTGTAACCACCGGTACGCATCGTCTGAATACCGTATTTTTCTTCCAGTTGCTTCTTCACTTCCATCACAAAGTGCGGCGCCTTGATATTGTCATACTGGGTCGACTCTGGCAAAATCTGGTCCAAAATCGGCACTTCCTTGGCCTCGGCCGCTTCTTCGGCAGTAATATATCCCATCTCCGCCATCACGTCCAAAGTCTTGTGCTGGCGAGCGAGCAGAGCCTCATTCCCAGCCTCGTAATACGGGTTTAGATATGCTGGGTTGTTCGGAATCGAAGCCAGCAAAGCGCTCTCCGCCAGGTTCAAATCTTTTGCGCTTTTGCCAAAGTAAGTCTGCGCTGCGCTTTCAATGCCATTTCGTCGACCACCATAAGGCGACTCATTCAGATACATGGTAATAATCTGCTCTTTGCTGTACATCTTCTCCAGTTCAATCGAAAGGATCAGTTCCTTCACCTTTCGCGCGATACCACCGCGGTTTTCGCTTGCTGCCTCATCAGAGAAGTAGAGTTGTTTAATCAACTGCTGTGTTAAAGTGGAGCCACCTTGCACCCCTCGCCCCGTCAAAGTTGACAGTGCTGCCCGCACCAATGCGGAAATATCCACGCCTGGGTGGCTATAAAAGCTGCGGTCCTCAATCGCCACGGTTGCCTGGCGTACATAGGTAGAAATTTGGTCGCCGTCCACCACCAAACGATAGTCAGCATCACCCTTGTCTTCCCATAGCACCACACCATTGCGGTCTAGGTAGGTATTCACGGTTTCAGAAATCGTCAAGTTGCCCAACTGAATTTCTTTCAGTTGGCTCTTGTAATATACAAACAAAGCGCCCACTAAAATAATGCCAATCAGCACACAGGCCGCAAAAATTTTGCCAATGCGCTTCAGGCCTGCCTTAGAGAACCAGTACGCCTTAATTCTTTCCCACCGGAAGTGCGCAAAAAACCTCGCTGGCTGCTCTTTTGGCAACGGACGCAAGTTGGCCTTAGTTTTATTATTCGTTTTTCTCTTTGTCACCTGGGAAGCCTTCTCTTTGACGCTCTTCGTCAGTTTCCTTGTCTGACTTGTTACCAAACTAGAATATACCCCCATTTTTTCTCTTTTGGTAGGCTTGCTACCAGAGTCGTTCGCAGTTTTTACCATGCCCCTATTATAACACAAACAGCATCAAAACTACCATACCTAGCAGGGAATTGTCATTTTGCTGTCACTTTGCCCACAGAACTCTTTACATCACCACCGCAAACTTATTCTTGCCGCGCTTCACAATCGCAATTTGATCAATCGGCACGTCCTCTGTCACCTTGGTGCCATTTACCGTAATCGCTCCCGCCGTAGCCAGTTTGCGTGCTTCAGTCTTACTATTTGCCAGACCAGTTTTTACCAAAATATCATACAATTTGTCCGACATCTGCCCTTTAGCCAAGAAATTGCCCATTTCTACAATTTTTTCACCGCTCAGACTACTCAAATCTTCCGTAAACAGCCGCTCACTTAGCGCAATCACCGCTTCGGCTGCATCTTTGCCGTGCACCACCTCAGTTGCACCCTTTGCTAACGCCTTTTGCGCCACGCGTTGCTCCGGATGTTCGGCATGCTCAGCCAAAATCGCTTCTACCTCTGGCTTGTCGTACAGGGTATAAATTTTCAGTAAATATTCCACCGCACTATCCGGTTGATTGATCCAGAATTGATAAAAATCAAAAATCGAAGTCTTCTCGGCATCCAGCCACACAGCATTACCCTCCGATTTGCCAAATTTCCGTCCCGTGGCCGGATCAATAATTAGCGGCGTGCTCCACGCATCGGCCGTCGTCCCTTCTAGGCGCTTAATCAGATGAATTCCGCTCGAACAGTTGCCAAACTGATCCGCTCCACAGAGTTGCAAATCAATTCCGTACTCACGATATAGATGCAAAAAGTCGTATCCTTGAATCAAAGTGTAAGAAAACTCAGCGTAAGAAATTCCACTGCCACCCTCACCGATGCGGTTTTGTACAAATTGCCGGTCTAGCAGTTGCGTCATCGAAAACGCTTTGCCCACTTCGCGCAAAAACGTCAGGTAGTTCATGTCTTTGAACCAGTCATAGTTATCCACCATCACCAGTTCGTCGCTCCGCACGATGTTTCGCATCTGTGCACCGATGCGGGCCTTATTATATTCCACTTCTTCCAGTGGTTTCAGATCGCGCTCACCGTTATCTTTTGGGTCGCCAATCTGGCCGGTCGCCCCACCTACCAAGAGATACGGTTGATAACCGTGGCGCACAAAACAAGCACACATCATGGCTGCCGCCAGGTTGCCAATCGTTAGGGAATCAGCCGATGGGTCGGCGCCCCAATAGAACTTTTTGCTTGCCCGATTATCTAATTCCGCCGGGTCTTTAATCGAGGTTTCGGCGTGAAAACCTCTCCAGATTAGTTCTTCCGATAAATTCATAGGATAATTATAGCATAAAAATGCTAAAAGGCCCCATCGTCAGATGGAGCCTCTCGGCTAATTTGGATAGCAAAAACGTTCAGCAATATTCGGCTTTTATTCTTTGTCTTCAATACTTCGCATCCCGATCATCCAAAATGGAATGCCTGTAATTGCACTTCCACCCAACACTAAAATTCGTGTTGTGATTATTAGCGCTGATACCAGAGCAACACTGTTACCCATATTACCAAGCAAGAGTATCATGGCACCGTCAAACCCTCCGATTCCCATCGGAGTGGGTATAATTATACCCACCGTAATCGCTACGCCGGATGCAATAATAATTGGCAGCAATAATTCCGGGTGACCCATCGCTGTGGCTACCACCCAAAACGGCAGTACTTCCAACAGAGAATATATCATCCCCCACAAAAACGACTGCAATAGTGCACCTTTCCGGCTAAAGATCAAATCCAGCGTCTGGAACAAGTTGTCCATTTGTTTCTGAATTGCCGTAGCAGTTTTGCCCAGGGTCTGGCTGCGCGTCAATCTGCGCGGAACCCGCACCTTTCGCTGGTAGATCACCAGGCTAGCCGCAAAACCTGCCGTGATTAGCACAATCAGGATGCAGATAGCCCATACGATCCACGCCGGCATTTCTCCTGTTTTGCCCATCGCCGCCAGAATTACCATCGCGATTGCAATCTCAATCCATTTTGTGGAAATGGAAATGATATAACGGAATACAATCATTCCGCTCGCCTTGCCTTCGGATACTCCCAGTTTTTTCAGTCGCAGTAACGTATAGGCTGCCCCTGTAATACTGAAAAACGGCAACACCGTGTTAACAAAGTTAATCTCGTACTGGATACGACTAAGTAATCCTGCGCTCAAACCGTCATCTTTCAGATACGGATGCCAAATTCCTCCAGCAGTCCTCCACATGCAGAAAATTACCGGTATCAGCAGCAATACAACTGCGATATTCATATCCTGCAAATACCCCATCGCCTCACCAATTTCATTGCGATTCGACAGGTATGCATATACGATACCAATCAGGACTGCTGCCCAGAACAGTGTGACAAAAACTCTCTTTCCACTCATCGCTCTCTTCATCAAAATTCCTCCTTTTCTTGAAAGCCATGAATATCGCATCGGTTTACTATCCAAATTCATAAAGGGCGCCTTCGCTACCCCCGTTGGTAGACTTAAAAGGTCATAATCATCCACCTTAGTTCCATTATAGCACGGTTTATCAATATTGTCAATAGAAACTGCTTCTATATGTCTAATACAGTACTAAGGCAGCGGAGGGAGTT